>JAFEEA010000002.1 GCA_018241335.1 Pseudomonadota bacterium
AGCCTCAACGTCGAGCCGGACCTCACCCACTTCGAGGGCATCGTCCCCTGCGGCGTCACCCAGCACGGCGTCACCAGCCTGGTGGACCTGGGCCTGCCCGTGACCATGGACGAGGCCGACGCGGCGCTGAGGGCGGCCTTCATCGAGGTTTTCGGTCCCGTGGCCACCGCGACCTGAACCGGGCCCCGGCCACCCGCACCGTCCGGCCTCCAGTTGTCTCGGCGCCGAGCGCGTGGTTACAACTGCGAGGCCCGAGCCGGGGCTAAGCCCGCCCCAGAGGCCCTCCCGCCCGCATGCGCCTGATCGAACGCTATCTGTTCCATCAATTGCTGGGCCCGGCCCTGCTGGCGACCGCGGCGCTGTCGGGCGTGGCCCTGCTGACGCAGACGCTCAGCGGCCTCGACATCCTGGTGAGCGACCGCCAGAGCCCTCTGGTGTTCGCTGAGATCACCCTCCTCGCCATGCCCCAGCTGGTGGTGATGATCCTGCCGGTGGCCGTGCTCGTGGCGGCCCTGATCGCTCTGAACAGGCTGCACACGGAGCAGGAGATCGTCATCTGCTTCGCCGGCGGCATGAGCCGGTGGCGGGTGGCCTCCCCCGCCTTTCGCCTGGCCATCCTGGCGGCCCTCATCTCCTTGGCCCTGTCGCTGTGGGTCCAGCCGCTCTGCTACCGGGCCATGCGCGGCCTCCTGCGCGACGTGCGCAGCGACCTGGCCGCCACCATGGTCAAGCCGGGCCAGTTCACCCATCCGGCCCAGGGACTGACCGTCTACGCCCGGGCCGTGGACGAAGACGGACTGATCCACGACCTCTTCATCGACCAGACGAACGGCAAGGGCCGCGACGTGACCGTCACCGCCCAGGAAGGGCGGCTGGAGACGCGCGGCGGCTATCCGGTCCTGATGATGCGCCACGGCGCCAACCAGGAGTTCTCCAAGGCCGGCGTCCTGAACTCCCTGGCCTTCGACGAATACGCCTTCGACCTGCGCACGCTCATGCCGGCCCGC
This sequence comes from Pseudomonadota bacterium, assembly GCA_018241335.1. GTDB lineage: Bacteria > Pseudomonadota > Alphaproteobacteria > Caulobacterales > Caulobacteraceae > Acaudatibacter. The sequence continues at coordinate 1,008 of JAFEEA010000002.1, forward strand.
GAGCCGGTTCACTACAAGCTCTCCGACCGCTACCTTCACGAGCTCTTCTTCCCCGACCTGACCCGCGCCTGGGAGCGGTCCAATCGCAAGAAGCTGCTGGCCGAGGGCCACGCCCGCCTGGCCGGGGCGCTCTACGACATCGCCTTCATGGCCATGGCCCTGGCCGGTGTCCTGGGAGGGCCCTTCAGCCGGCTCGGCTACGGCCAGCGGATCGGCGCCACGGCTCTGGCCGCCCTGGTGCTGCGCACCCTGGGCTTCGCGGCCCAGGCGGCGGCGGGCGGCGCGCCGGCCTTCAACCTGCTGCAGTACCTTCTGCCCCTGGCGGCGACGGCGGCGTCGGCCGTGATCCTGTTCGCCCCGCTCAGGCGGGCGCCGTCCCTGCCCGCGCCGGGGCTGGCGGGACTGACCGCATGACCTCGGCGATCGGGCGCATCCAGCTCTATGTCTTGACCCGGACCCTGCTCGGCGTCGGCGCCGCCTTCGCGGTCATCGCCTCGGTGATCATGCTGATCGACTTCGTCGAGCTGTCGCGGACCCTCGGCGGCGTCGTGGACCTGACCTTCGTCCAGCTTATCGGCCTGACGCTGCTGAAGTCGCCGGCCGTGATCCTGAAGCTGTTGCCCTTCATCTTCCTGTTCGGCGTGATGGGCGCGTTCGTGGCGCTCAACCGGCGCAGCGAGCTGGTGGCGATGCGGGCCGCGGGCATGTCGGCCTGGCGGTTCGTCTTGCCGGCCGCGGCCGTCGCCTTCGTCATCGGCATGCTGACCATCGGCGCCCTCAATCCCGCCGCGGCCTGGCTCAGCGCCCGCTTCGAGGATCGCCGCGCCGACCTGAGCGAAGACCGGCGGGGCGCGAGCCACGAGATGTGGCTGCGCGAAGGGGACGGGCGCGACCAGATGGTCATCCACGCCGCCTCGCACGACCTCGTGAACGCCACGATCCGCCTGCAGGGCGTGTCGATCTACCTGCAGAGCCTGGGGCCCGGCGGCGCCCTGGTCGCCTCGCGCCGGATCGAGGCGTCGCAGGCGGACCTGATGCCGGGCGCCTGGCGGCTGACCGACGTGCGCGAAGCCTTGCCCGGGGCGCAGACGGTGCGCTCCGAACGGCTGGACCTGCCCTCCGCCCTGGACCTGCGCACCGCCATGGAGAAGGTCGATTCGCCCGACTCCATCGACTTCTGGCGGCTGCCGAGAACCATCGAGCGCGCCCAGTCCTCCGGCTACGCCGTGGCGGGGTATCAGCTTCGCCTGCACCAACTCCTGGCGACACCGCTGCTTTTTTCCGCCATGTCAGTGCTTGCAGCGGCCTTCTCCATGAGGCTGATGCGCCTGGGCGGCCTCGCGGGGCTGGCGATCGTGGGACTGGCGGTGGGGTTCGTGGTGTTCTTCTCCAACCAGCTCTGCGGCGCCCTGGGCTCGGCGGGCGTGTTGCCGCCGGCGCTGGCCGCCTGGGCGCCGCCGGTCCTCGCCTTCCTGTCGGGGGTGACGGTGCTTTGTTATACCGAGGACGGCTGACTCGGGATGGAGGCGGCGGCGCGGGGGCGCCAAAACCTCGAAGGGCGGATACGGTCGAGTGAACAAGGGTCGGTTTGGAATGAAGTTCAGCCATTCGGCGGATGCGCGCGCCAGGTCGGCCTGGCTGGCCGGAGCGGCGGCGGCCGTCCTCGCCGGCGCCGTGGCCCAGCCTGGCGCCGCCGCGGCCGCGCCCTCCCCCGAGGCCTCACTGCCCGCGACCCCGCCCGCGCCTCCGGTCGTCGCCCCGCCCGCGCCTGACGACGGCCTCGCCGGCGGCGGCTTCTATCTGGAGGCTGACGAGCTCACCCAGGACAACACCACCCATCGCTACACCGCCACCGGCAATGTCGAGGCGCGCTACAACGGCCGCACCCTTCGCGCCCGCTCGCTGGAGTACGACAGCAACACCGGCGTGGTGACGGCGCGGGGCGATGTTCAGATTCTGAACCCCGACGGGACGGCGGAGTTCTCCGACGCCGTCACCCTTGACAAGGACATGAGCGCCGGCGTCGCGCTGGGCTTTTCGACCCGGCTGCAGGGCGGGGTGAAGATCGCCGCGGCCAGCGCCACGCGGCACAGCGAGGACGTCACCGAGCTCAGGGACGCCATCTACACGCCCTGCGCCGTCTGCGCGGACGGCGGCCGCAAGGAGCCGACCTGGTCGATCCGCGCCAGTCAGGTGGTCGAGGACAAGAAGCGCCAGCTGGTGACCTACCACCATGCCGTGGTGCAGGTGCTGGGCGTCGGCGTCCTTTACCTGCCGGTGCTCTGGACCGCCGACCCGTCCGCCGAGCGCAAGTCCGGCTTCCTGACGCCCTACGCCACCTATTCCCAGAAGCGCGGCGTCTCCTACGCCCAGTCCTGGTACCAGGTGATCAGTCCGTCCCAGGACATCACCATCACGCCGCAGATCAACACCACGGTGAACCCGTTCCTGACGGTGGACTGGCGGCGGCGGTTCTACTCCGGCTCGGTCGACGTGCGCGCCGGCTACACCTACGAGCGCGACTTCGATTCCCACGGCAACAAGTTCGGCTCGCTGACCTCGCGCAGCTACATCCTCGCCAAGGGCGCCTTCGACATCGACCAGCACTGGCGCTGGGGATTCACGGCCGAGCGCGCGTCCGAGCCGCTGATCTTCGACAAGTACGACGTCTCCAACGTGTTCGTGGAGCGCGGCCTCTACGCCGCCGACGACCGGCGCCTGGTGTCGCAGCTCTACGTCACCCGCCAGGACCCGCTGTCCTACTTCTCGGCGGCGGCGATCAGCGTCCAGGGCCTGCGCCAGGACGATATCAACAGCACCTTCCCGCTCATCGCGCCGGTGATCGAGGCGCGCTGGGAGCTGCCCCAGGCGCTTCTGGGCGGACGCCTGCGCGTCGACGGCAGCGCCGTGGTGCTGGACCGCAACCGCTCGCCCACCGATCCGCTGCAGGAGGGCGTCGACAGCCGGCGCGCCACCGTCCAGGCCAACTGGCGCGGCGCCTTCACCTTCGCCAACGGCCTGCGGGTCGAGCCATTCCTGCAGGCCCGCGCCGACGTTTACAGCGTCGCCAACCTGCCCGCGCCCTACGCGTCCACCGCCACCATCGGCCGGGGCCTCGTCACCGGCGGGGCGGACATCAGCTATCCCCTGATCAAGCAGGCCGGCGACGTCACCTGGATCCTGGAGCCCCTGGCCCAGATCGCCCTGTCGCCCAACAACAAGCTCGACCCGCGCATTCCCAACGAGGACAGCCAGGTCTGGGAGCTGGACGAGACCAACCTGTTCCAGGTCAACCGCTCGCCGGGCTACGACCTCTATGAGAGCGGTCAGCGCTTTACCGTCGGCGGACGGGCCACGGCGTTCTGGACGAACGGGCGCAGCGCCAGTGTGATGCTTGGTCGCAGCTTCCGCGCCAACAGCGACCCGGCCCTGCCGGCCAACACCAGCCTGGACACGCAGTCCTCGGACTATGTGCTGGGCGCCGAGGTGACCCCGGTCCGCGGCGTGCACCTGTTCTCGCGCTGGCGCCTGGGCGCCGACAACGGCGCGATCCACCGGCTGGAGGCCGGCGGCGACTTCACCACCACCCGCGTCAGCGGCTACATCCGTTATCTGGAAGAGGTTCAGGCCCCTACGGGCGGCGCCTTCAAGGGGCTCGACTTCCGCGGCGACCTTTGGGCCACCAAGCATTGGGGCCTTTCGCTCTACGGGATCCGCAACTTCGACACCGACCAGTGGCTGCGCCGCGACATCGGCGTCGTCTATCGTGACGACTGTGTGCGGGTGGAAGTGATCTATCGCAGCGACGAGACCACCAACGGCACCCTGGGCCCGTCCAAGTCCGTGGTCCTGCGCCTAACGCTCGCCACATTGGGGAATTCAGGCTACAGGCCCTGAACAGACGCCTCGCCGCGCCGGGATGAAACTCCGGGGCGGCGGGCCTAATCGTATGAGGATATTCAATATCTATGCGCTGGCTTGGTAGGATCGCGGGCGCGAGCGGCGCTGCTCTGGGCATCATGATCGCCGCCGCCCCGGCGGTGGGCCAGGACGCCGCCGCCCCACCGGCCGCCGCGGCCCCAGCCCCGGCCCCCGCGCCCCAGCAGCAGCCCCAGGGCCTTTCCGAGGCCGTCGTGGCCTCGGTGAATGACGACATCATCTCCACCTTCGACGTCGTCCAGCGCATGCGCCTGCTCATCGTCACCTCGGGCATCCAGGTCACGGACCAGAACCTGCCTGAACTGCAGAGCGAGGCGCTGCGTTCCCTCATCGATGAGCACCTGGAGCTCCAGGAACTGCGGCGCGAGAGCAAGGAACAGAAGTTCGACCTCATCGCCTCGGACGAAGAGATCAACGACGAGATCAACGACATCGCGCGCAGCAACAACACCACCGCAGAGGGCCTGCTCGGCCAACTGGCGTCCCAGGGCGTCCAGGCCGAGACCTTCAAGGCCCAGCTTCGCGCCGAGATCAGCTGGCGCGGCTGGATCCGCGGTCGCTACGGCTCGCGCGTGCGCATCGGCGAAGACCAGATCAAGGCCTACCAGGCCCGCATCGCCGCCGAGTCCGGCCGCCCGCAGTATCAGATCAGCGAAGTGGTCATCGACGACGCGCGCGCCGGCGGCGCGCAGCAGGCCATGAACGGCGCCGCGCAGTTGATCACCCAGCTGCAGAAGGGCGCGCCCTTCGCCGCCGTGGCCCGGCAATTCTCCACCTCGACGACCGCCGCCAACGGCGGGGACGTCGGCTGGGTGTCCCCGGGCGAGATGCCCGCCGAGGTGGACGCCGCCCTCGACCAGATGCGTCCGGGCCAGCTCTCCGCCCCGATCGCCACCAAGGACAGCGTCTACATCATCCTGTTGCGCGACCGCCGCGCCGGCGGCGCGGCCACCCTGGTCAGCCTCAAGCAGGCCGCCGTCGCCCTGCCCGCCACGGCCACCGACGACGAGGTCGCCGCCGCCAAGGCCAAGCTCGACGTGCTGCGCGGCCGCGTGAACGGTTGCGACACCCTGCAGGTGCAGGCGGCCAAGATCGACGGCGTCATCTATGGCGACCTCGGCGAGGCCGAAATCAAGGACCTGGCGCCGGCCTTCCGCGACGCCGCCCAGACCCTCAACGTGGGCCAGGTGTCCGAGCCCCTGCGCACCGACGCCGGCCTGCACGTCATCGCCATCTGCAACAAGCGCCAGCCCGGCGCCGACCTGATGAACCATGACGAGATCGAGAACCGCCTCGTCGGCCAGCAACTGGCCATGATCTCCAAGCGGTACCTGCGCGACCTGCGCAACTCCGCCACCATCGAGACGCGGTGATCCGAGACGTCGCGAAGAAGGACACGGGCGGGGCGCCGCTCGCCGTCACGCTGGGCGATCCGGCGGGCATCGGGCCGGAGATCATCGTCAAGGCCTGGAGCGCCCTGCGCCACGACGGGCCGCCGTTCGTGGTCATTGGCGACGCTCATGCCCTCGCCGCCGCGTCACCGGCCGGCGCGGCCATCGTACGGCCCGTGGGCTTGCCCGCCGACGCCCTGTCCGTGTTCGAGGACGCCCTGCCCGTCCTCGATCTGCCCCTGAACACCCGGGTCGTCGCGGGCCAGCCATCCGCCGCCGCGGCCCCGGCGATCATCCGCTGGATCGAGACCGCCGCGGGCCTCGCCCTCTCGGGGGTCGTTTCCGGCGTCGTCACCGCCCCGATCGCCAAGGCGCCGCTCTATGAAGCCGGCTTCGGCTTCCCGGGCCACACGGAGTTCCTGGGCGAGCTCACCGCCGCCGCCAGCCTGGCCGGCGCGCGTGGTCCGATCATGATGCTGACGGCCCAGGACCTGCGGGTCACCCTGGTGACCATCCACGAGCCCCTGGCCCAGGTCCCAGGCCTGCTGAGCGTCGAGCGCATCGTCAACGCCGGGCTCGTCACCGCCCAGGCCCTCGCCCGTGACTTCGGCATCCGCGTCCCGCGCCTGGCCGTGACCGGCCTCAATCCGCACGCTGGCGAATCCGGTTCGATCGGACGGGAGGAGGTCGAGATCATCGCGCCGGCGGTTCGGGCACTTCAAGACCTGGGCGTCGCGGCGACGGGGCCGCACCCGTCCGACAGCCTGTTCCATCCCGACGCCCGCGCGCGCTTCGACGCGGCGCTTTGCATGTACCACGACCAGGCGCTGATCCCGGTCAAGATGCTGGACTTCTGGGGCGGTGTGAACGTCACCCTGGGCCTGCCGATCGTGCGCACCTCGCCCGACCACGGGGTCGGATTCGACATCGCCGGCCGGGGCCTGGCGCGGCCCGACAGCCTGATGGCCGCCATTCGCCTGGCCGCCGAGATGGCCGCTCGCCGCCACGGCCGATGAGCGTGCCCGCCCTCGACGCCCTGCCGCCCCTGCGCGACGTCCTGGCCGGCGCGGGCCTGTCGGCCGACAAGCGCTTCGGCCAGCACTTCCTCCTGGACCTCAACGTCACCCGCAAGATCGCCCGCCTGGCCGGCGTGGGCGAAGGCCAGGCCGTGATCGAGGTCGGCCCCGGCCCCGGCGGCCTGACCCGCGCCCTCCTGGAGACCGGCGCGCGGGTGGTGGCGGTGGAAAAGGACCCGCGCTTCATCCCCATCCTGCATGACCTCGCCGCGGCCGCCGAAGGCCGCCTGACGGTGGTCGAGGCCGACGCGCTGGAGGTGGACGAGGCCGCCCTGGCCGGCGGTCCGGCGGCCATCGTCGCCAACCTGCCCTACAACGTCGGGACCCCGCTGCTGGTGAAGTGGCTGACCGGGCCCTTCACGCCGGTCTCCATGACCCTGATGTTCCAGAAGGAGGTCGCCGACCGCATCGCCGCCCCGGTGGGCGGGCGCGACTACGGCCGCCTCGGCGTCCTCGCCCAGGCGCTCTGCCGGGCCGAGACGGTGATGGACCTGCCCGCCCGCGCCTTCACCCCGCCCCCCAAGGTGGCCTCGGCGGTGGTTCGCCTGACGCCGCTGGCCGAGCGTCCGCCGGCGGCCCTGGTCGAGACCTTGCAGAAGGTCACCGCCGCCGCCTTCGGCCAGCGCCGCAAGATGCTCCGCTCCAGCCTCAAGGCCCTCGGCGGCGAGGCGCTGTGCCAGGCCGCGGGCATCGACCCCAACGCCCGGGCGGAGACGGTTCCGGTGTCGGGGTTCCTGGCCCTCGCGCAGGCGCTGGACGGGGGCGCCTGAGCCTCAGATCGCCTCGTCGGTCAGCTTCTTCACGAAGGGAGCGATCCACGTCTGGCGCACCCGCTTCAGCCGCTCGGCGTGATAGATGTGGGCGAGTTCGGCGTAGGCGCGGTCGAAGTCGTCGTTGAGGATCAGGTAGTCGAAGCGCTCCCAGTCGGCGATCTCGGTCTTGGCCCGCGCCAGGCGCATGGCGATCACTTCCTCGGAGTCCTGCGAGCGGGCGTGCAGCCGCCGGCTCATCTCCGCCAGGGACGGCGGCAGGATGTAGACCTTCACCGCGTCGTCGGGGGCATGGGCGCTGATCTTCATGGCGCCCTGGAAGTCGATGTCGAAGAGCACGCTCTGGCCCTGCTCCAGCGAGGCCATGATCGGCGCCTTGGGGCTGCCGTAGAAGTTGCCGTAAACCTCGGCCCATTCGAGGAAGGCGTCCTCATCGACCATGTGCTTGAACATGTCACGGTCGACGAAGTGATAGTCGCGCCCCTCGTGCTCGCCCGGCCGCGGATCGCGGGTGGTGGCCGAGATCGACAGGTGCAGGTCGGAATGGTCGGCGACCAGCCGGCGGGTCAGGGACGTCTTGCCCACGCCCGAAGGGCTGACCACCATCAGCAACAGGCCCCGGTGCTCGGTGGCCACATCATTCGACATTCTGGGTTTGCTCGCGGAATTGATCGATCGCGGCTTTCAACGCCAGGCCCACGCTGGTCAAGGCGTTGGTCGCCGATTTCGAGCACAGCGTATTGGCCTCGCGCATGAATTCCTGGGTCAGGAAGTCCATCTTGCGCCCCGTGGCGGCGGTCTCGTCCATCAAGGCGCGGGCCGAGACGACATGGGTCTTCAGGCGGTCCAGTTCCTCGCGCACGTCGGCCTTCAGCGCCAGGGTAGCCGCCTCCTGGACGATGCGTTCCTCGCCGGCGGCCTCGCCGGCCAGTTCGGTCAGGCGGCGCGTCACGCGGTCACGGATCGCCAGGGCCTGCGTCGCCGCTTCGCCCTCGGCGGCGTCGGCCAGGCCTGCGATCTGGTCCACCAGCCCGCCCAGCACGGCCTGCAACGCCGCGCCTTCCTCCTGGCGGGCGACCTTCAGGGCGTCCATGGCGTGGGCCAGGGAGGCGGCCATGGCGGCCTCGACGGCGGCGTGGGCCTCGGCGTCGTCCTCGCCCTCGCCGGCCTCGATGACGCCCTTGAGCGCCAGCATGCCGTCCATGCGCGGCTGGCTGGCCAGGCCCGCCAGGACATACTCCTCGGCGACCTTGAGATAGCGCTCCAGCACCTCCCGGTTGACGCGTCCCTCGCCCTGGCTGTCGGCCCGCCGGGCCTGGATGTTGACGGTCAGTTGGCCGCGCTGGAAGCGCTGTTGGGCCAGCTCGCGCGCGGCCCGCTCCAGGCCGTCGAAGCCGGGAGGCCCGCGGAAGCGCACCTCCAGGCCCCGGCCGTTGACGCTGCGGGCCTCCACCGCCCAGCTCCAGTCGCCGTGCGCGCCCTCGCGCCGGGCGAAGCCGGTCATGCCGGAAAGCGCCATCTACTTCACCGCCTTCGGGGCCGGCCCGGCCTGGGCCGCATGCTCGCGCGCCCGCAGATGGGCGACATTCTTCTGATGCGCCTCGAAGGTCGACGAGAAGGTGTGCCCACCCGTCCCGTCGGCCACGAAATAGAGCTCGTCCGTGCGCGGCGGATCCAGCGCCGCGGCCAGGGAGGCCCGGCCCGGATTGCCGATCGGCGTGGGCGGCAGGCCCTGGATCACATAGGTGTTGTAGGGCGTCTCGGAGGCGCGCTCCGACACCCGTATGCCGTGCCCCAGGGGCCGGCCGCGGGTCAGGCCATAGATGATGGTCGGGTCGCTCTCCAGCTTCATGCCCTTCTGCAGCCGGTTGATGAACACGGCCGCGATACGGGGCCGCTCGTCCGGCTTGGCGGTCTCCTTCTCGACGATGGAGGCCAGGGTCACCGCCTGGTCCGGCGACTGGTAGGGAAGGTCGGAGCGCCGGTGGTCCCACAGGGTGGCCAGCAGCTTGTCGCGGTCGTCCATCATCCGCTGGAGCACCGCCGCGCGGTCCTCGCCCCGCCGCACCTCGTAGGTCTCGGGCAGGACCGCCCCCTCCGGGGGGACCGGCGCGCTGCCGGTCAGGAATTCGGAGGACTGCAGGATGTCGACCACCATCTCGGAGGTGACGCCCTCGGGGATGGTCACCAGGTGGCGCACCACCTTGCCGTCGCGGATCAGGCCGATGATGCGAGCCATGGAGGCATGGCTGGGAATGTCGTACTCGCCGGCCTTCATGCGCTTGGCCGCGCCGGTGACCTCCGAGGCGGCGATGAAGATCGCCGTCGATCCGATGACGTGGGCGCGCTTAAGGCTGGCGGCGATCTCGGGCAGGCTGGCGCCCTGACGCAGGACGACGTCGGTGGACGCCCCTTCCCTCGCCTTGGGCCCCGGCCCGGCATAGGTCCACAGCGCCCACAGCAGCACCAGGGCCAGGCCGGCGGCGAGGACCGAGAGGGCGCTGGCGCCCATGATCAGCATCCGGCGCGCGGGGGTGACCTGCGCGCTGCGGCGATAGCGCGGCCTGCGGCTCACGGCGCCTTCTTGAAGATGACAGAGGCGTTGGTGCCGCCGAAGCCGAAGCTGTTGGACAGCGCCACGTCGATCTTCATCGGCTTGGCCTTGTTGGGCACCAGGTCGATGGCGGTCTCCACCGAGGGATTCTCGAGGTTGATGGTCGGCGGCGCGATCTGGTCGCGCAGGGCCAGGATGCTGAAGATCGCCTCGATCGCCCCGGCCGCGCCCAGCAGGTGTCCGGTGGCCGACTTGGTGGACGACATGGCCACCTTGCCCGCCGCCTGACCCAGCAGCCGCTCCACCGCCCCCAGCTCGATCTCGTCGCCCAGCGGCGTCGAGGTGCCGTGGGCGTTGATGTAGTCGATGTCGGCGGGATCCAGCCCGGCGTGGCCCAGGGCCGCCTCCATGGCGCGGTAGCCGCCGTCGCCGTCCTCGGCCGGCGAAGTGATGTGGTAGGCGTCGCCGGCCAGGCCATAGCCGATCACCTCGGCGTAGATCTTGGCCCCGCGCTTCTTGGCGTGCTCGTACTCTTCCAGGATCAGGCAGCCGGCGCCCTCGCCCATCACGAAGCCGTCGCGGTCCTTGTCGTAGGGCCGCGAGGCGCGCTCGGGGGTGTCGTTGAAGTTGGTCGACATCGCCCGGCAGGCGATGAAGCCGGCGATGCCGATGGGGCAGACCGAGGCCTCGGCCCCGCCGGCCACCATCACGTCGGCGTCGCCGAACTGGATCAGCCGCATGGCGTCGCCCACGGCGTGGGCGCCGGTGGCGCAGGCCGTCACCACGGCGTGGTTGGGGCCCTTGAAGCCATAGCGGATCGACACCTGGCCGGACGCCAGGTTGATCAAGGCCGAGGGGATGAAGAACGGGCTGACCCGGCGCGGCCCCTTCTCGTGCAGTTCGATGGCCGTCTCGGCGATGGTCGCCAGGCCGCCGATGCCCGAGCCGATGATCACCCCGGTGCGGCGGCGCTCGACCTCGTCGGTGGGCGCCCAGTCGGCGTCCTTCACCGCCTCGTCGGCCGCGGCCATGGCGTATAGGATGAAGTCGTCCACCCGCCGCTGGTCGCGCGTGCTCATCGTCTGGTCGGGATCGTAGGATCCCGGCACGTCCGGCCCGCCGCCGCCGCGCCCGTCCACCCGCGGCACCTCGCAGGCCACCTTGCAGGCGTAGTCCGTGGGATCGAAGGCGGTGATTCGTCCGGCCCCGGACTTGCCCGCCAGGATGTTCTTCCACGTGGTGTCGACGCCCCAGCCCAGGGGCGTGACCATGCCAATTCCGGTAACGACAACACGACGCATGGGTATCGGTGACTCTCCCTTGGGCCGGCCGGTCGCCCCTTGGGGCCGGCCGCCGTCTCTCGATCGCGAAGGCTAGAGCATTTCGGGCGGCGGGCCAGCATCCGTTTTCGCCGCTGGCCCTGCAGCTCGGCTAAAGCCCTGCGCCAGAATCACGAACGCCGCGCGCATCAGGCGAACTGACACGGCGCGGCGCGGTGAAGAGGTGTCGCTTGGACCGCCTTAGGCGCCCAGACGCTCTCCGATGAATTTCACGGCGTCGCCCACCGTCTGGATGTGCTCGGCGGCGTCGTCCGGGATTTCGATGTCGAACTCTTCTTCGAAGGCCATGACGAGTTCGACGTTGTCCAGGCTGTCGGCGCCCAGGTCGTCGATGAAGCTGGCCTTCTCGGTCACCTTTTCCGGGTCGGCGTCCAGGTGCTCGATGACGATCTTCCGCACGCGCTCAAGGATGTCGGACATTCAGTTCAAGTCCCTCGTTATGGTTTGCGCCCGGCGGCGGGATTTCCCCAAACGCTCCGCGGCGCGGATTTCACTCAAAGCGTCCGAGCGCGCGGGGCGCTCGTTCAGTTCAGGCTCTTTTTCGGCTCCCGCCTAGCATGTTCCTTTTGGCGAGACTAGCGCAACACCGGCGCTGTTTCCGCGAGGCCCTGCGAGCCCCGCTCAGGCCTCGCCCTAGATCATCGCCATGCCGCCGTTCACGTGCAGGGTCTGGCCGGTGACATAGGCCGCCTCGTCGCTGGCGAGGTAGACGCAGGCCGCCGCCACGTCCTCGCCCACCCCCAGCTTGCCGAGGGGGATGGTGTTCAGGATCTGGGCCCGCTGGGCCTCGGTCAGGGCGTCGGTCATGGGGCTTTCGATCATGCCCGGCGCGATGCAGTTCACCGTCACGTTGCGGCTCGCGACCTCCTGGGCCAAGGCCTTGGAAAAGCCGATCATTCCGGCCTTGGAGGCGGCATAGTTGGTCTGGCCGCCATTGCCCATCACCCCGACCACCGAGGTGATGCCGATGATGCGCCCGGCGCGCCGCTTCATGAACCCGCGCATCACCGAGCGCGACAGCCGGAAGTAGCTCTCCAGGTTCACCTTCAGGACCGTCTCCCAGTCCTCGTCCTTCATCCGCATCAGGAGGCCGTCGCGGGTGACGCCGGCGTTGGAGACCAGGATGTCCAGGTCGTGGCCTGCCGCGGCTTCCGAGGCCGCGACCAGTCCGTCGACGGACGCCGGATCAGCCAGGTTGGCGGCCACCACCGAGGTCCGCTCGCCCAGGCTGGAAGCCAGTTCGGCCAGGGCCGATTCGCGGGTGCCCGACAGCACCACGTGCGCGCCCTGGGCGTGCAGGGCCCGGGCGATGGCCCCTCCGATGCCGCCCGAGGCGCCGGTGACGAGGGCGGTCTTGCCGGTAAGATCAAACATTCAGAGCTTCCAATCGGATCGAAATCAAAGCGAGGCCGCGAAGGCTTCCAGGTCGACGGGGCCGTTGAGGGCCACGCCCTCGGCGTCGGGGGCGATGCGCTTGACCATGCCGGTCAGCACCTTGCCGGCCCCGGCCTCGGCGAACCGGGTGACCTTGCCGCCGTCTTCGGCCGCCAGCCATTCCATGCTCTCGCGCCAGCGAACGCGGCCGGTGACCTGCTCCACCAGCATCCGGCGGATCGCCTCGGGGTCCAGGGTCGGGCGGGCGGTGACGTTGGCCACCAGGGGCGCGCGCGGCGCCAGGATGGTCACCGCGGCCAGGGCCTGCGCCATCTCGTCAGCGGCCGGTTGCATCAGGGGGCAATGGAAGGGGGCGGAGACGTTCAGCGGAATGGCCCGCGCGCCCAGCGCCTTGGCCGCCTCGATGGCCTTGTCCACCGCCGCCTTGGCGCCGGAGATCACCACATTGCCGGCGTTGTTGTCGTTGGCCACCACGCAGACGCCGACCGCCGAACCTTCCTTGGCCGCCGCCTCGGCCAGGGCAACGTCGGTCTTGGGGCCGATCAGGGACGCCATGGCCCCCTCGCCCACCGGCACGGCGCGCTGCATCGCCTGGCCGCGCAGCTTCAGCAGCCGCGCCGTGTCCGCCAGGCCGATCGCCCCCGCCGCCGCCAGGGCGGAGTATTCGCCCAGCGAATGGCCGGCGACGAAGGCGGCCTTCTCCACGCCGACGCCGAAGTCCTTTTCCAGGACGCGCATCACCGCCAGGCTGACGGCCATCAGCGCCGGCTGGGTGTTCTCGGTCAGGGTCAGGTCCTCGATCGGACCCTCGCGCATCAGCTTCGAGAGGTTCTGGCCCAGGGCCTCGTCCACCTCCTGGAAGACCTCGCGGGCGCTGGCGAAGGCCTCGGCCAGGTCCGCGCCCATGCCGACGGCCTGGCTGCCCTGTCCCGGAAAGATGAAGGCGAGGCTCATGCGCGCTCCTTGGGATTGGTTTCCTCAGATGGCCGGGAGGGTTAGGCGATCGCTCCGGCTTGGGCAAGGCGTGGGGCAGGGCATGGGGCAAGGCGCGGCGATTTCGGCTTGGGCGCCTCGGCGGCGCGGCGCATACTCGAACGCGAGGGCAGGTACAGGAAGGACATCACCATGAAACGCATCATCATGGCGCTTGCCGCCGCCAGCGCCCTCGTCGCCGGACCGGCCTTGGCGCACCTCGCCGTCGGCGCGGCCGCCCCGCAGTTCAGCGCGCCGGGGTTCCAGGCGGGCAAGCCCCTGACGTTCGATCTCAAGGCGGCCCTGAAGAAGGGCCCGGTCGTGCTCTACTTCTTCCCGGCAGCCCACACCTCGGGCTGCAACGCAGAGGCGCACCTGTTCGCCGACGCCATGGACCAGTTCAAGGCTCAGGGCGCGACAGTGATCGGCGTCACCTCCGGCAACCTCGACCAGCTCGCCGCCTTCTCCACCGAGACCGAGCATTGCTCGGGCAAGTTCCCGGTCGCTTCCGACCCCAATGCGGCCATCGCCAAGAGCTATGATTCCGCCCTGGTCTTGCGTCCGGGCTGGTCCGACCGCACCTCCTATGTCATCGCGCCGGACGGCAAGATCGTGTTCGTCTATTCGGACCTCAATCCGAACGAACACGTGACGCTGACGCTCGGGGCGGTGAAGAAGTGGCGCGCCGATCACCCCAAGTGAGGGGGCGCGAAGCGAGGCGACCATGACCGCATCCCTCCAGGCCCTGCTCGGCGTCGCCGGCGGGGCCCTCGGCCCCGATTTCGCGGGCGTCCTGCCCGACTTGGGGGGCGCCGCGCGGACGCGGGAGCTGGAAGGCCTGCTGGGCCAGCGCAACGGCTTCTTCGCCTTCGACGACGCCCTGGTGGTGTTCCCGGTCGACGCCCCGATCCGCCGGCTGGACCTGGTGCGCCTCAACAACGGCGACTGGACGGCCGGCTACTGGCACCGCTGCGACGGGCTGCTGTTCTTCGCCGCCGACGCCCTGGGCGATCTCTTCGCCCTGCAGGGGGACAAGGTGGTGCGCTTCGCCAGCGAGACGGGCCTCGTCGAACCCGTGGCCGACACCCTCGAAGGCTGGGCCGCGAAGCTGCTGGCCGACCCGGCCGGCGAGGCCGGCTGGCCCTTCGTCAAGGCCTGGCAGGGCGCGAACGGCCCAATCGAAGAGGGCTGGCGCCTGACCGGCAAGCGGCCGTTCGTGCTCGACGGCGCCTTCGACCTTCAGAACCTCGAGCAGCGGTCGCTGCCCGAAATCCTGGCCTACCGGGGCACGCTGGCCACCCGCATCCACGAGGCCCCGCCCGGCGCGATCCTCAAGATGCCGACCTTGAGCTGACGTCCGGCGGTCAGGCCGCCTCGCGCGCGGCTTCCAGGGCCGCGATATCCAGCTTGGCCATCTTCAGCATGGCGGCCATGGCCTTCTGCGCCTTGGCGCCGTCGGGCCCGCCGATCAGGCTGGGCAGCGCCTTGGGCACCACCTGCCAGGACAGGCCGAAGCGGTCCTTCAGCCAGCCGCACTGGCTGGGCTGGCCGCCGTTCGCGGTCAGGGCGTCCCAGTAGCGGTCCACCTCGGCCTGGTCCTCGCAGTCGATGACGAACGACACGGCTTCGTTGAACTTGAACACCGGACCGGCGTTGAGGGCCGTGAAAGGCCGCCCGTCCAGCTCGAAGGCGATGGTCATCACGCTACCCGTCGGCCCAGGGCCGGCCTCGCCGTAGCGCACCGTCTGGGTGATCCGCGAGTTCGGGAACAGGCCGACGTAGAAGCCCGCGGCCTCTTCGGCCTCGGTGTCGAACCAGAGGAACGGCGTGATCTTCGACATGGGAAGCTCCTGGGCTGTGTTCCCCCCAAGGACGCCCGGCGCCGACCGGTTCCGACACCCCCGGCTATTTGCGTACGAAGGCGCAGAGCTTGTTGCCGTCCGGGTCGCGGACATAGGCGGCGTAGAACACCGGGTTCATGCCCTCGCGCACCCCCGGCGGCCCTTCGCAGACGCCGCCCTGCGCCAGGGCCGCGGCGTGGAAGGCGTCCACCGCCGCGCGGTCGTCGGCCAGGAAGGCCAGCATGGCCCCGTTGCCGCTGGTCGCCTCGGCCCGGTCCCACGGCCGGGTCAGGAAGAACTTCCCCCGGTCGCCGGCGCGGGTGTAGCCGGTCCAGGTGGGGCTGGTGGGTTCGCGCACAGCGCCCAGCGGCGCGAACACGGCGTCGTAGAACCGGATCGACCGGTCCATGTCGTTCACGCCAAGCGTCGAATAGGCGATCATGGTCTTGTCCCCTCCCCGCGGCCGTTCGGCCCTGGGCCCAGTCTCGCCCAGCGCGCGCCGGTGGCAAGGACCTCGTTCGCTTGATTTTCCCGCCGTTTGCGGGTAATTGCGCGCCTCCTCACGGAAGGCGGTCTTTTCGTGGAACGTGAAAGGACTTGGGAGGTCTCCCAGGTCGCCACGGAAAGATCCATCGTTTCCGAAGCCTCTTCCGGGCCCGGACGCGCCGCCTTCCACAACGGAAGAAGGAAACCATGGCGTACTACGAGCACGTGCTCATCGCGCGTCAGGACATCTCGCCCCAGCAGGCGGAAGCCCTGAACGAAGAAATCAAGGCCCTCATCGAAGCTCAAGGCGGTCACATCGCCAAGATCGAGTACTGGGGCCTTCGCAACCTCACCTACCGCATCAAGAAGAACCGCAAGGGCCACTACTCCCTGCTCGCCCTCGACGCCCCGGCGCCGGCGGTGAAGGAGATGGAGCGCCAGCTGTCGATCAACGAAGACGTGCTGCGCTACCTGACCGTCCGCGTCGAAGAGCTCGACCTCGAGCTGTCGCCGGTTCTCGCCCGCCGCGACCGCGACCGCGAACGTCGCGACGACTTCGCGCCCGAAGGAGGCCGTCAATGACCGACGTTTCCGCTCCCGAAGCGCCCGCCGCCGCCTCCGGCGGTCCGCGCCGCGCCTTCATGCGCCGCCGCAAGGTGTGCCCGTTCTCCGGCGCCAACGCCCCGAAGATCGACTACAAGGACGTCAAGCTGCTGCAGCGCTACGTCTCCGAACGCGGCAAGATCGTGCCCTCGCGCATCACCGCCGTCTCGGCCAAGAAGCAACGCGAACTGGCCAAGGCCATCAAGCGCGCCCGCTTCCTGGCCCTGCTCCCCTACGTCGTGAAGTAGGAGGAAGGCACAGATGAAAGTCATCCTGCTCGAACGCGTCGAGCGCCTGGGCGTCCTGGGCGACGAGGTCAATGTGAAGGACGGGTTCGCCCGCAACTTCCTGCTGCCCCGTTCCAAGGCCCTGCGCGCCACCGCCGCCAACCGCAAGGTCTTCGAAGGCCAGCGCGCCGAGATCGAGGCCCGCAACGCCAAGGCGCGTGAAGCCGCTTCCAAGTCCGGCGAAAACCTGGACGGTTCGTCCTACATCATGATCCGCCAGGCGGGCGAGAGCGGCCAGCTCTACGGCTCGGTCTCCGGCCGCGACGTCGCCGATGCGGTCAACGCCGAAGGCGGCAAGATCGATCGCTCGATGGTCGTTCTCGACAAGCCGATCAAGACCCTGGGCGTTCACCCCGTGAAGGTGAAGCTGCATGCGGAAGTCACCGTCACGGTGAACATCAACATCGCCCGCAGCCAGGACGAGGCCGATCGCCAGGCGCGTGGCGAAAATGTCATCAACGCCCAATTTGAGGAGGAGCGCGCCCTCGACGCCGAGGCCGCCGCCGACCTGCTCGAAGGCGGCGCTGGCCAACAGGAATTCGCCGGAGAGGCTTAATTCCTAGGGGTTTGGTGTGAATTGAGGGCGTGGCTTCGGCCGCGCCCTTTTTTCTTGCTGAAAATTTCACGGCCGCGCTGTGGCAAAAATGTCATTTCAGTGACGGAAGCCCGGAGCCATCTAGCCCGCGAACGGCCTCGCTCCCCCTGAGGCCGCGATTGCGGGGACATTCAATGCGAATTCGACTCTCTCTTCTCCTGGCCGCCTCCGCGGTCAGCCTTTCGGCCGGCGCGGCCTCCGCCGCCGAGGCAAACGCATCCAGCGACGCCGCCCAGGTCGGAGAGCTGGTGGTCACCGGCAGCCGCACGCCGCCGCGCAGCCGCCTCGACACCGTCTCGCCGGTGGACGTCGTGTCCAGCACCGCCCTGCAGCACAATGGCAGCACGGAGCTGGCCCAGACCCTGGCGGAGACCCTGCCCTCGCTCAACTTCCCGCGCCCGACGCTGACGGACGGCACGGACTCGGTTCGCCCCGCCACCCTGCGCGGCCTCGCGCCGGACCAGGTTCTGGTCCTGGTCAACGGCAAGCGTCGCCAGACTTCGGCCCTGGTGAACCTGAACGGCTCCGTTGGCCGCGGCACGGCCTCGGTGGACCTCAACACCATCCCAACGGCGGCCCTGAACACGGTCGAGGTGCTGCGTGACGGCGCTTCGGCGATGTACGGCTCGGACGCCATCGCCGGCGTGGTGAACCTGCGTCTGCGCGAAGCGTCCCACGGGGGCGGCTTCTCGGTGACGGTCGGCGGCTACGACACCAACGTGCACACCACCCCGGCGGCCCTGCCGGCCAACGCCACCTGGACCGTCAATCCCGATCGCCATGTCAACGACGGCCTGGTCACCACGGTGTCGGGCTGGACTGGCCTCAGCCTGGGCCAGAACGGCTTCCTGACGGTGTCTGGCGAGTACAAGCACCAGGACCACACTGTCCGCGCCGGCCCCGACGCGCGGCCGCAGTACGCCGTGCTGGCGGGCGGCGTCTACGACCCGCGCGAGCAGACCATCAACCGCATCGGCGACTGGTTCGGCGACCCGAACCTCGAGCAGTTCAGCTTCTTCGGTAACGGCGGCTACGACGTCGGCGCCGTGCACCTCTACGGTTGGGCAAGCTACCAGCACCGCGTGACGGAATCCGGCGGCGTGTTCCGTCGTCCGTGCTCGGCCACGGTCTACTGCTACAGCAACAACACTGTCGGCGGCGCCTCGGCCAACTCGTCGATCCAGGACATCGCCTCGATCTATCCCGACGGCTTCCTGCCCAAGATCAACCCGACCGTCCAGGACGCCAGCGCGGCCTTCGGCGCCAAGTTCAAGCTTGGCGAATGGGACGCCGACACCAGCCTGGTTTGGGGCACGAACAAGATCGACTACCGGATCGTCGACTCGCTGAACGCCTCGCTTGGCGCGGCCAGCCCGACCACCTTCGACTCCGGGGGCCTGCAATACAGCACCCTGGTGGGCAACGCGGACTTCAGCCGCCAATTCCATCCGGCCCAGCTGGCCGACCCGATCACCCTGGCCGCGGGCCTCGAGTACCGCTACGAGCGCTACTCGATCCGCGCCGGCGAGTTGAACTCCTACACCAGCGGAACCAACCCCAAGCTGACGGGCACGAAGTTCGACGGCTCCGGCTCGATCAATGTCCCCTATGCGGCAGGCGCCCAGGTATTCCCGGGCTTCCAGCCATCGAACGCCGGGACCACCGATCGCTCGTCGATCGCGGGCTACGTCGATCTGGACGTCCACCCCCTGCACGAACTCGACACGGACGTGGCGATCCGCGCGGAGCACTACACGGACTTCGGAAGCGTCGTGACCGGCAAGCTGGCCGGTCGCTACGACTTCTCGGAAATGTTCGCCATCCGCGGCGCGATATCCAACGGCTTCCGCGCCCCGGCGCTGCAGCAGACGTCGTTCACCACCACTTCGACCACCTTCATCAACGGCACCCCCTTCCAGATCGCCACCTTGCCCCCCGGTTCGCCGGTGGCCGCGGCGATCGGCGGCAAGCCGCTGGAGCCCGAGCGGTCGATGAACTACTCCGTGGGCGGCGTTTTCCGGCTCGGCGCCTTCTCGTTCACCGTCGACGCTTACCGCATCAACGTCACGAACCGGATCGTCCTGTCCGAGAACCTGACGGCCTCCAACGTCATCGCCCTGCTGCCCGCCAACAGCGGCATTTCCGGCCTGCGGTTCTTCATCAACGGCGTCAACACCACGACCAATGGCGTCGAGTTGGTGGCGACCTACAAGATCCGCACCGACAACCTCGGCACGTTCGAACTGACCGGCAGCGCCAGCCACAACGAGACCCTGGTGACGAAGCTGCCGTCGACCACGCCCCTGGCCAACCTCAATCCGCCGGCGGTCCTGTTCGGCCGGGTGAACACCCTGGTGTTCCAGAACGGCCAGCCGCAGTGGAAGGGCGTCGTCGGCGTCGACTGGACCTACGGCATCTGGGGCGCGACCGGACGCCTGACCTACTACGGCAATGTGCTGAACCCCGGCACCACGGCGGTGAACGACGTCTGGCTCGGCCAGCATGTCGTGGCCGACATGGAAGTGCGGGCCAATATCAGCCAGCGCCTGCAAGTGGCCGTGGGCGCCAACAACCTGTTCGACGAATACCCCAATCCGATTCCGAACTCGACCGGGGGCGCCTTCTCCAGCTACTCGCCGTTCGGCTTCGACGGGCGGTTCGTCTATGGGCGCGTAAGCTACAACTGGTAGTCGCCCAACCCTCGTGACCTGATGAAAGGGGGCGGCCCGCGCAATCGGGCCGCCCCTTTTTTCTTCATGCGCCGGCGCCCAATCCGAGGGCGATTCCTGGTGACAAAGCGAACAACTCCGCCCAAGAAAGCGGCGCCGTCCGGCTGACGCCGACGCCGCGAGTCCGACGACCTCTTGGGGGGAACTTCCGTGCGACGCCTGACCACTCTTGCCGGCGCCGCGCTGGCCGCCGCCGTCCTGACGCCGGGCCTCGCCATGGCCCAGGCCGCCGGCGCGCCGCCGCGGCTGGACAGCGGCGACACCGCCTGGGTGCTGGCGGCCACCGCCCTGGTGCTGTTCATGACCCTGCCGGGCCTGGCGCTCTTCTACGCCGGCCTTGTGCGCCAGAAGAACACCCTGTCGGTGATGATCCACTGCGTCGCCATCGCCTGCCTGGCCTCGGTGGTCTGGCTGGGCCTCGGCTACACCCTGGCCTTCGACGGCGCCGGCGCCTGGATCGGCGGCTTCGCCAAGGCCTTCCTGCTGGGCGTCGACCGCAAGGCCCTGCACGGGACGATCCCCGAGGCGGCCTTCTTCACCTTCCAGCTCACCTTCGCGGTGATCACGCCCGGGCTGATCGTCGGCGCCTATGTGGAGCGGATCCGCTTTTCGGCCGTGCTGCTGTTCAGCGCCCTCTGGTTGCTGGTGGTCTACGCGCCGGTGACGCACTGGGTGTGGGGCGGCGGCTGGCTGGCGACGCGAGGGGTCATGGACTACGCCGGCGGCCTGGTGGTGCACGCCACGGCCGGCGTCTCGGCCCTGGTCCTCGCCATCGTGCTCGGCCGGCGCGAGGGTTTCCCGCGCGACCTCAGCCCCCCGCACAATCCCGGCATGACCATGATCGGCGCGGGCATGCTGTGGGTCGGCTGGTACGGCTTCAACGGCGGCAGCGCCCTGGCCGCCGGCGGCGACGCGGCCATGGCCATCCTGGTCACCCATCTGTCGGCCTCGATGGCCGGCCTGGTCTGGGCCCTGCTCGAGAAGTGGCGTTTCCAGCGGCCCAGCATGGTCGGCATGGTCACCGGCGTGGTGGCGGGCCTGGCCACCGTGACACCCGCGTCGGGCTTCGTCGGCCCGATCGGCGGCCTGATCCTGGGGGCGGCGGGCAGCGTCGTCTGCTTCTTCGCCGTCGACCTCGTCAAGCACCGCTTCAAGATCGACGATTCCCTGGACGTCTTCGCCGTGCACGGCGTCGGCGGCATCCTGGGCACGCTGCTGGTCGCCTTCCTGGCCGCCCCGGCCCTGGGCGGGGCCGGCTATGGCGTCACGGGCGGCATGGGCGGCCAGGCGCTGATCCAGGTGATCGGCGTTGTCGCCGTCTGCGCCTGGTCGGCCGTCGCGGCGACGGCCCTCGCCTACCTGACCCGCGCCATCACCGGCCTTCGCGCCCGCGACGAGGAGATCGAGGAGGGCCTCGACATGACCTACCACGGTGAGCGCGCCTATAATCCCTAGCGATCTGAGGCGGTGCGACCGCTCCTGACGCACCCTGGTCCCAGGCTCGGATACCATCCACAGGTCCCGAGATTCCTGTGGGGGATGCGCTTTGTCGCAATGCTCAAGGTGACGCCGTTAGTCTATCCGTAACCGCCATGGCCCTCGTCCCCGCGCACGATCTGCGCCCCGTACCCCAGTCCGTCGAGATCCCGCACGCCCCGGCCAACATCGAGGCCGAGCAGGCCTTGCTGGGCGTGCTGCTGTACGACAACTCGGCCTATGAGCGGCTGACCGACCAGCTGCAGGCGCGCCACTTCTTCGAGCCCTTCCACGGCCGCCTGTTCGCCGCGATCGAGAGCCACGTGCGCCGCGGCCAGCTGGCCGAGCCGATCCTGCTGGCCGAGCAGTTCGCGCGCGACGCGGCGTTCGATGAGCTGGGCGGCGTGCGCTACCTGGCCGACCTCGTCGACCGCGCCCCTTCGGCCGCCAACGCGGGCGACTACGCCCGGGTGATCTATGACCTGGCCCTGCGCCGGGACCTGATCCGGATCGGCGGCGACATCGCCCATGACGCCCAGCAGGGCGACCCGGAGAAGACCGCCCGCGACCAGATCGAGGCCGCCGAGCAGCAGCTGTTCACCCTGGCCGAGAGCGGCGCGGCCACCACCGGCTTCCACAGCTTCGAGAGCTCGCTGGCCAAGGCCGTGGAGATGGCGGCGGAGGCCTACAATCGCGACGGCGGCCTGTCGGGCGTCTCCACCGGCCTCACCGACCTGGACCGGATGCTGGGCGGCCTGCACCAGTCGGACCTGATCATCCTCGCCGCGCGCCCTTCCATGGGCAAGACGGCGCTGGGCGCCAACATCGCCTTCAACGTGGCGCGCCGCTACGCCTGGGAGCCGCAGCCGGACGGCACGAAGAAGACCGTCAGCGGCGGCGTCGTGGCCTTCTTCTCCTTGGAAATGAGCGCCGAGCAGCTGGCCATGCGCCTGCTGGCCGACGTCACCGAAGTCTCGTCCGACCGCATGCGCAAGGGCGAGATCAACGCCAGCGAGTTCGGCCGGGTTCGCGATGCGGCCATCGAGCTGCAGGAAGCGCCGCTGTTCATCGACGACACCGGCGGCATCTCGATCTCCAAGCTGGTCGCCCGCTGCCGGCGCCTGAAGCGCCAGGCCGGCCTGGACCTGATCGTCATCGACTACGTCCAGCTGATCACCGGCTCGGAGAACGGCCGCGGCAGCGAGAACCGGGTGCAGGAAGTCACCCAGATCACCATGGCCCTGAAGGCCCTGGCCAAGGAGCTGTCGGTGCCGATCATCGCCCTGGCCCAGCTCAGCCGCCAGGTGGAGAACCGCGAGGACAAGAAGCCCCAGCTGTCGGACCTGCGCGAATCCGGCTCCATCGAGCAGGACGCCGACGTGGTGATGTTCATCTACCGCGAGGCCTACTACCTCGGCCGGGCCGAGCCGCGCGAGGGCACCGAGGAGCACCTGGCCTGGCAGGAGCAGCTCGACAAGATCGCCAACCATGCCGACGTCATCATCG
Source organism: Pseudomonadota bacterium (assembly GCA_018241335.1). GTDB lineage: Bacteria > Pseudomonadota > Alphaproteobacteria > Caulobacterales > Caulobacteraceae > Acaudatibacter. The sequence goes on from JAFEEA010000002.1 coordinate 23,968, forward strand.
GCAAGCAGCGCCACGGCCCGATCGGCACGGTGAAGCTGCACTTCAACCCCGACCTGACCAAGTTCAGCGATCTCGCCCGCGAAGGCCGGTTCGATCCCCATTGAGCGCCGCGCGCCTGACCATCGACCTGGCCGCCCTGGCCGCCAACCACGCCACCCTGCGCGCGGCGGCGCCCGGCGCCGTGGTCGCGCCGGTGGTCAAGGCCGACGGCTATGGCCTGGGCGCGGGCCTGATCGCGGGGCGCCTCTGGGATGAGGGCGCGCGGGACTTCTTCGTCGCGCGGCTGTCGGAGGGGCTGGCCCTGCGCGCCGCGATGGGGGCCGCGCGGCCGGCGCGCATCTTCGTGCTCGACGGCCTGGCGGGCGTGGAGGCCGGCGCGCTGGTCGACGCCGCCCTGACGCCGGTGCTGAACAGCGCCGAGGACATCGCCCGCTGGCGTGGCGTCGGCGGCGCCTGCGCCATCCACATCGACACCGGCATGAACCGCCTGGGCGTCGACGTCGACGACGCCCGCGCGGCGGCGGACCTGAAGGTCGAGCTGGTGATGAGCCACCTGGCCTGCGCCGCCGATCCGGCGAGCCCACGCAACGCCCGCCAGCTCGCCCTCTTCCGCGAGGCCCGCGCCCGCTTCCCCGACGCCCCCGCCAGCCTGGCGGCCTCGGCGGGGATCTACCTGGGCGCCGACTATCACTTCGACATGGTTCGCCCGGGCATCAGCCTCTTTGGCGGCGGCCCGCGCGAGGTTCCCGATCCCGCCTTCCGGGCCGTCGCGCGCCTGGAAGCGCCGATCCTGCAGGTGCGCGACCTGAAGGCGGGTGACGCGGTCGGCTATGGCGATAGCTTCGTCGCGGATCGCGCCATGCGCATCGGCCTCCTGGCCGCGGGCTACGCCGACGGCCTGCTGCGCCGGGCCATGGGCCGGGCCAGCGCCTGGATCGGCGACGCGCCGGCCCCGATCCTAACCGTCTCGATGGACCTGCTCGCGGTGGACCTGACGCAATCGCCCGGCGCGAGGCCGGGCGATCTGGTGGAGCTGCTGGGTCCGCGGGCCCATGTCGACGACCTGGCCGCGGCCACCGGCACGGTCGCGCACGAATGCCTGGTCCGCCTCTCGCCGCGGGCCGAGCGGGTCCGACTGGGCTGATCCGCGGACGCGTCCAGCCCCGCGCCGGGCTCAGTGCATCATCGCTCCGGCGGTGATCGCCGCGCTGGCCACCACCATCGCGACGACCGCGAACGTGATCCAAGCGACGATCCCCACGAGCAGGACGTAGGCGATGATCGAAACCACCGTGTAGCCGACGGCCTTGTCGGCCGGCGCCTTCATCAGCGGACCGATGCCCAGGTAGAGCAGATAGCAGCCGTAGCAGGCGCCCACGAACGCCACGAGGCCTCCCAGGAAGGGGATGATCGTCGCCACACCGGCCACCCAGCCCGCCGTATTCGAATAGACCGCAAGCTTCAGCGCCTGGGTCGGGTTCGCGGTGGCGTCGAAGCTGGTCGCCAGGGCGTTGATGATGATCGACAGGACGAAGACCATGGCCAGGCCCAGGACATAGCCCAGCACCGCCCCGACGGCGCCGCCGATCAGGCTGTGCGTGATCAGGAACTGCCCCAGGAACCCCGCCACGGCGGGGATAGCGGCCAGGATCGCGGCATAGCCCGTCATCAGGCCCTGCGCGGTGGCCGGCTCGCCCTCGATGACGACCCACTCTTCCTTCGGCTTCAGCAGAATGTTCTGAACGCGCTGCACCAGGTTGGTGCTGACCGGACCACCCTCAACGACACTCATACCGTCCCTCCGCCTTGCGATTAGGAAATCTGAATAACGACGCTAGCCGAAACGCCGCACCCTGGCGAGATCACAGTTATGCGAACGATTTGAAGCGCCCTCCCGGCCGGTGCGGTACCCTGTCGGCCTCATCGAATCAGGAGCCCCATGGCCCGCGACGGCGCCCTCTACGTCTGTCAGTCCTGCGGCGCGACCCATGCCAAATGGTCCGGCCAGTGCTCGGCGTGCAACGCCTGGAACACCCTGGTCGAGGAGATCGCCTCTCGCCCGCCCGGCGCCCTGGCGCCTGCCCGCGGCGCCAAGGCCCGGGGCCTCAGTTTCGAGGGGCTGGCCTCCGAAACACCCAGCCCGCAACGGATTTCCACCGGCGTCGCCGAATTCGACCGCGTCTGCGGCGGCGGCGTGGTGCCCGGATCGGCGATCCTGCTGGGCGGCGATCCCGGGGTCGGCAAGTCCACCCTGCTGCTCCAGGTCTGCGCCGAAGCGGCGCGTCGCGGCGCGCGGTGCGCCTATATCTCCGGCGAAGAAGCCGTGGAGCAGATCCGCTCGCGAGCCCACCGCATGGGTCTCGCCGACGCGCCGATCAACCTGGCCGCCGAGACCGCGCTGCGCGACATCCTCGACGGCCTCAAGCGCGACCCCTTCGATCTGGTCGTCATCGATTCGATTCAGACCCTCTGGAGCGACGCCCACGAGGCTGGCCCCGGCTCGGTGACCCAGGTGCGCGCCTGCGCCGGCGAACTGATCCGCCTGGCCAAGAAGAAGGGCGTCGCCGTGATCCTGGTCGGCCACGTCACCAAGGACGGCCAGATCGCCGGCCCTCGGGTGGTCGAGCACATGGTCGACGCGGTCCTGTCGTTCGAGGGTGAGCGCGGCTATCCGTTCCGGATTCTGCGCGGCGCCAAGAACCGCTTCGGCGCCACCGACGAGATCGGGGTCTTCGAGATGGGCGACAGCGGCCTTTCCGAGGTCAAGAACCCCTCGGCCCTTTTCCTCAACGAGGGCGGCCAGCGCGCCGCCGGCGCGGCGGTCTTCGCCGGCCTGGAGGGATCACGGCCCGTGCTGGTCGAATTCCAGGCCCTTGTCGCGCCCTCCGCCTACGGAACGCCGCGCCGGGCCGTGGTCGGCTGGGACTCCGGGCGCCTGGCGATGGTCCTGGCGGTGCTGGAAGCCCGTTGCGGGCTTGGATTCGGCACGCGTGACGTTTACTTGAACGTCGCCGGCGGCCTGCGGATCAGCGAGCCGGCGGCGGACCTGGCGGCAGCCGCGGCCCTGGCCTCTTCGGCCGTCGATGTCGCCCTGCCCCAGGACTGCGTGGTCTTCGGCGAGGTCAGCCTCTCCGGGGACGTCCGTCCGGTGTCGCGAATGGAGTCCCGGCTGAAGGAAGCGGCGAAATTGGGCTTTGCCCGCGCGCTCGCGCCCAGTTCGGCGGCGGAGGCCGGCGGCTGCGTCGTGACGGGCGTCTCGCGCCTGATGGACGCCATCGACCGCATCCGCGAAGAGCGCTGGGACTAGACCCATGACGCTCTTCGACGTCGTCGCCGGCCTCGTGCTTCTCGCCTCGGGGCTCATAGCGTTCATTCGCGGCGCGACCCGGGAAGTCACCACCGTCGTCGCCTTCATCGTCGCCATCGTCGTGGCGGTCTATGGCCTGCGCTTCACCGGGCCGATCGCCCGGCACGCCATCCATACCGCGTGGATCGCCAACAGCGTCGCCGTGCTCCTGCTGTTCGTGGTGGCCTATATCGTGGTCCGCCTGATCGGCGGCGCATTGACGCAGCATGTGCGCCAGACCGCCCTTTCCGGCCTGGATCGCTTATTGGGCCTCGGAATCGGCCTCGTTCGCGGGGCGGTCGTCGTGGGCGCCTTCACCTTGATGATCAAAGCCGCCACCCCACCTGACCGGATGCCCGGCTGGATTTCCAAGGCCAAGCTCTACCCCGCCGCCAGCGGCGTCGCCGACCTGTTGCACACCCTGGCGCCGGAAGGCCTTCGCATGGCGCACACGGTCGAGCCGGCCATGCGCGACGCGGTCCGGGCCGGGGTGAGCGATCAGCCGGCCGGAGCCGCCACGGACGCGACGCCAGATGCGCCGACCACGGACCAGGGCGACGCCGCCACGGTGGCTGAAACCCCTTCGAAACATCGGCGGGGCAATACCGGCCACGCCACCCCCGCCGCCCAGGAGAGACCTCGGTGACCCGCCCAGCCACTCCCGACCGCAGCCCCCCGCCGCGCGATCCCGACGACGACACCCTTCGCCTCGAGTGCGGTGTGTTCGGCGTCTTCGACGTGCCGGACGCCGCTCAGGTCGTGGCGCTGGGGCTGCACGCCCTGCAGCATCGCGGTCAGGAGGCCTGTGGCATCGCCGCCTTCGACGGCCAGGGCTTCCACACCGAGCGGCACATGGGCCTGGTGGCCGACGCCTTCTCCGGCGCCGACCTTGTCCAGCGCCTGCCCGGCACGGCCGGCATCGGTCACACCCGCTATTCCACCGCCGGCGGCAGCTTCCTGCGCAACGTCCAGCCGATGTTCGCCGACCTCGGCGGCGGCGGCGTCGCCCTGGCCCACAACGGCAACCTGACCAACTTCCTGACTCTGCGCCAGGCGCTGGTCTCCGACGGCGCGATCTTCCAGTCGACCTCGGACAGCGAGGTGATCCTTCACCTCATCGCCCGCTCGCGCAAAGCCAAGATCGTCGACCGCTTCATCGAGGCGATCAGCCAGATCGAGGGCGGCTACGCCCTGGTGGCCCTGACCAACAAGAAGCTGATCGGCGTGCGCGACCCGCTGGGCATCCGGCCCCTGGTGCTGGGCGACCTCGGCGGCAAGTTCGTCCTGGCGTCGGAAACCAGCGCCCTGGAGGTCATCGGCGCCCGCTTCGTCCGCGACATCGAGCACGGCGAGATGGTCGTCATCACCGACGACGGCGTCGAGTCCCTGCGCCCCTTCCCGGCCAACCATGCCCGCCCGTGCGTGTTCGAATACGTCTACTTCGCCCGCCCCGACAGCGTCGTGAACGGCAAGTCGGTCTACGAGGTCCGCAAGCAGATGGGCCGCCGCCTGGCCCAGGAGAGCGGCGTCGACGCCGACGTGGTGGTGCCGGTGCCGGACTCAGGCGTCCCCGCCGCCCTGGGCTACGCCGAGCAGAGCGGCCTGCCCTTCGACCTCGGCATCATCCGCAGCCACTACGCCGGGCGCACCTTCATCCAGCCCACGCAAGGCGTGCGCGAACTGGGCGTGCGCATGAAGCACAGTCCCAACCGCGCGGTCCTGGCCGGTAAGCGGGTAGTGCTGATCGACGACTCCATCGTGCGCGGCACCACGTCGCTGAAGATCGTGCGCATGGTCCGCGAGGCCGGCGCCAAGGAGGTCCACCTGCGCTCGGCCTCGCCGCAGATCCAGTGGCCGGACTTCTACGGCATCGACATGCCCGACCGCGAAAAGCTGCTGGCGGCCAACAAGTCCCTGGCCGAGATGGCCGAGTTCCTGGAAGTCGACAGCCTGGGCTTCCTGTCCGTGGACGGCCTCTACTGGTCCATGGGCGCCGGGCCGCGCGACGCGGACTGCCCGCAGTTCACCGACCACTATTTCACCGGCGACTATCCCACCCGCCTGCTCGACCGCGAGATCGCCGAACGCGGCGACGACGCCATCGAAAAGCAGCTTTCCTTCCTGGTCGACGCGTGACCTGGCTCAAGCGTCTGAAGCCGGACAACTATGTCCTGGCGATCATCGGCATGGTCGTGCTGGCCAGCATCCTGCCCATCCGCGGGCAGGCGGCGCATGCGTTCGACCTTCTGACCAAGGGCGTCATCGCCCTGCTGTTCTTCCTGCACGGCGCGCGCCTGTCGCGCGAGGCCGTGGTGCGAGGCCTGGTCAACTGGCGGCTCCACCTGGTGGTGCTGGCCTCGACCTTCATCCTGTTCCCGATCCTGGGCCTGGCGCTTCAGCGCCTGCCGACGACGATCCTGCCCACCACCCTGACGGCCGGCGTCCTCTTCCTGTGCTGCCTGCCGTCGACGGTGCAGTCGTCCATCGCCTTCACGGCCGTGGCGCGCGGCGACGTGGCGGCGGCGGTATGCGCCGCCTCGGCCTCGAACCTTTTCGGCATCTTCATCACCCCGGTGGTGGCCGGCCTGACGCTGCAGGCGCACGGCGCCGGCTTTTCCCTGCCGGCTGTCGAGGCGGTGGTGGTGCAGCTGCTGATCCCCTTCGTGGCCGGCCAGCTCATGCGGCCGCTGATCGGCGAGTTCCTGACGCGGCACGCCAAGATGACGACCCTGGTGGACCGGGGCTCGATCCTGTTCGTGGTCTACGGCGCGTTCAGCGAGGCCGTGACCCACGGCATCTGGTCCCAGGTCTCGGCCCTCCAGATCGTCATCCTGGCCATCGTCTGCATGGTGCTGCTGGCCGTCGTCCTGGCCGTCACCGCGTATGGGGCGCGGGCCATGGGCTTTTCCAAGCCGGAAGAGATCGCCATCGTCTTCTGCGGGTCGAAGAAGAGCCTGGCCTCGGGCGTGCCGATGGCCGGCATCCTCTTCCCGCCCGCCAGCGTCGGCCTGATCGTCCTGCCCCTGATGCTGTTCCACCAGATCCAGCTGATGGCCTGCGCCGTCATCGCCCAGCGCTACGCCGCGCGGCCGGAAGAGCCTGCGCCCCTCGAGGAGCCCGCCCTTGTCCACCCCTGACACCGCCGCCCTGGCCGGCAAGCACGCCGTCGTCACCGGCGCCACGCGCGGCATCGGCCGCGAGTGCGCCCTGGCCCTGGCCGGGGCCGGCGCCCATGTCATCGCGGTGGGTCGGACCCAGGGGGCCCTCGAAGACCTGGACGACGAGATCCGCTCCTGGGGCGGCGTGCGCCCCACCCTGGTGCCGCTCGACCTGATGAACGGGGACGGCCTCGACCAGCTTGGCGGCCAGATCTTCCAGCGCCACCAACGCCTCGACATCCTGGTCCACGCCGCCGGCCTGCTGGGCGGGCTTAGCCCCGTCTCGCACATCGCGCCCAAGGTCTGGGACAAGGTGGTGGCCACCAACCTGACCTCGGCCTATCGCCTGATCCGCTCGTTTGAGCCGCTACTGCGCCAGAGCGAGGCCGGCCGCGCCATCTTCTTCACCACCGGCCGCGTCGTGCGGCCCAAGGCCTACTGGGGCGCCTACGCCGCCACCAAGGCGGGACTGGAAAGCCTGGTGCGCTGCTGGGCCGACGAGATCGAGACCACCAATATCCGCGCCGTCCTCCTGGACCCCAACGTCATGCGCACCAAGATGCGCGCCGAGGCCTTCCCCGGCGAGGACCCCGAGACCCTCACCGACCCGGCCGAGATCCGGCCGATGATCCTGGACCTTGTCACCCGCAAGAACCTCGGCCTGCCCGACAAGCCGGTGCTGTTCTCGGAGTGGAAGGAAACCGCGGCGGTCTAGCGAACTCCCTCCCCTTCACGGGGAGGGACAGATCGCGAAGCGATCAGGGTGGGGGAGTCAGGCGCTGCTCCAACATCTGATTGGCTCGCCGCCGTTGCTGGCGTTCCCCATCCTGGCGGCCTTGCCGCCGGCCCTCCCCATGAAGGGGAGGGAGGAAGGCCCTACCGCCCCCGGGGCCGCGTCGGCTTGGCGTCGCGCTTGGTGCGGATCGGCGCGCGCTTGGTCGCCCCGGCCCGGCGGGCCACGGCCGTAGCCTTGGCCTTGAGGCCCACCTTCTGCTTGGCCGGACCGGCCTTGGCCTTGCCGCCCCCCTTCGCGCGGGGTTTGGGGGCCGGACGCGCCGCCCCCTCCCCGGCCTCGGCGCTCGCGGCGCGGGGACGCGGCGCGGACCGGCGCGCCGGCGCCTCGCCGGGATCGTCGGCATAGGGATTGGCGCCCGACTTGATGGTGATCCGGATCGGCGTGCCCGGCATGTCGAAGCTCTGGCGCAGGGAGTTGATCAGATAGCGCCGATAGCTGTCGGGCAGCTGGTCCGCCCGGCTGGCGAACAGCACGAAGGTCGGCGGCCGGGCCTTGATCTGGGCCATGTACTTGGGCTTCACCCGCCGGCCGTTCACCGCCGGCGGCGGGTGGCGCTCGATGGCCAGCTTGAGCCAGTCGTTGAGGTCGCGGGTCTTGATCTTGGTCGCCCAGTCCTTGTGCGCCTTGATCACGGCCGGCATCAGCCGTTCCAGGCCCCGGCCCGTCTCGGCCGACAAGGCCACCACCGGCGCCCCGCGCAGCTGCGGCAGCATGCGCTCGGCATGCTCGATGAACTCGTTCAGCCGCTGCCCGGGATCCTCGACCAGGTCCCACTTGGCCAGGACGAAGACCAGGCCCCGGCCCTCGCGCTCCACCAGGTCGGCGATCTGCAGGTCCTGGGTCTCGAAGGGGTGGGTGGCGTCCATAACCAGGATCACCACCTCGGCGAAGGTGATGGCGCGGATGGAATCGGCGGTGGAGAGCTTTTCCAGCTTCTCCTGCACCCGCGCCTTGCGCCGCAGGCCGGCGGTGTCCACCAGCCGGATGCGCCGGTCGTCCCAGGTCCAGTCCACGGGGATGGCGTCGCGGGTGATGCCGGCCTCCGGGCCGGTCAGCAGACGGTCCTCGCCGATCAGGGCGTTGACCAGGGTCGACTTTCCGGCGTTCGGCCGCCCGACGATGGCGATGCGCACCGGCTTCTCGCCGCGGCCGGGTTCGTCGCCGTCCTCGTCGTCGTCTTCGCCTTCGAACGCCTCGTCCCCGATCGGCGCGGCGGCCTTCACCGCCGCGTAGAGGTCGCCCATGCCCTCGTTGTGCTCGGCGGAGATCTGCACCGGCTCGCCGAAGCCCAGGTTGAAGGCCTCCAGCGCCCCGGCGTCGCCCGTGCGGCCCTCGGTCTTGTTGGCCACCAGGATCACCGGCTTGTCCGCCCGGCGCAGCACGGCGGCGAACACCTCGTCCAGCTGGGTCACCCCGTCGCGGGCGTCGATGACGAACAGCACCACCTCGGCGTCCTTGAGCGCCAGTTCGGTCTGGCGGCGCATGCGCGCCTCAAGGCTTTCGTCCGAGAAGTCCTCGAAGCCGGCAGTGTCGATCAGCTCCAGGTCCAGGTCGCCCAGCCGTCCCGAACCGAAGCGCCGGTCGCGGGTGACGCCCGGCCGATCGTCGACGATGGCCAGCTTGCGCCCGGCCAGGCGGTTGAACAGCGTGGACTTGCCGACGTTCGGGCGCCCTACGATGGCGAGCTTCACCATGGGCGCGGCCTGCCTAGCGGATCGCGATCAGTTCGGCGGCGTCGGTGGCCACATAGATCATGCCGCCCACGGCGATCGGGCCGATCAGGGCGTCCGAACCGAGCTTCAGCGCCTTCTGCTGGGCGCCGGTCTTGGGATCCAGCGCCACCGCCTCGCCCTTGGACGACACCATCACCAGGCGGTTGGAGGCCAGCACCGGGCTCGACCAGAACACCCGCTTGGCCTTCTTGGCCTTCTTGCCCTTCTTGCCGGGCTGGTCGGGGCCGTTCAGCTCGTGGATCCAATAGATCTGGCCGCTGTCGCGCGAGATACAGAACACCTTGCCCGATTGCTCGACCACATAGACCACGTCGCCCACCGGCAAAGGCGTGGTCACCGCCGAGATCGGCAGGGTCCAGCGCGGGACGCCGGTGCGCAGGTCCGTGGCCGCCATGACGTCGGAGTGGCTGACCGCATAGACGTCGTTGCGATAGATCACCGGCCGGCCGGCGATGTCGCGGATTTCCGACAGGGCGTTGGTGCGGCTGGCGCGCGACAGGCTGGCCGTCCACAGCTCGTTGCCGTTGGCGGTCCGCAGGGCCACCAGTTCGCCCGAGGCGAACGAGCCCACCAGGGTGTCGTTGGTCACGGCCGCGCTGGAGGCGGCCAGGATCCGCGCCGGCTCGGTCAGGCCCTGGTACGTCCAGTCTTGCTGGCCGGTCGTGGTCAGGAAGCTCAGCATCTCGTCGTTGACGTCGACCACATAGACGCGGCCGTCGGCGACGGTCGGCGCGCCGTGCACCGGCGCGTCGGTGCGGGTGCGCCAGCCGATGGCGCCCGTGGCGGCGTCCAGCTGCACCACCTCGCGATAGCCGGACGAGACGTAGAGCTTGCCATCGGCGAAAGCGACGCCGCCGCCGAAAGCCTCGCCATCACGCTTGGACTTGGGCGCGACATTGGTGCGCCAGATCTGGGCGCCGGTGCGCGCGTCGTGCGCCGAGACGCCCGCGGCGCCGTCCATCACATAGACCCGGCCCTGCGCCATGATGGGCGGCGCGGTCACGTGCTTCTGGCGGCTCGAGCCGGCGCCGAAGTGGACCCGCCAGGCGATGGTGAAGTCAGCCGCGGCGTCGACGTTCTCGATCGACTGCTCGGGCGTGCCGCCCGGCAGCGGCCATTCCGCCAAGGCGGCTGGCGGTGGCAGGTAGAAGTCCTGGCCCTTCAGGGCGTCGGCGACCTTCAGGTCCTCGTCGGCGGCGACGATGGAGATGCGGTTGGCCTCGTTGGCCGCGCGGGACGCCTTCTTGCCGCCGTGGAACGGATTGATCGACTCGGCCTTCTCGATCGTCGAGCACCCCGCCAGGGCGGCCGCGACGGCGAGCACGCCGAACATACGCATGATCGTCATTGAGCAGTCCTGGGGGCGTCTTGGGGGGCGTCTTGAGCGGCGGGAGCGCCCTGGGGCGCGGGCCCGCCAGGCGGCTGCTGCAACATCTGCGGCGCCGGCGGCGGCAATGTGGCGGAGAGTTTTGCAATGTCGACGGCGACCTTGGCCTGGCCGCTGTCGATCACCGCGATGGCCGTCTGCGCGCGCTGGCGCATGCCGTCGGTGACGCCCAGCATCAGCATCAGGGCCGAGAAGTCGGTCTTGGCCTCGGCGGTCTTGCCGGCCGCCATCTTCGCGAAGGCGAGGGCCTCCCGCGCCTCCAGGTCATAGGGCTTCTTGGGGCCGATCAAGGCCTTCAGCCGGGTCTCTTCCTGGGCGTAGGGGGTGGTGTCCAGCAAGGCCAGGGCCGCCTTCAGGCGCGCCTGGTCGCCCAGGATCGCGTTGGGCGCCGCCTTGGCCGCGGCGTCATAGAGGGCCACGGCCTCCACCGTCTTGTCGGCGTTGAGGCGGATGTTGCCCTGCTGGATCAGGGCCAGGGTCCTGTAGCCGGCGGGGCCGTTCTTGGCGACGGGCTCGAAGGCCGCATAGGCCCCCGTCTCGTCGCCCTGGAGCAGGCTGTTGGTCGCCTTGTCATAGGCGATCGAGGCCTTGTCGATGTTCTGGTCGCGCCAGTGCTGATAGCCCCAGGCGCCCAGGAAGCCGACCACGACGGCGGCCACCGCGGCCAGGAACCAAGGCAGGGTCTTGCGCGCGAGCTCCCGGTACCGGTCCGCGCGAAGCTGTTCGTCCACCTCATCGATGAAATCGGACACGTAAAGAAGACCTCGCCCGGGGCTGTTGCGCTCAGAGGCGCGGAACCTATCGTTTGGGGCGCGCCCCTGCAACGCAATGAGCGTTACCGCCGCAAATCAAACCTGGCTAGGCCGGAGGGGCCGGATCCGGCGCGGCCGGCTCAGCCCTTCGCCTTGGCGAAGTAGGTCTCGGCGGCGGCCGGGAAACGGCGGGCGCGCACGTCGTCGGCGTAGGCGCGGGCCGCCTTGGCGATCTCGCCGCGCAGGTCGGCGTAGCGGCGCACGAACTTGGGCGTCCAGTCGAACAGGCCCAGCATGTCGTCGGTGACCAGGATCTGGCCGTCGCAGCCGGCCGAGGCGCCGATGCCGATCGTGGGAACCTCGATGGCGGCGGTGATCTCGCGCGCCAGGGCCTCGGCCACGCCCTCGACCACCACGCAGAAGGCGCCGGCGTCGGCGGTGGCCTCGGCTTCGGCGACCACCCGGGCGCGCTCGGCCTCCAGCTTGCCCTTGGCCCTGAAGGCGCCGTCCACCAGCACCGACTGGGGCCGCAGCCCCACGTGCCCCATCACCGGGATGCCCCGGCGGACCAGGTAGGCGATGGTCTCGGGCACGGTCGGCCCGCTTTCCACCTTCACCGCCTGGCAGCCGGTCTCCTTGAGGATGCGGGCGGCGTTCTCATAGGCGGTCTCCTTGGAACCCTCGTAGGAGCCGAAGGGCATGTCCACCACCACCATCGCCCGCTTGGCCGCGCGCATAACCGCCTGGCCGTGCAGGATCATCATCTCCATGGTCACGCCGACGGTGTTGGGCAGGCCGTGCACCACCATGCCGACGCTGTCGCCCACCAGCAGCAGGTCGCAGGCCTCGTCGAGTATCTCGGCCACGGGGGCGGTGTAGGCGGTCAGGCAGACCACCGGCTCCTTGCCCTTGCGCGCGGTGATTTCCGGCGCGGTCACGCGCCGCACGGCGTCCTGGCGTTGGGCCGACATGTCAGATCTCCCGGACCAGGCGCGTCAGGGCCAGTCCCACCGCGACGACGGCCAGCGCCGCCGACATCCAGATCGCCTCGGCCGAAATGGCCAGGCCGCCAGGCGCGAACCCTTGCGGCAATACGCTTTCCAGCCCTCGGTTCAGCGCGTGGCCGCTTTCCTGCGACAGCACGTTGATCCGGCCCCACAGGCCCGAGCCCAGCAACTGGCCGCCGCCGATGAGGCCGCCGACCGCCCCCAGGCTGCCGATCAGGAGCCGCCGCGTCGTCCAGCCACGGTCCATCCGCTCCTCGCACCGAAGGGCGAACAGTTCGGCGTCCGCGAAAGCCGGAGTCTCCGCGAACATCCGGTCCAGGGCCATCTCGAAACTGGCTTCAGCCATTGACCTTACTCTCCGCGGGACCGAACTCCCGGCCCGGCGCCAGGCGCTGTCTGAGCTTATCCAAACCACGTTTGACATGGGATTTGACCGTTCCCAGGGGCGTATTCAAGGCCAAGGCCGCCTCGGCGTGCGAAAGTCCCGCGCCGTAGCACATCGACACGCACAATCGTTCGGCCTCGGACAAGGATTTCAGGGCTTCGTCCAGGTCTATGCGGTCGGCCTGACCGCCCTCGCCCGGCGTGGCGGCGAGCTCGGCCTCGGGCGCATCGTTCAGCGCGTCCCGCCGCGCCTCGCGCCGCCAGCGCTTCACATAGAGCCGGGCCGCGATCCGCTTCACCCAGGCCTGGAAGGTGCCTTCGCCCCGGAAGTCCGAGATCTGCTCGAACGCGGCCAGGAAGGCGTCCTGGGCCACATCGTCCGCCGTCGCCGGGTCCGCGCCCATGCGGCGCAACAGGGCGCGCACCGGCGAGGAGTGCCGGCGGACCAGCTCGCCGAACGCGGCCCGCCCGCCGGTCGCCGCCAGGGCGACCAGGTCCAGGTCGTGAGCCGAAGCCGGCGATTTGATGGAGTCCGCCATGGCGGCGCCCCTCTCCCCCTCTGGACGCTGAGGTTTAGGCGCGCGGCGCCGAACGCTTGGTCAGCCAGAGAAGCAGGTAGGCGACGCCGATCAGGCCGGGGATCGCCCCCGCGCCTGCGACCGCGCCGCCGGTGATGTAGGCGCCCTCATAGGTGACGCTGCTGAGCCCGAACCAGAGGCCGTAACCCAACCCCGCCAGGCCCAGGCCGACGGCGATCAGCACCACCGCGCGGCGCAGGTCGCGCTCCGGCGTCCCCACCGGGGCGGAAACGTCGCGGCGCTGCAGCGATTCGATCAGCTCGGGCGGCACCGGCTGACCCTTCTCGTAGGCGATGCGAAGTGTCTCGTGCATCCGCACCCGGTCCAGGTGGCGCAAGTACTGAGGCACCAGGATGATGGCCCCCACGAAAATCCAGAACACGGTCGGCACCAGCCATCCGGCAAGATCACCAAACCACATAGTCGTTCTCCCGATCTCTCTGAACGGCGGAGCCTGACGCCCCGCCTTTGCAGTGTAGAGGCCAGGAGATGCGCTCGTGGATGCGAAATACAGAATGAAATCTTGGTAAGGCGCTCTAACAGCGAAACCCGGTCCCTCACGGGGAGGGTCGCGGACGACGGATCAGGCTATCCGCGGCCTCGCCAGCCACCAGGCCGCCGCGCTCACCGCCGCCGCCGCCGCCAACACCGGACCGGCCGCGCCGAAGCCGCCCGCCAGGCCGTCCAGCACCTTGACCGCCGTCGGCCAGAAGCCCCAGAGGGCGGTCGCGCCCGCCCCGGCCGCCACCAGCAGGCCCGCGCCGTCCACCAGCAGCAGCCGCCGCGCGATGCGCTCCTCCACCGCCAGCTCGAAGTGCGCGTCCCGGGCCGGCGCCTCGGTCTCGCTCCACAGGGCGGCCAGGGGATCGTCCTCAAACCCGTCCGTCATGGGGTCCTCCGTCCGTCTTGTCCGCCAGCAGCGCGACCAGCTTTTCGCGCCCGCGCGCCACATGCGACTTGATGGTGCCCAGCGGCAGCTCCAGCGCCGCGGCCGCTTCGGCGTGCGAGAAGTCCGCCCCGAGGCACAGGGCCACGGCCGCCCTCTGGTCCGCCGGCAGGGCGGCCAGCGCCGCCGTCAGGTCCAGGCGCGTATCGGGCCGCGCCTCCATCGCCGACCCGTCCGGCTGACCGGCCTGGGCCTCCCGCCGCGCGGCCCGCCGGCGCGAGCGCGCCCAGTCCTGGTGCTTGCGCCAGGCGATGGCGCACAGCCAAGACCGCAGGGACGATTCGCCCTTGAACCGCCACAGCCCCGACCAGGCCGCCACGAAGGTCTCCTGCGCCAGGTCGTCCGCCTCCGCCGCGTCCCCGCACAGCCGGCGCAGAAAGCTTCGCACCGCCTGCTGGTGCAGCCCGACGATACGGTCGAAGGCCGGCTTGGAGCCCTGCACCGCCGCCGCGGCCAGGTCGGCGTCGGAGGCGGCGACGCTCGCCGCCGCCAGGCCTTTCGCCGAAGCGCTCGCGGCCGGGGCCCTGCCCGGCCATCCGAGGGCGTCGTTCAATGTCGCGGATAGGCCCATGGCCGTCCCTCCCCCTCCTCAGCCGTTCACGGCCGCAGCAGGGTGGCGATCAGGGCGGTGATGGCGCTGCCGATCGTCGCCGCGCCCAGGATGATGGCGGTCAGGAGGAAGGCGTTGGCCGTCTCCCCGAAGGCGTGCTGCGAGGCGTAGCCGAAGCCGATGGCCAGGGCCGCCAGCCAGACCACCCCGGTCCAGCGCCGATAGGGCGAGCGGTATTGCCAGCGCGCCGCGCGCCAGGCCCGCCGGGCCGCTCGGCGCGCGTAGCGGTCGCCCGCCCAGAGGGCCGGATCGACCCACACGCCGCCCGCGCCCCAGACGCCCGGCCCGCCCGTCGGCCCCGCGCCGGCTCCAGCCCCCGCGCCAGCTCCCGGCGCCGGTCCGCCCTGAGGTCCCGCCCACGACGGATAGCCCTGGGCCTGGCTCTTCAGCACCTCGACCAGTTCCGGGGGCGGCGTGCGGCCGCTTTCGGCATAGGCCTTCAGGGCCGCCAGGGCGTCGCGCCGCTGGCGATAGTGCAGGTACATGCCGATGGTGCTGGCGATCATGCCGCCCACGGGGATGACCAGCACCGCCAGGGCGAAGATCAACCACCAGGGCGGCGCACCCCAGAAGGCGTTTTCGATCAGGGCCAAGTCCATCGTCGTCTTCCCAAGCCGCGGGACGCCGCGCGTCCGTTCTACAGCTTAGTCGCCGCCGGCGCCGCGATTGGATGCAGGCCCTTCGAAAACCCGTCACGCGCGCCAGGG
Organism: Pseudomonadota bacterium; assembly: GCA_018241335.1. Classification (GTDB taxonomy): domain Bacteria; phylum Pseudomonadota; class Alphaproteobacteria; order Caulobacterales; family Caulobacteraceae; genus Acaudatibacter. Next base: position 39,372 of record JAFEEA010000002.1, read on the forward strand.
CAGCAACGCCCTCAGTCTCGCGTCGCGCAGCCAGAGCCCGCCCCAGGCCAGCAGGCCCAGATAGACGCCGAACAGGACGTGGCTGAACAGCGGATCGCCGACACGCATGTGGGTGGCGACGGCGCCGCCCATCACCCCGGTCATCAGGATCGCGCCCAGCACCGACGTGCGGGGAAAGACATAGAGGACCAGCGCCGCCAGCTCGATCGGCCCGATCGGGCCCAGCCGGTCCGGCGTCCAGCCCAGGGGCGCCATGGTCTGCGCCACCACAGGCAGGCCGATCAGCTTGACCGTCACGTCCATGATCATGAAGAGCACGAACACCCCGCTCAGGGCCCAGCCGGTCCAGAGCATGGCCCGGGGCGTCACGGTGGCGCTCGTCTTGGAAAGGATTTCGGCGGTCACGGCGTTCTCCTGGTTTCGAACGACCCTCCGGCCGCCCACGCCACTAGGACGCGCCAGGAAGGCCTCGCCCGACACGCCCGTCGCCGATTTATTCAACCATGCCGATACCCCAAGAGGGAGTGTTGCACTTCGTTTGAGAACTCAGGTCCCAGCCTTCGCCGGGGTGAACGGGTTGGTTGGGGCTCAAACAAAGCTTTGAAGGCCGATAGCCCCTAGCCTTCATCCGCCAGGCAGGGCGAGACGAACAGCTCCCCGCGCCAGGCGCCGGCCGCCGTGCGCGCGGCGACCACCACCCACACCGCCGCCAGGACCGCCACCAGGGCCTCGCCGAGGCTCGCCAGGGCCGGGATCGGCAGTTGGCGGGCCAGCCTCAGGGTCGCCACGGCGAATACGCCCAGGGGGAAGGTGTAGCCCCACCAGCCGATGTTGAACGGCAGGCCGCCGGAGCGCAGGTATCGCGCGGTGATCAGCGCCGCCATGGCCAGCCACCAGAGGCCATAGGCCCAAAGCGCCAGGCCGCCCACGAGGCCCAGACCCCGCGCCGCGGCGCCCACCTCGCCGAGGCCGTTGGCCGCCAGGATCGCCGGCGCGGCCTCGCCCAAGACCAGCAGGCCCAGCGCCCCGGTGGCGATCGGGCCCAGCGACAGCCAGCTCGACGCCGCCATGGCCGCCGGCGGCAGCTTGTGCAGGGCCATGCGCAGGAAGAGGATGCCGAGCACCCCGAGCGCCAGCGGCACGCTCAGCGCCCACAGGCCATAGCCCGCCGCCAGCACCTGCAGCTTTTCCGCCGGGTCCGTCAGGTGGGGCGCCAGAAGCCCCGCGCTCACCGCCGCCACCTCGCTGGCCACCATCGGCAGCAGCCACACCGCCGTCATCTGCTCCAGGCCGTGCGACTGGCGGGTGAACATCAGGTAGGGCACGGCGACGCCGCAGACCGCGGCCATCACGGCGTCGGCTATCCAAAGCGCGTGCGCCGCCTCCACCGCGCCCTGGCCCCACAAGGGAACGCCGAAGATCAGCATCCCGTTGACGATCGTCGCCAGGCCCATCGGGATGCAGCCGAAGTACATCGACACCACCGAATGGCCCAGCACCCGCCGCGCCCCGTCGAAGAACAGCACCCAGCGCGCCGCATAGAGGATCGAGAACAGGGCGAAGAGGCCGATGTTCAGGACCCACAGCCCCTGCGCCAGCGCACGCACCGCCGGCGGCGCGCCCGGCAGGGCGGCCAGGGCGATGGCCAGGATGCCGGTGCCCATGGTGGCCGCGAACCAGTTGGGGGTGAACTGGCGCACGACCTCGCGGGGGCTGGCGAGGCGCGAGAAGGGGCGAAGGGCGCTGAGAGGTACGGCGGTCATGACCTGGATCCTGCCAAGGGGTCCGACCTTGTCGCGCCACGAGACAATCAATTCCAACGATTGATATAGGTCATTTTGTTCTTTGAATTCGATTGATCAGGGCGCGCCACCGAGACCCAGGAACGCGCTCGCCGCCAGGCTCAGCCGCCGCTCGCGATGGCGAAGGCGATGGAACGCGCGGGGCGCCACGGCGAAGGGGACCTCCGCCAGCAGCCCCGCGGCCAGGCCGGGCACGGCCACGCTGCGCGACAGCAGGGCGGCCCCCGCGCCGGCCCGCACCGCCGTCCGGACCGCCTCGTTGGCCGGCAGGGTCATGGCGATGGTCAGGTCGGCCAGGCCGAGGCCCCTCGCCTTCAGCGCCGCCTCCAGCGCCGCGCGCGTCCCCGATCCGGCCTCGCGCATCACCCAGGCCGAGGCGGTCAGGTCCTCGGGCTCGGCCGCCAGCCCGGCCCAGGGGTGCGCCGCCGCGACGATCAGGGCCAGGTCGTCGTGGTCCAGCAGGCTGCGCTCCAGCACGGGATCGTCGACCTCGCCCTCGACCAGGCCCAGCTCGGCCTCCCCCTCGGCCACGGCGCGCGCCACCTGGGCCGTGTTGCCGATGGCGATGTCCAGGTCGATGCCGGGATGGGCGGCATGAAAGGCCGCGAGCCGGGGCGGCAGCCAATAGCTGGCGATGGTCTGGCTGGCGTGGATCGACAGGCGCCCACGCGCCAGGCCGCTGAGGTCCGCCAGGGCCGTCTCCGCCGCCGCCGCCCGCGCCAGCACCGCCCTCGCCTCGTCCAGGAACACCTGTCCGGCCGTGTTGAGCCGGATGCCCCGCCCGACCCGGTCGAACAGCGCGACGCCATGGCGCGTCTCCAGGGCTGCGAGCGCGCTGCTCACCGCCGACTGGGTCAGGTTCAGCGCCCGCGCCGCCTGGGTCACATGCTGGCGCTCGGCCACGGCCAAGAAGATGCGGAGCTGCTCCAGGGTCATGTGATCAGCGGCTCAGGCGAACCTTTCCGCATAGGCGGCCGGCTTGAAGCCCACCAGCAGCGTTCCGCCGCCCAGGTCCAGCACCGGCCGCTTGATCATCGACGGCTGGGCCAGCATCAGGGCGATGGCCCTGGCCTCGGTCAGGTCCTGGCGGTCCGCCTCGGGCAGCTTGCGAAAGGTCGTTCCGGACCGGTTGAGCAGGGTCTCCCACCCCACGACCCGCGCCCAGCCCTCCAGCGTCGCGCGCTCGACGCCGGCGCTCTTGTAGTCGTGGAAGGCGTAGGCGACCCCATGGCCATCCAGCCAGTCGCGCGCCTTCTTCATCGTGTCGCAGGCCTTGATGCCATAGAGGGTGACGGACATGGGGTCTCCGGACGACGCGGGCGCGCGCGGGCGCCCCAACCCCACCTTCCTAGCCGCTTCGCCGGCGACTCGCACCGCCCACGAACGTCTCCCGGTCAGGCCGCGCGCGCGCCCTGCGGATGGAAGCGGCGGACGGCCATCCAGCCCAGCACCACCGTCGCCGCCAGCAGGGCCGCCTGGGCGATCAGGAAGGGCGGCTCATTGCCCTTCGGCGCCAGGGCGTTCAGCGGCGGCAGTTTCTGGAACGCCTGCACCACGCCGACGAAACAGTTCAGATAGAGCGCGACCACGGCGGTGATCACATAGGCCGGCCGCCACGGCCCCTGCAGGTTCCGCCCATAGAGCGCCACCAGCGCCAGCAGCAGCACCACCAGCGAGATCCCGCCGACGATGTGCGGCGGTCCGATGGCCTTGGAATGGAAGAGGAAGCCGGTGGCGCTGGTGGCCACGGTGGCGGCCAGGAACACCGCCGTCCATCCGCCGAGCCGGCGGTTGGCGATCATCGCGGCCAGGGCCACCAGGCCGGCGGCGATGCCGACCAGGCTGATGAGCACGTGCAGCTGCGTGAAGGCGGCGACGGAAAGCCCCAGGATCATGTCTCGTCCTCCCCGGCGAAGGCGCGGCGAACGCCGTCCCGATCGTGACGCTAGTCCCCCTGCGCACGCGCCCCCAGGGTCGAGGTCGGTGCGCCGGTTCGAAAAGGTCGAGTTCGGACAAACGTGGAGGGCCGGAACATCCAAGACCGGCGAGCGCGGTCCTGCATGCCGCGCCGGACGATGGACGCGCTTGCGACCCGGCCGCCGAGGGCTATCGTACGGACTTCCTTCGCCGCCCGATCGCATTGGCGACCATGCCGCCAGACCGCCACGCCGCCCCGCACTTCATCTTCATGCTCACGCGGGACGACCGCACGGCGTCCAATGCTGAAGCCCTGGCCGAGGACGCCCTGTCCGCCGGCGTCCGCCACATCGGCTTCAAGGACGTCGGCCTGCCCTGGTCCCGCCTCGGCGCCCTCGCCCGCCGCCTGCGCGACGCCGGCGCCGAGACCTACCTGGAAGTCGTCAGCCTCGACGCGGAACGGGAGCGGGACTCCATCGCCGCGGGGCTCGAGCTCGGCGTGGGCGCCCTGCTGGGCGGCGTCCATGCCGAGGCGGCGGCCGACGTGCTGTCGGGCGCCGCGATCGCCTACTTCCCTTTCGCCGGCGATATCCGAGGCCATCCCAGCGTCCTCGCCGGCGCGGCGCCCGCCACCGTCGCCGACGCCCGCCGCCTTTGCGGCCTGAGCCACGTGGCCGGGATCGACCTGCTGGCCTACCGCGGCGCGGGCGATGGCGGGGACCTGGCCGCGGAGGTCTGCAAGGCGATCGGCAAGCCGGTGATCGTGGCCGGCTCGATCGACAGTCCCAAGCGAATCCGCGCCGTCGCCGCGGCCGGCGCGCGCGCCTTCACCATCGGCACCGCCGTGCTCGAAGGCCGCTTCCACCCCGACAGGACATCCCCGGTCGCCCAGCTTCGCGCCGTGGCCGACATCGTCTCGGCCCTGGCCGACCAGGGTGACGGGCGCAGGGCTGCGGGGCCAATCGATGGGTGAGACTTTGTTCTTGCAATGAGACTATTGTCTCATTAGGTGTCACGAGCGTCGCCCCGATACGGCGACGCCCGTCACCTTTCCCGGCCCCGCCGGGCCAATCCAGGAACCTCCCATGCCGCTGACCCGCGAACAGATGGACCGCAAGATGGACGAGCACTTCGGGTTCGAGGCCCGCGACGACATCGCCGGCGTTCTCGCCACCCTCACCGACGACGCCGAACACGACATCGTCGGCTGGCCGGGCGGCCCGACCCACGGCCGCGATGGCGCGCGCCCCTTCTACGAGACCCTGTTCGCCGACCTCTCGGACGGCCAGGTGCGCTGCCTGCGCCGGCTGCATGGCGCGGATTTCCTGGTCGACGACAGCCTCTGGCGCGGCAAGGCGCCCGGCCGCCCCTTCGGCCTCGACGGCCGCGGCCGCGACCTGGAGTTCCGGCTGCTGCACGTGGTCGAGTTCACCGACGACGGAAACATCAAGCGCGAGAACGTCTGGGTCGACCTGGCCTCGATCATCCAGCAGCTGCCGCAGGACTGACGTGCCCCCCGCCTCGCCCAAGGGCCGGCCGAACCAGAAGCAGCGCACCCGCAAGGACCTGCTCGACGCGGCCGCGCGCCTGCTGCGCGAGGGCAGGCGCCCCAGCCTGGACGATGTGGCCGAGGCCGCCCTCGTCTCGCGAGCTACCGCCTATCGCTACTTCGCCAGCATCGAGGCCCTGCTGCTGGAGGCGTCGGTTCACGTCTCGGCGCCTGACGCGTCGGTGCTGGACGCCGCCTCGGCCACCGACCCCCTGGGCAGGCTCGTGGCGGTGGACGACGCGTTCACGGTCATGATCCGCGACAACGAGGCGCCCCTGCGCCTGATGCTGGCCCGCATCCTCGAACGCTCGGTGCGCGCCGACGCCCCCGCCGATCTCCCCGCCCGCCAGAACCGCCGCGCGCCGCTCATCGAGGCGGCGCTGGAGCCGGCGCGCGCAAGCCTGGCCCCGGACGCCTACGACCGGCTGGTCGCCGCCCTCTCCATCGTCATCGGCACGGAAAGCTTCATCGTCACCCGGGACGTCCTGCGCCTCTCGGACGACGACGCCGCCGCCGTCCGCCGCTGGGCCATCGCCGCCCTGGTGGACGCGGCCACCAAAGACTGAAGGCGCCCTCGCCTACTCCCACTCGATCGTGCCGGGCGGCTTGGAGGTCACGTCGTAGACCACGCGGTTCACGCCCCGAACTTCGTTGACGATGCGGGTGGCCGCGCGCGTCAGCACGTCCCAGGGGAACTCGAAGACGTCGGCGGTCATGCCGTCGGTGGACGTCACCGCGCGCAGGGCCAGGACGTCCTCGTAGGTGCGCGCATCGCCCATCACGCCCACCGTCTTGACCGGCAGCAGCACGGCGAAAGCCTGCCAGATGCTGTCGTACAGCCCGGCCTTGCGGATCTCGTCCAGATAGATGGCGTCGGCCTTCTGCAGCACCGCCACCTTCTCGCGGGTGATCTCGCCGGGGATGCGGATGGCCAGGCCAGGGCCCGGGAACGGATGGCGGCCCACGAAGGCCGGCGGCAGGCCAAGCTCGACGCCCAGCGCCCGCACCTCGTCCTTGAAGAGCTCGCGCAGGGGCTCGACCAGCTTCAGCTTCATGTAGTCGGGCAGGCCGCCGACGTTGTGGTGGCTCTTGATCACCGCCGAGGGGCCGCCGCGCGCCGAGACGCTCTCGATGACGTCCGGATAGAGGGTGCCCTGGGCCAGGAAGGCGGCGCCCTCGATCTTGGCGCTCTCGCGGTCGAAGACGTCGATGAACAGGCGGCCGATGGTCTTGCGCTTGGTCTCCGGGTCGGTGACGCCGGCCAGTTCGCCCAGGAAAAGATCAGCGGCGTCAACGTGAACCAGCGGAATGTTGTAGTGATCCCTGAACATGGTCACCACCTGCTCGGCCTCGTTCTGGCGCAGCAGGCCGGTGTCCACGAAGACGCAGGTCAGCTGGTCGCCGATGGCCTCGTGGATCAGCACCGCCGCCACCGAAGAATCGACCCCGCCGGAGAGGCCGCAGATCACCTTCTGCTCGCCCACCTGCTCGCGGATGCGGGCGACCGCCTCGGCGCGGAAGCCCGCCATGGTCCAGTCGCCCGACAGCCCCGCGATCTTGTGGGTGAAGTTGCGCAGCATCAGGGCGCCGCGCGGGGTGTGCGCCACCTCAGGGTGGAACTGCACGCCGTACATCCGCCGGCCTTCGTCGGCGATCACGGCGAAGGGGCTGCCTTCAGAGGTCGCCGCCACCTCGAAGCCCGGCGGGATGGCGGTGATCTTGTCGCCGTGGCTCATCCACACCGTTTCTTCGTCGCCGATGTCGCCGAGGCCCTCCAGCAGGGGCGTCTCGCGGGCGATGCGGATCTCGGCGCGGCCGAACTCGCGCGAGTGGCCGCTCTCCACCGCCCCGCCCAGCTGGGCGCACATGGTCATCTCGCCGTAGCAGATGCCCAGCACCGGCACGCCCAGCTCGAAGATCGCCTGCGGGGCCGAGGGGCTCTCGGCCTCGTGGGCGCTGGCCGGCCCGCCCGACAGGATCACGGCCTTGGGCGCGAAGGCGTCCAGCATGGCCTCGACCTTGTCGTAGGGATGGATCTCGCAATAGACCCCGCTCTCCCTCACCCGCCGGGCGATGAGCTGGGTCACCTGAGAGCCGAAATCGACGATCAGGACGCGGTCGTGATGGGGAGTGTCTGACATGGCGGGCCTTTAGAGCAGAATCGCCGAAACGTCACGGTCCCTAGCGCCGCGCCATCACCGCCACGAAGAACCCGTCCGTCCCCGCCGACCGGGGCGTCAGGCGCAGATGGCCCGCCGGCGTCAGGAAGGCGTCCGCGACCCCCGCCGCCGGGACCGCCGCGAACCCCGGCGTCCGCGCCAGGAAGGCCGCCACCCGGTCCTCGTTCTCCTCGGCGAACAGCGAGCAGGTGACGTAGACCAGCCGTCCGCCGCTCTTCACGAACGCCGCCGCCCCGTCCAGCACCGCGTCCTGTTCGGTCATCCGCCGTTCCAGCTGCTCGGGGCTGAGGCGCCACTTGGCGTCGGGATGGCGCCGCCAGGTGCCAGAGCCGGTGCAGGGGGCGTCGACGAACACCAGGTCCATCCTGCCTTCCAGGCCCCTGAGGGGGTCCTTCTCGATCGGCGAGCGGACCTGCAGGTTGCGAACCCCGGCCCGCTGCGCGCGGCGTACGGTGTCGGTCAACCGCCGGGCGTCGGCGTCGTACGCATAGAGCTGGCCGGTGTTTCCCATGGCCGCGGCCAGGGCCAGGGTCTTGCCGCCGCCGCCGGCGCAATAGTCCAGCACCTGCTGGCCCTTGACCTCGCCGGCGCAGGCGGCCGCCATCTGCGAGCCGATGTCCTGCACCTCGAACCAGCCTTTCTCGAAGGCCGGCGAGGCCTCCACCGGCGCGGCCCGTTCGCTGGCCGCCGGGGCGGGAATGCGCACGGCGTTGGCCGCCAGGGCCGAGGTTTGCGGACCGAAGGTCTCCAGCGCCTTCAGCACATGGGCCACGTCGCTCTTCAGGGTGTTGGCGCGCAGGTCCACCGGCGCCCGCTCGGCCATGGCGGACAACTCCTCGCCGGCCCCCTCGCCGTACACCCGCTGCAGAGAGTCCGCCGCCCAATCCGGATAATCGCCCCGCACGGCCGGCGGCGCCGCGGCGAGATCAGCCGGCTCGGCCAGGCGCGCCTGCTCAACGTCTGACAGCGCACCCGGGCCATGCTGCTCGGCGGCCGCCGCCCCGATGCGCTCGCCGTTCCAGCCCCAAATTCTGGCGAGCGCCCCCAGCACCCGCGCGCGGTTGCTCTCCTCGCCCATCGCCCAGGCCAGCGACCGGCGTCGGCGCAGCACGTCCAGCACCAGGCCCGAGACGAACGCCCGGTCCTTGGCGCCGGCGTAGCGGGCGCCGTCGCCCCAGGCCTTCAGCGCCAGGCGCACGGGCTTGTGGCGCTGGTCCATGTCGTCCAGCACCTCGATCGCCGCCGCGATCCGGCCGCCGTCACGCATTTGATCGGGACCTGCCCTCTGTTCCGATCACCCCGACGAAAGTCGGGGCCCAGGCAAAAGGGCGCAAATCCAACGAACCCTCGCCCCACATCGGGAGCGCGGAGAGTCTTGCCTGGGCCCCGGCTTTCGCCGGGGTGAGCGGGCAGATGGGGGTTGTAGGCAGGGCCCTAGACCTGGCTCGGATAGTTCGGCGCCTCGCGGGTGATCATCACGTCGTGGACGTGGCTCTCGCGCAGGCCCGCGCCGGTGATGCGGATGAACTGGGCCCGCTTCTGGAAGCTCTCCACGTCCGGCGCGCCCACATAGCCCATGGCCGCGCGCAGGCCGCCGACGAGCTGGTGGATCACCGGATGGATCGGCCCCTTGTAGGCCGTCTGGCCCTCGATGCCCTCGGGGACCAGCTTCAGGGCGTCGCTCACCTCCTTCTGGAAGTAGCGGTCCGCCGACCCCTGGGCCATGGCCCCCACCGAGCCCATGCCGCGATAGCTCTTGTAGGAGCGTCCCTGGTACAGGAACACCTCGCCCGGCGCCTCGTCGGTGCCGGCGAACATCGAGCCCATCATGGCGGTCGAGGCGCCGGCCGCGATCGCCTTGGCCAGGTCGCCCGAATACTTGATGCCGCCGTCGGCGATCACCGGCACGCCGGAGTCTCCGGCCGCCCGGACCGCGTCGGAGATGGCCGTCAGCTGCGGCACGCCGACGCCCGCCACGATGCGCGTGGTGCAGATCGAGCCGGGCCCGATGCCCACCTTCACCGCATCCGCCCCAGCGTCGATCAGGGCCTTGGCGGCGTCATAGGTCGCCACGTTGCCGGCCACGATCTGCACCCGGTTCGTCTCGCGCACCAGGCGCGCGACGCTGTCGGCCACCTGCTTGGAATGGCCATGGGCGGTGTCGATCACCACCACGTCCACGCCCGCCTCCATCAGCGCCAGGGAGCGCTCATAGCCGGCGTCGCCCACCGTCGAGGCCGCGCCCACCAGCAGCCGGCCCTGGCCGTCCTTGGCCGCCAGGGGATGGGCCTGGGCCTTCTCCATGTCCTTGACGGTGATCAGGCCGACGGCGCGGTAGTCGTCGTCCACCACGATCAGCCGCTCGATCTTGTGTCGGCGCAGCAGCGCCCGGGCCTCGTCCTGGCTGACCCCCTCGCGCACCGTGATCAGGTTCTCGTGGGTCATCAGCTCGCGGGCCGGCACGTCGTCCGAGCCCTCGAAGCGCATGTCGCGGTTGGTCAGGATGCCGACCAGCTTGCCCGAGCCGCGCTCCACCACCGGGAAGCCCGAGATGCGGCGGCGCGCCTTGATCTCCTTGACCTCGCGCAGCGTGGTCTCCGGATGGATGGTCATCGGGTTGATGACCATGCCGCTTTCATAGCGCTTGACCTCGCGCACCTGGTCGGCCTGCTCTTCCACCGACAGGTTGCGGTGCAATATGCCGAGCCCCCCGGCCTGGGCCATGGCGATGGCCAGCCGGCTTTCGGTGACGGTGTCCATGGCGGCGGACACCAGGGGGATATTAAGCGCGATCTGACGCGTGAACTTCGTCGCGGTGCTGACCTGGGTGGGCATCACTTCGGACGCGCCCGGCTGCAGCAAAACATCGTCGAAGGTGAGCCCTTCGCGAATCTCCATGAGACTCTCCGTTTTGCGGGCCGCGTATAGCGCCGGCCCCGACGCGGGGGAAGCCCCCTTGCGTATGACGACGGCTCAAGGCCGCGCGACGTCGGGTCCCAGGCGCTTGAGCACCGCGCGGGCGTCGAAAGCGGCCGCATCGTCGGCCGGCTTTGCGCCGTGGCCGAGCGCGATGTCGGCGAAGGCGACATAGGCGGTCAGGGTCCGGTCCTCGAGGGTCGGGGCCGGTGCGGCGTCCGGCCTCCAGTCCCGCCAGCCGCCGAACCAGCTACCGCCCCGATAGCGCCAGTGCGGCCCCCAGGCCCCGTCTATGGCCGGCGGCGCCGGGGTCGGCTGGGTCTGCAGCTTGGGGTGCGCGCGCGTCTCCTCGTTCTGCAGGCTGAACCAGTCATAGCCTTGCTCGACGGTCAGCTCGGCCGCGCGATAGAGCAGATAGGTCTCCACCGTCTGGCGCGAGGTCAACGAATTGCCGGAGAACAGCACCCGCCACTTGCCCGGCTCGATCTGCCGCTCGCTGTAGCCGCCCTGGGCCGGATCGGGCGAGGTCGCCAGCGACTGGTACGGCGTCTCGCCCGCGCAGGCGCCGAGGGTCAGAACGGCCGCCACGGCCAGCACGGCTTTGATACGCATCGACGGGTCCTCGCTTGACGGGAAGACCCTAGATTCCCGGGCGTCCGGGCGCGTTGACGCACGTCAACCGACGATGGTCTTGCCTAGTGCGACATCAACACGGGAACCGGCGTGGTCCGCAGCATGTGCATCGTCGCCCCGCCCAGGATGAACTCGCGCGTGCGCGAATGACCAAAGGCGCCCATCACCATCAGGTCCGGTCGCCGCCTCTTGAGGTAGTCGTCCAGAACCCCGCCGATGGACCGGCCCACGGCGTCGACCTCGTCCAGTTCGGCCACGACGCCGTGCAGGCCCAGGTGGCGCGCCACGTCACGACCCGCGCCGCCCCGGGCGCTGGGCTTCTCGCCCACCACGGTCAGCACCCGCACGGCGCGCGCCAGCCGCAGGGCCGGCAGGGCGTCGGCCAGGGCCCGCGCCGCCCCTCGGCTGCCATCCCAGGCGACCACCACCTCGTTCAGGACGCCGCCGTCAAATCGGGCCCGCGCGGCATCGAAGACCACCACTGGCCGCCCCGAGGCGAAGATCACCGCCTCGGCCGTCGCCGTGCCGCCCGGCGCGCCCGTCACCGGCGCCAGGCACAGGTCGTGGGTCTTGGCCCGCTCGGCCACGTGATCGGCGACGCCGTAGAGGTCGCAGGTCTCCAGCAGCTGGGCGTGGTTCACCCCGGCGGCCGACGCCTTGGCCGAAAAGTCGTCCAGGGCCGCGCGGCACCCGGTGGCGCTTTGGGCCTCGGCCTCGCGGACGAACTGCGGCATGTCCAGGAGGTAGTTGGGTATCCAGCCGCCCTTCAGCGGGATGCGCACATTCACGGCCACGGCCGTCAGCTTGGCCCCCGTCATCTGAGCGAACGCCACGGATTGCTCGATCGCCGCCGGCGAAGTGGCGTCGGGATAGCCCGAGAGGGGCGTCAGCAGGTCGCTCCAGGTCATGGCGAACTCCATCGTTTCCAAGCCTGACTGGCAGGATAAGGCGCGAACCGCCTTGATGGAGATCAGGCGGGGGCGGCGTGCAGCAGGTTCTTCAGGGCCAGCCAGATGCCGGCGGCGCCGGCGATCAGTACGGCGGCGCTCAAGGCGGCCATGGCATAGCCGATCAAGGTCAGGACACCGTCACGCTGCACCAGGCTCAGGCCCAGCACAGCCACCGAGGCGGCCGGCAGCATGTTGCCCAGCGGGATCGGCAGCACCAGGACCGCCGCCAGCAGTCCACAAACTACGCCGATCGCCGAATCCCCGATGCGGCCGAACAGGAACCCCAGCCTGTGCGTCGACAGCCGCTCGATGCGCCGCAGGATCGGGACCGCCCTTGCGCAGAACCGGCGCAGCGTCGCCCGCTCCACCGTTTGCCGGGTCAGGCTGGCCGGCAGCCATGGCGCGCGCCTGCCGACGATGAGCTGCGGCGAGACGATCAGCAGCGGAAAACCCAGCACTGTCGTGGCGCCCGGAGGCAGGGGCAGCAGGTTCAGAAGCCCCAGGATGAACAGCACCGCCCCGAAGGCCCGGCCGCCTACCCCCTCGATGACCTCGCCCAGGCTGATGCGGCCCGGCCCTTTGGGGCACAAGGCCATCAGCAGGCGCGACAGGGGCTGCCGTCTCTCAGACTCCAAAGGGATAGGTCTCGTCCTCGACGCCGCTCGCCTCGCCGCCTTCGATAGCGCCGCCATCCAGCGGAGTCACCGCGTGCGTCTCGTCGAACCAGGCGAAGGCGTCGAACTGGTCGCCCGGCGCCGAGAGGGCGTAGTGGCTCTG
>JAFEEA010000300.1 GCA_018241335.1 Pseudomonadota bacterium
TCCTCCCACGCCTTCGGCGCGGGCCCCTCCTTCTCCCTCTGGGAGAAGGGAAAGATGCCTCGCCGGGGCGGGGCTGGGAACACCTCTCCCATTGGGAGAGGGAGGGGCCCGCCGCGCAGCGGTGGGAGGGTGAGGGGCTCAGGCGCCCCCGCTCAACTCGCCTTCGCCGCGTCCCAGTCCTTGACCGCCTTCCTGGGCGCCACCTTGCGCCAGCGCCGCTCCAGGAACGCCTGGAACGAGCCGGGGTGCAGGCTTTCCATGCGCGCCAGGACGGCGGGGTAGTCCTTGTAGTGGGCGGTGAAATGGAAGGTCGCGGGCTCGGCCTCCATCAGCATCTCGCGCTCGTCGAAGCCGACCTCCAGCAGCACCAGGCTCTGGTCCTCCTTGCGAAGGCGGGTGAAGAACTTCTTGTTCACGAGGAAGGCGGGCTGGCCGTAGGACGTCCCCTCCTCGGCGCCGGGAAAGCCGAGCGCGATGGCGCGCATCTCGTCCAGGGTCACGATCCGCCTCCTCAATAGGCCAGGGCTATGCCGTCCTTGCGCATCTCGGTGGCCGCGGCGTAGCGGCCGGGCCAGCGCTGGATGCACTGGTAGCCGCCCAGGGTGCCGTCCGAGGGGCCGAAGGTCCAGCCCAGGGCGGCGAGGCCCGCGCGGGTCTCGGCGGGCACGCCGCTCTCCAGGTGCACGACCCCGTGGGCGCCGACCCCCGCCTCGCCGGTGGGCTCGGGCGAGCCGGCGTGGCGCCAGCGCGGGGCGTCGCCGGCGGCGGTGATGTCGAGGCCGTGGTCGACCAGGTTCTGGATGATCTGGGCCTGGCCCTGGGGCTGCATGTCGCCGCCCATCACCCCGAACGCCAGCCAGGGCGCGCCGTCCACGGTGGCGAAGCCGGGGATGATGGTCTGGAAGGGCCGCTTGCCCGGCGCATAGAGGTTGGGGTGGCCGTCGGCCAGGTGGAAGAGCTCGCCCCGGTTCTGGAACATGAACCCCAGGCCGTCCGGCGCCAGGCCCGAGCCCATCATCCGGAAGTTCGACTGGATCAGCGAGACCATCATGCCGTCGGCGTCGGCGGCGCAAAGGTAGGTGGTGTCGCCGTGCGCCGGCGCCTCGCCCGCGAAGGCCGGGGTCAGGATGCGGTCGGGGCGGATCAGGCGGGCCCGCTCGGCGGCGTAGGCCTTGGACAGCAGCCAGTCGATGGGAATGTCGGCGAAGTGCGGGTCGGCGAAGTAGCGGGCGCGGTCCTCGTAGGCCAGGCGCTTGGCCTCGATCTGGTGGTGCAGGCTGGCCGTCGACTGGAAGCCCATGGCCCCCATGTCGAACTGCTCGAGGATGTTGAGGATCTGCAGGGTCGAGAGGCCCTGGCTGTTGGGCGGGATCGCCCAGACGTCGACGCCGCGATAGTTGGTCGAGCGGGGCTCGACCCACTCGGTGCGGTGGGCCGCCAGGTCGGCGGCGGTCATCCAGCCGCCGATGCGCTTGAAATAGGCCTCGATCCGCTCGGCGATCTCGCCCTCGTAGAAAGCCCGCGCGCCGCCCTCGGCGATCAGGCGCAGGGTGCGCGCCAGGGCGGGGTTGGCGAACATCTCGCCCTCGGCCGGCGGCCGGCCCGTGGGGGCCCAGACCTTGAGGAAGTTCTCCACCTCCTCGATGCCGGCGGCCGGGTTGGTGAAGATGCGCTGGGCGACCTTGAGGTAGAAGGCCACCGTCTGGGCCACCGGGGCGCCGGCCTCGGCCAGGGCGATGGTCGGGGCGAAGAGATCCGCCCAGGGCAGCTTGCCGTAGCGCGCATGCAAGGCGCCCCAGGCGTCCACCGCGCCCGGGACCGAGACGCTGACCGCGCCGTGGCTGGCGATCAGGCCGTTTCGCGCCCGCCGGCGATGCTCCTCCAGCGACAGGGCCGCCGGCGAGCGGCCCGAGCCGTTCAGGCCCATGACCTCGCCGGCCTTGGGGTCCCACAGGAGGGCGAAGGCGTCGCCGCCGATGCCGCAGGCGATGGGCTCCAGGAAGCCCAGGGCGACATTGGCCGCGATGGCCGCGTCCACCGCCGAGCCGCCGGCGCGCAGGATGTCGATGGCGATGAGGGTCGCCGTCGGATGGGCCGTCGCCGCCGCCCCGTTGGCTCCCCAGGCGGTCGAGCGCGAGGCCCAGGCCGCCCCGTCGATGCGGTCGCCGCCCCGGATGTCCGGCCGCTCCAGGTCGGTCCGCCCCGCCGCAGCCGCGACGCCGGCCGGGGCGGGTTCGAAGAGGCGGCGATGGCGCATGGGGGGACTCCGATGGGACTGGCGGGCGCAACTTGGCGCAGCGACCGGGAAATCCAAAGTCCCTCGCCTCTGATTTCCCCGCTCACCCCGGCGAAGGCCGGGGTGAGCGGGTTGGGTGGGGGTGCGGAACGGCCGTGGGTTCGCGGAAATCGCCCGTCAGTCCGCGAAGGTCCAAACCCGCGTGCGCTTGACCTCCTGGTCTTCCAGTTCGCGGGTGGTGGGGACCTGGTATTCGGCCAGGAGCTTCAGGCCCGTCTTGGGGAAGTAGGTGCGGCCGGGGTCGCCGATCAGGACCGTGGCGCCGGCGTTCCGGGCGCGGGTCAGCCAGGCCATGGTCCGCTCGGCCATGGGCTTCTCGTAGCAGATGTCGCCGGCCAGGAAGACGTCGGCCTCGGGCGGGGCCTGGTCCAGCAGGTCGGCGTCGGTGAAGGCCACGGCGACGCCATTGGCCTCGGCGTTCAGGGCCACCGCCGCCTCGCAGAAGATGTCGATGTCCGCCGCCAGGGCCGAGGCGGCGCCGGCCTTCATGGCCGCGATGGCCACCAGGCCCGAGCCGGCGGCGAAGTCCACCACCCGCTTGCCGGCGACCAGGCCGGGGTTGTCCAGCACCCAGCGCGCCAGGGCCTGGCCGCCGGCCCAGGCGAAGGCCCAGAACGGCGGCGGCAGGCCGATCTCGGCCAGGGCTTCCTCCGTCAGCCGCCAGATCGGCGTCACCTCGTCGGCCAGCCACAGGGTCAGCTCCGGCGCGTGCGGCGGCGCCTGGGGCCGGGTGTTGGCCAGGATGAAGGCGCGGCGGCCCGCCAGGGTGGTTTCGATCGGGTCGATGGGAAGGCTCCTGCGCCGCGCGGCCGACGCCTTGCCCCGGCCACAGGCGCAGATCAACCTTGGCCGATGAAGAAGACGCTTCGACGCTGGATCGGGGGCCTGGCGGCGGGCGCCGGGGCGGCCCTGGCGCTGGGCTGCGCGATCATCGCCTGGGCCGGCTGCCAGGACGATCTGCGCCCGGCCGACGCGGCGGTGATCCTGGGCAACCGGGTGTGGCCGGACGGACGGCCCTCCCCGGCCCTGGCGGCGCGGCTGGACGAGGGGCTGGCGATCTGGCGCGCGGGCAAGGTGAAGGCCCTGATCGTCTCGGGTGGCGTCGAGGCCGGCGGACGGCTGGGCGGCGAGGGCGACGAGGCCCGGGTGATGCGCGCCTATCTGCTGGCCCACGGCGTGCCGGACACGGCGATCATCGCCGATCCCTATGGCGACAACACCGAGCTCACCGGCCGCAACACGGCCGCGATCCTGCGGGCGCGCGGCTGGACCTCGGTGATCGCGGTCAGCCAGTACTACCACGTGCCGCGCACGCGCCTGGCCCTGCGCCGCGCCGGCGTCACCGACGTCCGAGGCGCCCACGCGCGGTACCTGACCTGGAAAGACGTCTTCGCCCTGCCGCGCGAGGTGGTGGCCTGGCCGGTCTACTGGCTGGGGCGGCCGGACTGGTTGTGAGGGCGAAGGGGGCGGAGCCCCTCATCCTCCCACGCCTTCGGCGCGGGCCCCTCCTTCTCCCTCT
>JAFEEA010000301.1 GCA_018241335.1 Pseudomonadota bacterium
GTCTGCGCGGTCAATCCAGCAATGGACTGGGTCGCCTGATCCAGGGTGTCGAAGACGCCCTGGCCCTGATCGGGCAAAAGCTGGTCATAGAGCGTAATCAGTCCTGACCGGGTGGTCTGGGCCAACAGAGCCTTCTGAATGTCGCTGTCCTGCAGCAGCGCATTGAACACCTGGTCGTAGGCGGCGGCCTCAGCGCTATTGAAGCCCAGCTGTGCGGCCGTCTTCCGGCTCACGGTCAGGACAAGTTGATCCTTGTCCGGGGTGACCGCAGTCGTCGCCGCAAAGAAGAAGGGCGCGTTCGAAAGCTCGCCGGACCCGAATGTCGAGGCGCTGATCGAACCCTGGGCGCCTTTGATGATCGTGTAGTCCTGCGTGAGGTTCGTCTGCAGGCTCTGCAGAGTCAGGCCGAATGTCGCGCCGGCGCCGATGGTCGAGTTGCCGCTGGCGACGAAGGTCGTGTTCTTGTTGTTTGCGGGATCGGCCGCGATCAGGACCGTGCCACTTG
Organism: Pseudomonadota bacterium; assembly: GCA_018241335.1. GTDB lineage: Bacteria > Pseudomonadota > Alphaproteobacteria > Caulobacterales > Caulobacteraceae > Acaudatibacter. The sequence continues at coordinate 506 of JAFEEA010000301.1, forward strand.
AGCCGACATTCACAGACGTCACATTGACCGAGGCCGTGCTGGTGTCGCTGAGCGTCCCATTGGTTACGTTCAAGGTCAGCGCGCCGTCGGAATCGGTGATCGCCCCCGTGACTTTGGTGTTCGCGTCGCCGTTGATCGCCAGTGTGTCGGCGCCGTTGCCGAAGTCGATGTTGCCGGTCACCGTACCGGCCTGAACGCTCATCAAGTCCCCGCCGGCGCCGAACTTGATGTCGCCCACGATCGACGGCGCGGCCGCGTTCGTCACCGTCGACTGTGTCTGGGTGAGCGTTGCAGCATTCACCGCCTTGGACAAATCGATCGCGACGACGGTGGGCGTTAGGGCGGCGGCGGTCGTGCCCGTGGCCGCCGCAGGGCTCACCGTCTGGGCGACGGTGGCCGAGATCGTGCCAGTATTGGCGACGCTGAGAAGCGTACCGGACTGGTCAGAAATGGCGGTCGCCGACCCAATGCTGTTCGCGACGGTGGGGTCGATCGTTCCTGAAGTGACAGCTGCGATCGTGCCCGTGTTCACAAGGCTCGCGACGTTGCCGCCCTGATCGATGAAGATGCTTTGGGCCTCAGGTGAGGGCCCCGTAGCGCCAGCGGCGAGATTGTTGGTCACGGAGGCCACGATCGTGCCGTCGTTGACCAACCTTGGCGTGGAGCCGCCCGTGGTCACGTAGATGCCGACGCTGTTGGCGCCAGCCGCGGTCGCGGCGATGGTGCCAGTGTTGTGCACGCCTCCCGCGATCGTGGAAGAGCCGCCGGCCCCTGTGACGCCAATCTGCACGGCCGTGGCGGAGACCGGAGAAGGAAGGTTTGGCGTCGTTGTCTGGCTATATATGCCGCTGGCTGTGATGGCGCCCTGGTTCACGAAGCCATAGCCCGTGTCCACCTGGGTGAGGTTGCCGACAGCCACGGTGGCCCCGGCGACCCCGATCTGGACCGCCGGTGCGCTACCGTACACAGTGATGACCCCGGCCTGGTTGGCGTCCGGGATACCGTTCGAGTCGGCATCGGGATTGGTCGAGTCGGCAGTCTTCGGCGCACCGGTAATCAGGATGCCCTTGCCGACGTTCGCTCCGATCACCACGGCCGAGCCGCCTTGTTGCAGTTCGTCGGCGGTATAGGTTGCCAGCGTCGTCGCCGTCGTGGTCGGCGACGTAGTCCGGTAGCCGTTTGCTGTGACTGCACCGTTGAAGACGACAGCTCCGCCCACCCCGCCCAGGATCGACACCCCAGTCGCGCCAGCGCCCTGAGCGGTTACAGCGCCAAGCTTTACATCGCCGTCGACCTTCCCGGACGAAGTGATGGACACGCCGATTGCGTTGTCGCCAGTCACGTTGACTGACCCGGATGTGATCGTGCTGTTGCTGCTCGACGTGATGGGCAACGGCGAGACCGTGAAACCCAGCAACGATCCCGTCATCTCGCTGTCGATCGAAATGCCGCGGCCCCCGTTGCCCTGGACCGTGATACCGCCCGTGTTGGTGACGCCGCCGGTAAAGACACCGCCTGTCACCTGAATGCCTGTCCCTCCGGTCTGCTTCGACCAGGGACCGTCCACGACGCCATCGGAATTGGTGTCGGTCGCCGCATACGACTCGGTGATCGATATCGTGCCGCTGTTGGTGACCTGCCCGGTGTCGCCGCCCAGGGCCTGGATCCCGATCGCGTTATTCAAGTCCTTGAAGCTGATTGTGCCAGCGTTCGAGACAGTGTTGTTGCTGTTCAGCGTCACCGCGGGGCTGGTGGAGGCCGTGGGCGCGATTGTCCCGGCGCTGGTGATGGTGATGTCGTCGGCGGCGCCGCTCTTCACTGTCGCCGTCGCGACCGGCGTGGTGGTCGAGGTAGTGATCTGTGTTTCCGCGCGCGCCAGCCCACCCAGCGCAGCCAGGAGCGGAGCAACGGCGACCGCCGCGACGAGGGATCTACGCATCATCAGAAGGGATTCTCTCTCGCCGCGTTCTCACCCGCTAGGGGCATGCCTATTACGACCGCAATTGGGCGCCTTTCAAGGTGGCTCGGCTTTTCCGCGAGAAGGCTTTGCCGCTGTCATGCGGACGACACATCTGTCAATGACATGGGGCTTTTCCCCAGAGGGCGAGTTACTCGAATCATCGCGCCGTGTCCGACCCTTTGCGCCCCCCTGACAATGAGAACGGTTCGGAGGTCTCCCGCGCTGCCATCGCCGCAGGCATCGCAGTAGTTGGCGCGGCGGTCCTCGGCCTGACACATCCCGCGCTTCCGCTGGCCCTGTTGAGCATCGCATTGGTTGGCGGCGGCGTGTTCGCCATCGCAATTTCAAGACGGCGCCCGAAGGCTGTAGCCAGGACTGCTGCGGAACGGGCCGACGCGCTCCAACAGGAAGCCCCCCCTCCCTTTGCTCAGGCCATCGAAATCCTCCCCGATCCTGTCTTGCTCATCTCAGGCCAGGACCCGGATGATTTGATCGACCGCCGCTTCATCTTCGCCAACGCCGCCGCGCGAGATCTGTTTCGCATCACCCGCGGCTCGGGACCGCTGGCTACAGCCGTGCGAGCCCCCGAGGTACTGGAAGCGGTCGACGAGGCGCTGTTTGGCGCCGTCACCGGCGAAGCGGCCTATCAGCCAGGCGGAGCACAGGACCGAGTCTGGCGCGCCCTGGCGCAGCCCCTGCCAACCGATGGCGCCAGTCGCTTGGCGCTTCTCTTCCTTCGCGACGAGACCGAGGTGCGCCGCGCCGAACGTACCCGCGCCGACTTCCTCGCCAACGCCAGCCATGAGCTTCGCACGCCGCTGGCGTCCCTGGCCGGCTTCATCGAGACGCTGCGCGGCCATGCGCGTGACGATCAGGTCGCGCGGGACAAGTTCCTGGCCATCATGCAAATTCAGGCGGAGCGGATGCGGCGTCTCATCGAGGACCTGATGTCCTTGAGCCGCATCGAGCTCAACGAGCACGTGCCACCGCTGGGCAAGGTTGATCTTGCCCTCGCCGTTATCGACGTCGTGGACGCGTTGGGACCTATCGCCGCCGATCGCTGCGTCACGTTCAAGTCGAGCCTGCCGGCCCGGGGGGAGGCCATCGTGACCGGCGATCGCGACCAGATTCTCCAGGTCATCCAGAACCTCGTCGAGAACGCGCTGAAGTACTCCGCGTCGCGCGGTGAGGTCTCGGTGGACCTGCGCCTTGATCTCGATGTAGCCGAGGCCGGCGCTCCGCGTGCGCCGGGCGCAGCGCACCTTTCCTTGCTAACACCCGACCATGCCGCCGGATCACGCTACGTGGCCTTAACCGTTAGGGACAGTGGCCCCGGCATCGCCCG
>JAFEEA010000302.1 GCA_018241335.1 Pseudomonadota bacterium
GGCGAACAGGACGACGCGCGCGACGAGCTGATCGAGCTCGAGAAGCGGATCAAGAAGACCAAGCTCTCCAAGGAAGCCCGGACCAAGGCCGAGGCCGAGATGAAGAAGCTGCGGAACATGAGCCCCATGTCCGCCGAGAGCACCGTGGTCAGGAACTACCTCGACTGGCTGCTGTCGATCCCGTGGGGCAAGTCCAAGTCCAAGCCCATCGACGTGATCAAGGCCGAGGAGATCCTCGACGAGGACCACTACGGCCTGGAGAAGGTCAAGGAGCGGATCCTGGAGTACCTGGCCGTGCAGGCCCGCACCGGCACGCTCAAGGGCCCGATCCTCTGCCTGGTCGGCCCTCCGGGCGTCGGCAAGACCTCGCTGGGGCGCTCCATCGCCAAGGCCACCGGCCGCGAGTTCGTGCGCCTGTCCCTGGGCGGGGTGCGTGACGAGGCCGAGATCCGTGGCCACCGTCGGACCTACATCGGCTCCATGCCGGGCAAGATCATCCAGTCGATGAAGAAGGCCAAGACCACCAACGCCTTCTTCCTGCTGGACGAGATCGAGAAGATGGGCGCCGACTGGCGGGGCGACCCCTCGTCGGCCCTGCTGGAGGTGCTGGACCCGTCGCAGAACTCGACCTTCGCCGACCACTACCTGGAGGTCGACTACGACCTGTCGAACGTAATGTTCGTCACCACGGCCAACAGCCTCAACATGCCCCAGCCGCTGCTGGACCGCATGGAGATCATCCGCATCCCCGGCTACACCGAGGACGAGAAGGTGGAGATCGCCAAGCGCCACCTGCTGCCCAAGCTGGCCAAGGACCACGGCCTGAAGGACGGCGAGTGGGTGGTGCCCGACGAGGCCATCCGCGGCCTGATCCGCTACTACACGCGGGAGGCCGGGGTGCGCTCGCTTGAGCGCGAACTGGGCAACCTGGCGCGCAAGGCGGTGCGGGACATGGCCAAGGAAAAGCTGGTCCAGGTCACCATCGACGACGAGCGCCTGGCCAAGTACGCCGGGGTGCGCAAGTACCACTACGGCGCCACGGACGAGGAGGATCAGGTCGGCATCGTCACGGGCCTGGCCTGGACCGAGTTCGGCGGCGACATCCTGACCATCGAGGCGGTGCGGATGCCGGGCAAGGGACGCATGTCCATCACCGGCAACCTCAAGGACGTGATGAAGGAATCGATCTCCGCGGCGAACAGCTATGTGCGCTCGCGGGCGACCAAGTTCGGCATCAAGCCGACCCTGTTCGACAAGACCGACGTCCACCTGCACGTGCCGGAAGGCGCCACCCCCAAGGACGGCCCCTCGGCCGGCGTGGCGATGGCGGTGGCCATCACCTCGGTGCTGACCGGCATCCCGATCCGCAAGGACATCGCCATGACCGGCGAGATCACCCTGCGCGGCCGGGTGCTGGCCATCGGCGGCCTGAAGGAGAAGCTGCTGGCGGCCCTGCGCTCGGGCGTCAAGACGGTGCTGATCCCCTCGGAGAACGAGAAGGACCTGGCCGAGGTGCCGGAGAACGTGAAGTCGCAACTGGAGATCATCCCGATCTCCACCGCCGACGAAGCCCTGGCGCGGGCGCTGACCGGCCCACTGATTCCCATCGAATGGCGGGATGAAGACGGCACGCCCGACGTTCCGCCGAGCGCTGACGAGGTGGAGGCCGACCCCGTGATCACCCACTAGGTGACCCCTGGACGGTCAGAACACAACTAAATGGTGATAACTTGGGCGGCGCGGGGGGGTCCCGCGCCGCCTTCGTTTGACGGGCGTTTCTGAGACGTCATAATCGCTTGCAAGCGAAGCGGCGTCGGCTACAGAGCGTCGCCGCTTAAGGGCTGGGAGACATTCATGACCAAGGCTGAACTCGTCAACGCGATCGCTGAAAAGGCGGGGCTCAACAAGACGCAAGCGAAGGACGCTCTCGAAGCGTTCATCGATTCCGTCACGGCCTCGCTCAAGGCGGGGCAGGAAGTTCGTCTGGTCGGCTTCGGCAGCTTCGTTCCGGTGAATCGCGCGGCGGGTTCGGCGCGCAATCCCCGGACCGGCGAAACTGTGAAGCGTCCTGCTTCCAAGACGGCGCGGTTCCGCGTCGGCGAAGGTCTGAAGGGCGCGCTGAACTAAAGGCGCCGATCAGAGGTCGGATACGACGATGAGGCGGCCGCTACCCAGCGGCCGCCTCTTTTCGTATGGGCGCGACTTTTCGTACGGGTCGCGAGGGTCTAAGAGCGCGGCCCCGACCGCTCGCCCAGGACCCTGTCCGGCGCGGGCCCGCGATGGACTGTTCTGGGGCGGCTAGCTCAGCTGGTTAGAGCGCCTGGTTTACACCCAGGAGGTCGGGGGTTCGAACCCCTCGCCGCCCACCATCGCCACATCCGGCTGATCGATCGTAGAGTTCTCGCCGCCCATGATCCGGCGCATCGAGGCGCCCGGACACAAAGGCTGACCCATGACCGCCGACGCCGTCGTGTACCTGAGCCAGAAGGCCTTCGTTCGGCGCGGCGACGAACTCCTGATCCTCAACCAGCCGCGGTGGGGCCTCGATTTCCCAGGCGGCAAGCTGCAGGTCGGGGAGGGCGACCTGACCGCCGCCCTGCGACGCGAGGTGGCCGAGGAGACCGGACTGGACATCGAGGTCGGCCCGGCCTTCATCACCTGGCTGGACGATGTTCATCCCCTTTATGTGAAGACCGGAACGCCAGTCCTGCTGGTGGGCCATCGCTGTCGCTGGACCGCCGGCGAGGTGCGCCTCAGCGAAGAGCACGATGGCTGGCGGTGGATCGGCCCGGGGCTATTTCACGAAGTCGATGACGGCTCGACCTATGCGGCGGCGTTGCAGGCCTGCTTCGCGAGGGAATGGGACTAGCCGGTCCCGGCGGACCGGAGGGACCGTGTCATTGCGGTAGCTGGAATGCGCTTGCAACTCATTCGCAAGATGGCTAGCCCCGTCCCAGGTGACTGACGGAGCAGCTTGCGTGGCGGCGATGAAGACGGGGCGGTGGCGGCGGCTGTGGCTGAACGTGCACCTTTGGATCGGAGTTGGGCTGTTGCTGGCCCTGGCGCCGCTGGGCCTCAGCGGTTCGGCGCTGGTGTGGGACGGGCCGCTGGATCGGATGCTTCATCCCGCGCGCGTGGTCGCTGCGGCCGACAGGGCGGCTCTCGGCCCAACGGCCTATCTGGCGACCGCTCAGACCGCCTTCGGCGATCGCGCCCGGGCCAACCAGTTGCGCTGGCCGGCGCGGCCCGGTGAGCCGGTGGTGGTGAGCGGCCGTCTTTCCGGCGCCGCCGGCGGGGGCGGGCCGCCGCGAACCCTCAACGCCTGGGTGGACCCGGCCACCGGCCGGGTGCTCGACATCGGCGATCCGCGCGCCAGCCTGATCGGGACCCTGCACCGCCTGCACGGCAACCTGCTGCTGCCGGGGAACGGGCGCGCCGTGGTGGGATGGCTGGGCTGGGCCATGGCGGCCTCGTGCCTGACCGGCCTGTGGCTCTGGTGGCCGCGGGGGAACTGGCTGGCCGGCCTCGGCTGGCGGCGAGGGCCTCACGCCTGGAGCGACCTGCACCACATGGCCGGCTTCTGGATCTGCATCCCGCTGTTCGTGTTGTCGATCACCGGCGTCTACATCGCCTTTCCCAAGGCGAGCCATGCCCTGGTGGGCGCGCCGCCGCCGGCGGCGAGCGGCGGGGCCGGCGAGGCGCGCGCCGTGGGCGAGGGCCGTCCGGCGGGACCGGCCCGGATGACGGCCGACGCGGCTCTGGCGGCGGCGCTGTC
>JAFEEA010000303.1 GCA_018241335.1 Pseudomonadota bacterium
GAAAACGCGGTTCTGGGGAGGCAGGGCCTTCCTGGATCTTAGCGCCTACGCCATCCGCTGGGACGACATCCAGGTCATCACCTTCTCCAACGGCATCAACGGGCAGACCAACGGCGGGCGCGCCACCATCCGAGGCGTCGAAGGCAATTTGACACTGGAACCGGTCGCCGGGCTGAAGCTCGACGGATCGCTCGCCTTCGCCGATGGCAAGCTGGACGAGACCATTCCAGGCGGCCTTGGGGACAAGGGCGACCGGATGCCGGCGACGCCGCGCTGGAGCGGGGCGCTCTCGGGAGAGTACGCCTGGACGGTCGCCGGCGACTGGAAGGCCTTCGGCGGCTTCTCGGCCACCTTTGTCGGCGCCCGCACCTTCGGCTTCGCGCACAATGTCATCTATACCCAGTACGCGATGCCGGCCTATGCGCTGGTAAACTTGCGGGCCGGCGTGCGGCGTGGCGACCTGGAGCTCAGCGGCTTCCTGCGCAACGCCGGCGATGAGCGCGCCCAGATTGGCGTCTCGACGATAGGGGGGGTCACCGTCGACGTCGTGCGCCCGCGCACCTTCGGCCTCGCCGTCAGCCTGAAGTACTGAGCCATGGACGCCCAGAGATCCTTCAGCGCCACCTATTCTGAAGCCCGCGCCAAGTTCCTGGCCGTCGCGGCGGCCCGCGGCGCGGTGGTTCGCAGCGCCGTTCACCCCACTCAGACCGGCGTCCAGGGCGAAGCCTTGGCCATGGATGTCGCCACCTTCGGCGACCCTCAGGCCAGCAAGACGCTGTTCCTGGTGAGTGGCACACACGGCCAGGAAGGCTACACGGGTTCAGCGATCCAGATCGCCTTCCTGGAGGGCCTGGCCATTCCAGAGGGGGTTAACGTGGTGGCCTTGCACGCCCTCAATCCTTGGGGCTTCTCCCACTGGTCGCGCACAGACGAAGACAACATCGACCTCAACCGCAACTTTCGCGACTTCGCTGCCCCCTCGCCGAGCAACCGGCTCTACGCACTGTTGCACGGCGCCCTCTGCCCGGACGCCTGGACGGCTGAGACGTCCGACTGGGTCACGGTGCGCGACAGGCTGGTCGCCGACCATGGCTGGGCGGCGGTCCTGAGCGGGCTGACAGGCGGGCAGTTCGACGAACCCACCGGCCTCAACTACGGCGGCCGCGGGCCGTCCTGGTCAAACAGGACCGCGGCCGAACTGCTCCCCGTCGCCTTCGCCAACAGCCGGAAGGTCGCTTTCGTCGAATGGCACACCGGCCTCGGCGCCTACGGCGAGCTCTGCCACATCTGCATGCACGACCCGGCTTCGGCGGCCAGCGCCAGGGTCTTCGAGTGGATGGGTGAGGCGGCTCGCGAGACCTTGAAGGCTTCGTTCGATGGCGCGGAGGGCGCCACGCCGTCGTACCAGGGCCTCTTCTGCACCTGGTTGCCCCAGGCGGCCCCATGGGCCGACTTCACGGGCCTGGGCATCGAGGTCGGCACGTTCGACAACGCCGCGGTTGCCGACGCGTTGCGCATTGATCGATGGCTGAAGTTTGGCCGCGGTCCCGGCCTTCAGCCGCGCGAGGCGCTGCGTGAGACGATGATGCAGCGGCTCTATCCGGCAGACGAGGCCTGGCGCAGGCTGGCCCTGGCCAACGGCTGCGACGCCCAGCAGCGGGCGCTGGAGGGGCTCGTCGAATGGTGAGCGCCAGCCCGCTGGTCCTGCGCCCCGTGGATCCACCGCGTTACGCGCGCCTGGAAGCTGACGCCAAGGGCCTTGGGCGCTATGTCATCGACGTCTCCCTGCCCGTGGAGGCGCAGACGGTGGCGGGCGCCGGCCTGCCCGTCATCTTGGCCGTGGACGGCAACCTCACCTTCGAGGCGGTGCGCGATGTCGTCCACGGCGGCCTGGCCACAGCGGCGCGCTCGTTCCCGCCCTGCATCGTGATCGGGGTCGGCTATCCCCAGACCGAAGGGTTCGCCGGCTTCTACGCCCGTCGCACGTTCGACTTTCACGAGCCCTGGGACATGCAGGACGTCATGGGGCGACGGCTCGGTGAGATCTTCGCTATGTTTCGCGATGCGGAAGCTCGTCCTGACCTCGAAATGCGCACCGGCGGTTACGATCGTTTCCTGGGGTTTCTCCGCGACGACCTCCTGCCAGCCCTGGCTATACGCTATCCCATCGACCTTTCGGCGCGTCACACCCTGGTCGGCCATTCAGGCGGCGGACGCTTCGCCCTCCGCGTCCTTTTCGACCCGACCTCGCCGTTCTCGCGCTATGTCGCCATCAGCCCCGGTATTGGCGCCGATGAGCCTGGCCTGGTCGCGGCTGAGGCCGCTTTCGCCGATGGTCACACCGATCTGGACGCCGATGTCTTCGTCTGTGCCGGAGATGAAGAGACAGGCGGCGCCGCTGACTTCGCCCTCTGCCGGTTTGGCAGCGCAGTGACCTGGACCGCCGAGCGGTTCGCCGCGCGCCGGTGGCCTTCGGCCCGCCTCGGCTGGGAGATCATGAACCATGAAGACCACACCTCGATCTTACCGCGGGCCGTCGCCGCCGGCTTGCGCTCGGTTCACCGCCTGCGCCCGGGGGTACACCGCGCCGAAGTCGCCGAAGCAGCGGCTCGCTTGACCGCCATGGCGTCGGTGTCGAGCAGGTGATGACCGACAGCCGATCGGCCTATCGATCCAAGCTCTACGCCAAGGCCTTCGCCGACGCCGGAACGCGTCTTCGGTCGAACTGAAGAGCCGCTGAGACGAGGCCATCCAGCTACGCCCCGATAGCGACCTCACTAAAGGGGCGATCCTTGTCGATGCGAAGGTCGGGCGGCATGCCCAGGACCTGTTCGGCGATGATGTTGCGCAGGATCTGATCGGACCCGCCTTCGATCCGCGTGGCGGGCGAGCGCAGCAGCATGCCTTGGAAGCGCCCCTCGAAGGCGGGCTCGTCGGCGCCTGCGAGGATGCCGGCCTCGGCCTGCAGATCGAGGGCGAAGTCGGCGATCTCCTGCATCATCCGGCCGGCGGTCAGCTTGACGACGGCGTTCTCCGGGCCAGGCGGCTCGCCGCGCGCGAACCGGGCCATCGAGCCGAGCATGAAGTTGCTCAAGCCCCTGGCCCTCTGCTCGAAGGACGCCAGGCGCGAGACGACGTGCGGATCGTCCAGGGCCGGCCCGGACTCGAGGCCAAGGCCGGCGCAGTAGTCGTAGAGCTCATCGTAGCCGGTCGGCATCTCCAGCCCGATCGCCAGCCGCTCGTGCGAAAGCATGGTCAGGGCGACGTTCCAGCCTTCGCCCACCGCGCCGAGGCGCTGGGCGTCGGGCACGACGAGGTCGGTGAGGAACACCTCCGCGAAGTCGCTCTGCTCGTTCATCTGCCGGATCGGACGGGTCTCGACACCCGGGGCGCGCATGTCGACGAAGAAGGCGGTCAATCCCTTGTGCTTGGGAACCTCGACGTTCGACCGCGCGATCAGGATACCCCAGTCGGCCTCATGGCCGTGGCTCGTCCAGATCTTCTGGCCGTTGATGATCCAGTCGTCGCCCCGCCGATCGGCCCGCGTGCGGATGCCGGCCAGGTCCGACCCGGCGGCCGGCTCCGAGAACAGCTGGCACCAGACCGCCTCCCCAGACGCGATCTTCGGCAGCAGCGCGGCCTTCGCCGGCTCGCTGGCATAGGCCATCAGGGTCGGCGCGCCCATGGTCTGGCCGTTGTGGAACAGACTGGAGAGCCGCGCGAAGGCGCCCTCCTCCTGGCTCCAGATGATGCGTTCGAG
>JAFEEA010000304.1 GCA_018241335.1 Pseudomonadota bacterium
CAGGGCTGGCGGCCGGATGAGGCGCCGGCGCGGGTCGAACGACTGGGCGAACTGCCGCCCGCCTACACGATCCGCATCAACGCCCCGACGCGGGTCGCCCCGAAGCCCTACGGCCACGTCGTTCCGCCGTCCGTGCTGGGCAATCCCGCCTTCGATCCATGCGCCCATGTGAGTCCGGCGCTGGTCCGCGTGCGCTGACCCTCCCGGCCCGACCTAAGTAATCCCCCTGAGTTGTCTCTCGAGCCTGGCGCCGCCAAATGTCGGGTCCAGCATGAAAGGACGTGCGAGGACAGGCGGTTCGCCCCTTCCCCGCAGGCAAGCAACAGGGCGACGCATCAGGTCCATGAGTCCACCGATCACCTACGCGGTCTATTTCGACTACGGTCAGGGCCCTATGGATTTCGAACCGATCCTGTGCCGCGGCGAGCTGGAAGCGATGCGCCGCGCCCGTGAGCTTGGCGTGCAGAAGGCCGGTTGCCGGGCGGTCGAGGTGCACTTCGGCGACACGGTCCTGTTCCACTTCAACCTGGACAACTAGCGCCGCGTCGCCGGCGCGCCTTCACGACCTCAGCCGCGCCATGGTCAGGGCGTCGACGTAGGCGCCGTCGCGCCAGGCGTATTGGCGCAGCACCCCCTCGCGTTCAAAGCCGGCCCGCTCGTAGAGCGCGATGGCGCGGGCGTTGTCCGACCACACCGTCAGTTCGATCCGCTTGAAGTTGAGCCAGCGGTCGGCCTGGTCCAGCAGGGCCTGCAGCAGCGCCCGGCCGGCGCCGCGACCGGCGAAGTCGTCGTGCACGGCCATGCCGATGGTCGCCGCATGGGCCCGCCGCCGCTGGTCGTAAGGATGCAATCCCGCCGTTCCGATGACCTTGCCCGCTATCACCGCCGCCAGCATGGTGTGCCCGGGCGGCGTCGCCGCGAACCGCTTCTGGCGCGCCTCGACGCTGGTGAACGGGACCTGCAGCGTGCCCCAGATGGCGCGCGGCTGGTCGAAGATCTGGGCGATGTCGCCGAAGTCGTCCGGCTCTATGGCGCGGATCAGGATGTCCTGGCTGGGCATGGTCTCTCCTGGAGGGCGTCCCGGAAGGCCAAGAAAAAGCCCCGTCCGGGATCCGGCGGGGCTGGTGGTCGAAGGTCCTGCGCGGCTGTCAGCGCACGACGGCGTCCACCGGCCCGTGCCGGGCGGTGATAAGGCGCATCGATACGAAACAGGCTTGCATGGGGCGGGAGCCTAGCAGACGCACAGCGGCCGACACCACCCCAGTTAGGGCCAGGTTGTGCCTGGCGATCAGAACGGGATTTCGTCGTCCAGGTCGGCGCTGAAGCTTTCGCTCGGGCCCGAGCGGGAACCGGAGGCCCGGCCGCCGCTGGAATAGCCGCCAAAGTCGCCTTCAGAGGCGCCGCCGCCTTCGCCCTTGCCGTCGAGCATGGTCAGCTCGCCGCGGAACTTCTGCAGCACGATCTCCGTGGAGAACTTCTCGGCGCCCGAGGCGTCCTGGTACTTGCGGGTCTGCAAGGCGCCCTCGATGTAGACCTTGGAGCCCTTGCGCAGATAGTTCTCGGCCACCTTCACCAGGTTGTCGTTGAAGATCACCACCCGGTGCCACTCCGTCTTTTCCTTGCGTTCGCCGCTGTTGCGGTCGCGCCAGGTCTCGGAGGTGGCGATGTTAAGGTTGGCGACCCGGTCGCCGGAATTGAGGGTGCGGATTTCGGGGTCACGCCCCAGGTTGCCCACCAGAATGACCTTGTTGACGCTGCCGGCCATCGCCCGCTCCCACGCTCGCCCGGCGACCCAACGCGCCGGAATCTGGGGCTGACGTTAATCGCCTCTTAACAGACTGGCAAGCGAATGTTCTATTTCTGTTCCATTTCGTCCACAGCTATTGCTGCGGCATGGCGCCCGGCACGGCCAGGCGCCCGTCGCCGGTGCGGACCATGAAGGGGTAGCGCGCGCCGTCGTACTTCTGGGCCGTGAACACGCCCTCGCGCTGAAGGAACAGGAACGTCCCCTGGTAGTCTCCGACCACCTCGGACTGGGTGCCGCCAAGGCCGAGGAACTTGATCCGCATGGCTTCCAGCTGCGCGGCGCAGTGTTCCAGGTCCGGAACGTTGTCGGCCAGGCGGTTGAACTTGACCTTGCCGTCCTTGGTCGTGGCCATGGCCCAGCAGACCTTGGGGTCCGTCGGGGCGTCGACGCCCTTGGCGCAGCCCGCGAGGGCGAAGGGCAGGACCATCAGGGCCAGGGCGGACAGGAGCCGGATACGCATGGCGACAAGCTATACCGATCGGCTCGCCGCGCAAACGGCGTCACGGGCCAGCCTGGGCTTTCAGAGACGCGGCCCTCAACCGATGGGCGGAACCGAGCAGTTCGCGCCCTGCTCCGCCAGGGTCCGGAAGTCATGGTTGTTGCCGGAGACCTCGATCCGCCCCGGCACGGCGCGCAGCGTCTGATCCACCCATCGCCCGTAAGTCGCCCCGCCCTGCCGCTCGCAATGGCCGGCATAGAGGGCCTGCACGCAGGCGTTCAAGGTCAGGTCGCTGGGCAGGCGCTGCCAGCTGCCGGCGGCCCGCCGCCAGCAGGCCCCGGCCGGGCCATGGGCCGCCGCGACGGGGCGAGTGGCGTTGGCGGGGGGCGAGGCCTGGCCGGGAACGGCGGGCTCCGAAGCCGGCGCCGCCGCGGGGCCCTGGGGATTGAGCGGCGTCACAGGCTGCGGCGGCAGGGGCGTGATGTCGCTGGAGCTGCCGCTGGCGGCGGCCAGGGCGCCGGAGGTGTCGACCCCGACGTCCAGCGCGCCGGTGGCGACGCCGTTGCGCTTGGCGCATTCGTCGAGCGTGAGCTCGCCGACGAACTGGCCGTTCACGAAGCAGCGCAGCGGCCGCTTGGAATCAAGCTTGATGTCGTCGTCGCGGCCGGTCTCGACCACAAGGCCGCCCTGGGAGGCCGGCGGCGGCGCCTTGGGCTCCTGGTCACGCCCGGCCAGGAAGAAGGCGATGGCGAGACCGGCTCCAAGAGCCAGGACGGCGCCGCCGCCCAGCAGCACGCGGCGGTCCTTCAGGAAGTGTGTCTGGGATCCGGCCATGGCCTCTGGCTACGATGCGGCCAGCCCGGTTTCAAGCTCAGAACAGGCCGGCCGTGCCGGAACCCGAGCCGCCGGTCAGGCGCTGGAGGGCGGCTGTGTAGTTGGAAATCTGATTCGTCAGATAGGCCGGCACCGTGCCGCTCGGATTGGTGGTCGGCGGCGTCTTGGACTTGGGCATCGCCGCCACCTTCATGTCGTTGTAGGCGTTGACCACCACGGAGATCGCCGACTGCAGCGCCGAGGCGGCCGTCGCGATGGACGCCTTGGAGTTCAGGTTGAGGTTGTTGTCGATGTTGAGGCCATAAACCTGGCCCTTGCCGTCGGCGGGGACGACCTTGCCGTCTGAATTGACGGTCGTGTTGCGCACCACGCCCGGCGTCAGGCCGAGCGCGCTGAGGGCGTCATGGCCCCCCGGCCCCTCCACCAGTTCCACAGTGCTGCTGTCCGAGAACGGCGCGATGTTCAGCTTGCGCTGGCCGTTGATGGTGGACTTGGTGACATTGACCTGGAAACCGGCGGCCCGCTGGATCTTGGTGGCCAGGGTGTCGAG
>JAFEEA010000305.1 GCA_018241335.1 Pseudomonadota bacterium
CGCAACCTGCCGATCATCATGCTGACCGCCCGCGGCGAAGAGACTGACCGCATCCGGGGCCTCGACACCGGCGCCGACGACTATGTGGTCAAGCCGTTCTCGATGACCGAGTTCTGCGCCCGGATCCGCGCCGTGCTGCGCCGCATCCGGCCGGGCCTGGCCGAGGACCGGGTGCGCTGCGGCGACATCCTGATCGACCGCGTCGCCCACCGGGTGCGCCGGGGCGGCAAGGAGGTGCACCTGGGCCCGACCGAGTTCCGCCTGCTGGACTACTTCATGCAGCACCCGGGCCGGGTCTTCTCGCGCGAGCAGCTCTTGAACGCCGTCTGGGGCTCGGACGTCTATGTCGAGACCCGCACCGTGGACGTCCACATAGGTCGTCTACGCCGGGCTCTGACCAAGGCCGAGGAAGACGATCCGATCCGCACCGTGCGCTCGGCCGGCTATTCCCTGGATCTCTGAGGTCCTCGGGGGCGAACCCGTCTATCGGATGTGCTCCATCCAAAGGCGGCGCAGCACCTTGGGCGCGTCCTCGTTCACCTGGCTGAGGTCGAAGGCATGGCTGAACGCGAGGCCCAGCCTGTTGTCGCGCCGCCAGGCGACGCGCGCGCGCCAGGCGACTCCGTGGCTCATGTTGATCAGGTAGATCGGGTCACCCACCAGGGTGTCGTCGGGCACCCGGATCCGCGCGCCGGTGGCCGAAAGGTCTTGGATCGCGCAGTCGACGGTCAACTCTCCCGCCGAATGGACCAGCTTTCCGGACAACAGGACGCGGCGACGCTGCTCGCGCCGCTTGCCGCCGGGATCGTCCGTCGGCGGCTCCGAACTTGCCAAGGCGTCCGACACTACAAGCTCGCCCTACGCTATCTCGCGTCCGAATGTGACACGGCAGTCTTAAGAGGCCGTTTGGGTTAGTGCCTGCGCCAACCTTTCAGCTTGATGTCGGTTCGCCGCCAGGGCCGCGTCAGGTCGCCGCAGGGCGCCCTAGAACAGGCCCGCCGCCAGGTTGATCATCAGGGCTAGTATGGCGGTGTTGAAGGCGAACGAGATCATGCTGTGCACCGTGGCGACCCGGCGCAGCGACTTGGAGACGATGGTCACGTCGGCGGTCTGGGCGGTGGCGCCGATGATCACGGCGAAGTGCAGGAAATCCCAGTAGTCCGGCGGCTCGTCGCCGGGAAACTCCAGCCCTTCGCGGTGCTCGCCGGCGCATTCCTCGTGCTCCATGTAGTAGTGGTGCGCGTAGTGCTGGGCGAACACGACCTGCACGAACATCCACGACAGGCCGATGGTGCCCGCCGACAGCAGCACGCGCAGGCCCTCCTGCTGCGCGCCCGCCGTCTTGGCCGTCGCCAGTTCCGCGCCCAGCGCCGCGACGCTAGCGACGGCGGCGAACAGGGTCAGCAGCAGGATGAAGTGCTTGCCTTCGTCGTGCCTCAGCGCCCTTTGCTTCATCTGCTCGTGATTGCAGTCGACCATGGAGCTCATGGCCAGGACGATGAAGGTCAGGGCGCCGATGTCCCAGGCGATGATCGCCCGCGTGACGTCGCGCACGATCCACTGGCTGGACAGCACATAGACCAGGATAGACACCAGGAACCCGGCCATCAGCCGGGGCCGGGCGGCGAAGGGCCTCAGAAATCGCGGCCAGCGTTCCGCCCTCGTGTCTTCGGCCATGCCCGTCCTCCTGTCGCCCGCCCAGGGAGTAGCTCCCGAATCGACGAGCCGCGCAACGCGGGGCTGCGCGGCTCGAAAATGTCGCCTGGCGGCGTCCGCCTCGGGATGCGGACGCCCCCGGAGCTCCGGCGCTAGTGGCCGATGCGGTGGCTGACGTGGTTCTCCTGATGGTTCAGGCGCCGTTGCTCGGCGCGGGTCAGGTGGCCGTGATGGCGCCGGGCCATGCGGCGTTCTTCCATGCGGATGCGGTGGTCGGCGCGGTGCAGGCGGTGGGCCTGGCGGGCGGTGAGGTCGCCCTCGCGACGCTCTTCGCGGATGCGATGGTTCTGGTGGTCCAGGCGATGGTTCACCTCGACGCGGCGCGGGTGATGATCCTGCCAGGCGGTGGCGGCCGAGGCGGTCGAGACGGCGCCGGCGGCCATCGTCATGCCCATGGCGGCGATCAGGATGCTACGCAGATTCATGACTTCAAGTGTCCTGTCTCAAGGTCCCGAGGTCACCGATTTGGCCGGGGACAGTGGCGGTGTAGTCCCGCCTGCCTGAACCGGATCGGCACGGCGCCTTCATCGGCCGTTCATGCGCGCGGCCTGTGGCGGGCTCGACTGCCCCGACGGCACATCGGGTTCTGACTTGATTTTCCGGAGCGCCTGGAGTGCAACCGGCGCCACTTTTTTGAGGAGGCCCCTGGCCTTGGACGACGCCGTCATCCCCCTAGCCGCCGACTTCGCGGCCGCCCGGCGCGAGGACTGGCTCAAGCTGGTCGAGAAGACGATCAAGGGCGCGGCCCTCGACACCCTGGTCAGCCACACCGCCGACGGCGTGGCGATCGCGCCGCTGTACCGGGCCGAAGACGCCGCCGGCGCCGCCGCGCCACGGCCGGCCGGGCTGGGCTGGGACGTTCGCGTCGCCGCGCGCCATCCCGATCCCGCCAAGGCCAACGCCGAAATGCTCGAAGGCCTGGCCAACGGCGCGGCGTCCCTATTGCTGTCCATCGACCCCACCGGCGCCGCCGGAACCGCGATCGGGTCCGAGGCCGATCTGGTGCGGGCGCTCGACGGCGTCATGCTGGACGTCGCCCCGGTGGCGTTGGACGCAGGCTTCCTGGGCACCAAGGCGGCCGACTGGCTGGCCGCCCTGGCCAAGGCCTCGCCGGCCGCGCCGTTGCAGTTCCACCTCGACCCCTTGAGCGCCTTCGCCCGCGCGGGCGTCAGCCCCGGGCCGATCGAGAGCCACCTGATCGGCGCGGCCACCGTCGCCGCCCGCCTGGCGACGACCTATCCCAAGGCCGGCCTCTTCCTGGCGTCCGGCCAGGCGGCGCACGAGGCCGGGGGCGCGGACGCGGAAGAGATCGCCCTCGCCGCCGCCAGCGCCCTCGCCTACGCCAAGGCCCTGGTCCGGGCCGGCATGAGCCTTGAGGACGCCTTCGCCCGCATCACCCTGGGCCTGGCGGTCGACGCCGACTATTTCGCCTCCATCGCCAAGCTGCGCGCCGCCCGCAAGGTCTGGGCCCAGATCACCGCCGCCTGCGGTGTCTCCCAGCCGGCCAGGATCGAGGCGCGCTCGTCCGGCCGGATGCTGGCGCGCAGCGACGCCTGGACCAACCTGATCCGCCTGACCGCCGCGGGCTTCGCCGCCGCCGTTGGCGGGGCCGACGCCCTGGTGCTGGGCGCCTTCACCGACGCGCTCGGCCTGCCCACCGCCTTCGCCCGCCGCCAGGCGCGCAACACCCAGCTCATCCTGGCCGAAGAGGCCGGCCTTGGCCGCGTCAACGATCCGGCGGCCGGGACCTGGTATCTGGAGCGCCTGACCGCCGACCTGGCCGCGGCCGCCTGGGGCCGGTTCCAGGCCATCGAGGCCGCCGGCGGCGCCGCCAAGGCGCTGGAGGCTGGCCTGGTCGCCGAGGCTGTCGGCGCCGCGCGCGAGGGCCTCAAGGCCCGCATCGCCGC
>JAFEEA010000306.1 GCA_018241335.1 Pseudomonadota bacterium
ACGCGGCCAAGGCGCGACTCGCGCCCTTCCTGTCGGCCGGCAACAAGGCCAAGACCATGGCCGCGCCGGTCTGCTGCATCGTCGGCTACGACCTGGCCTTCGCCCAGCATCTGCCGCGCCTCTTCCCGCACGAGCCCACCGCCAAGGACTGGTTCGCCGCCCCGACCCTGGCCGAGACCACGGCCTTCCGGAACGGCACGCTCCAGGGCGCCTACCTGATCGTCGCGGCCCGGGCGCTGGGCCTCGACTGCGGCCCCATGTCCGGCTTCGACAACGCCGGCGTGGACAAGGAATTCTTCGCCGGCACGGCGGTGAAGTCGAACTTCCTGGTCAACATCGGCTACGGCAACGACGAGAACCTCTTCGAGCGCAATCCGCGCTTCGACTTCGACGAGGCCTGCCAAATCCTCTGATCAAGTCGCCGCCGACTGCTGACTCGCCTGCTGACTCGGCGGCGGGCGACGTCTATCACCGCCTGGAAGCGCCCGGCCAACGGGCCTCCGGGAGGACGACCATGAGACTGACCAAGCCCCGCATTGCGCCGGTCGCCGACGCGAACCTGACCCCCGACCAGGCCGAGATCCTGAAGCCCATGGCCGACACCGGCCGGGTGCTGAACATCTTCCGCACCATGGTCAACGCGCCCAAGGCGGCGCGCGGTTTCCTGGCCTGGGGCAACTATGTGCTCAGCCGCCGCAACGACCTGCCGGCGCGCGAGCGCGAGATCGTCATCCTGCGCATCGGCTTCCTCTGCAAGTCGGGTTACGAGTGGACCCAGCACTACGCCATCGGCCGCCGCGAGGGCCTGACGGCCGACGAGATCGCCCGCATCAAGCAGGGCGCCGACGCGCCGGGCTGGAGCGCCGCCGACGCGGCCCTTCTGCGCGCCTCGGACGAGCTGCACCACGACCAGTTCATCACCGAACCCACCTGGGCCGCGCTCAAGGCCCATTTCACCGACAAGCAGTGCATGGACGTGGTCTTCACCGCCGGCCAGTACACCCAGGTCTCGATGATCCTGAACAGCTTCGGGGTTCAGCTGGACGAGGGCCAGACCCTCGACCCCGACCTCAAGGGCTTCTGAGGTGGCCGGCCGCCTGGAGGGCAAGACCGCCGTCATCGTCGGCGCCGGCCAGACGCCGGGCGAGACCATCGGCAACGGCCGCGCCATGGCCATCCTGTTCGCGCGCGAGGGGGCCAGGGTGCTCTGCGTCGACCGCGACGGCGCCCGCGCGGTCGAGACCGCGGCCCTGATCGAAGGCGAGGGCGGCCAGGCCAGCGCCTTCGCCGCCGACATCCGCAAGGCGGCCTCGTGCGAGGCGGTCGTCGCCGAGGCCAAAGCGCGGCTCGGCCGGATCGACATCCTGGTCAACAACGTCGGCATCGGCGGCGGCGGCGACGCCCCGGCCCACCGCCTGACCGAGGACGCCTTCGATCGCATCCTGTCGGTGAACCTGAAAGGGACCTGGCTGATGAGCAAGGCGGCGCTGCCGTCGATGCGCGAGGCGGGCGCCGGGTCTATCGTCAACATCTCGTCCCTGGCGGGCATCGCCGGCGGCAACCAGGTCGCCTACGAGGTCTCCAAGGCCGCCGTGAACCGCCTCACCACCTCCATCGCCCAGGCCAACGCGGGCAAGGGCGTGCGCTGCAACGCCGTGGCGCCGGGCCTGATGGACACGCCCATGGCGGTCGCCGGCATCGCCCACGAGCGGGGCGAGACCCAGGCCTCCGTCCGCGCCGCCCGCAACGCCCGCGTGCCCCTCGGCGGCAAAATGGGCACGGCCTGGGACACGGCCTACGCGGCCCTGTTCCTGGCGTCCGACGAGGCCGGCTTCATCACCGGCGTGGTCCTGAATGTGGACGGCGGCATGAGCAGCCGCATCGGCTGAGCCCGACGCTCAGTCCTCCCCGTCGTCCAGGGCCAGCAGGGCGAAGCTCGCCAGCCAGTGCTCGCCCATGTAGTCGGCGTCGAGGTGGGGCAGGCCCGCCGCCAGATGCCGTTCGGCGGCCTCCAGCAAGCGGGGCCGGAGCACTTCCGGCGCCGCGCCCGCCAGGGACCGCCAACACCACGCGCGGCTGAGGTTCAGCCCGTCCAGGTGCGCGATCTGCCCGTCGCTGCGGTCGCTGACCTGCGCCGGTTCGAACAGGCTGCGGGGCTCGCCCCGGTCCAGCCTGGGCAGGAAGCGTGCGAACCAGGGCGCGAACCGTTCGGGCGGCAGCACCCGGCGCATGCACTCGGCTTCGACCAGAGCCGGCGACAGGAAGTCGCTGCCGCTGGGCTCCCACGCCTGGCAGTCGGCGTCGCGGGCGAACCAGGCCGCCGCGCTCGCGCGCAGGGCCTCGGCCAGAGCTGCGTCGCGCGCCGCCTCGGCGTAGTCCAGGGCCAGGATGAAGGCGAAGGCGCTCGACGAATGCACGCCCGAGCGGACCGGATAGTGAGCCTTGGGCAGCCAATCCTGGAACCGCTGGGCGAAGGCCCGCGCCAGGGGCCTCAGCGTCCCGGCCCAGCGCCGGCCGTCGTCGAAATCCGCCCGCTCCAGCTCCGCCTGCAGCTTCAGCAGCCAGCCCCAGCCATAGGGCCGCTCGAATCCGCGCGACGACGGGCGTTCCAGGAAAGCCAGTTCGCCGGCCACGTTCTCCAGGGTGAAGGCCTCGTCCAGCCGCTCGCGCACGGCCGCCGCCCCCTCCAGGTCCGGGAACCGGCGATAGAGTCGCGCCAGCAGCCAATGGCTATGCACCGCCGAGTGCCAGTCGAAACTGCCCCAGAAGATCGGATGCAGCGCGCGGGGCCCGGCCAGGTCCTCCGGCCCGGTCAACACCTGGTCCAGCTTGTTGGGGTATTCGCGGGTGACATGCCCCAGGGCGATGCGGGCGAACTGGCCGGCCAGGGCGGGGGTCATTCGGCTCATCGTCAACTCCAGCGATGGAACACCAGGACGTACATCAGGGCGGTGTTGGCGATCAGCATGATCGCCGCGGTCGGGGCCTGGACCTTGATGACGGCATAGCGGTCCCGCAGTTCCAGCAAGGCCGCCGGCACGATGTTGAAGTTGGCCGCCATGGGCGTCACCAGGGTTCCGCAGAAGCCCGACAGCATGCCGATCGCCGCCATCACCGCCGGGTCCCCGCCGAAGCGATGCACGATCAGCGGCAGGCCGACCCCCGCGGTCATCACCGGAAAGGCCGCGAAGGCGTTGCCCATGATCGCCGTGAACAGGGCCATGCCGAAGCAATAGACAACCACCGCCGCCAGCCGGCTGTCGGCCGGGATCACCCCGCTGGTCAGCTCGCCGATCACCTTGCCGACCCCCGCCAGGGCGAACACGGCCCCCAGCGCCGCCAGGGCCTGGGGCAGCACCGCCGCCCAGCCCACTGCGTCCATCAGTCGGCGTGTCTCCTGCACGGGGGCCAGAAGCGACGGCCTCAGCACCGCCATGCCCACCGCCAGGGCGACCAAGGCCCCCAGGGTCAGGGCGATCACCGTCGCCTGCTTGACGTCGACCAGCGCCTTCCAATCCACGCCCGGCGCCTTGACCGCCAGGGCGCCGGAGACGGCCACTGCGGGAATGATCAGGGCGATGGCGAAGAGGCCGTCCTTCCAGCGC
>JAFEEA010000307.1 GCA_018241335.1 Pseudomonadota bacterium
CCATCGACGCCGACGCTTCCTCCGCAGCAGACGCCTGCTCCGTCGCACCCTGGCTCATCTGCTCGGACGTCGCCGACAGTTCCTGGCTGCCCGAGGACACGTTGTCGGAGGCCGACAGGGCGTCTGCCACGACGCTGCGCAGACGCTCGATCATCTGCTTGAGGGAATGACCCAGGGTGTCCTTGTCGGACAGCGGCTTGGCGTCCACCGTCAGGTCGCCCTCGGCGACGGCGTTTGCCAGGGCCGCGGTGGCGCGCAGGTTGGCGGTCATGCGGTTGACCGTCTCGACCAGGTCCTTGATCTCGTCGTTGGTGGTGACGGCGACTTCCTGGTCGAGGTCGCCCAACGCCACCGCGTCGGCCAGGCCCATGACCTTGGTCAGGCCACGGCTGATGTTGAGCGAGATCCAGATCCCCGCCACCGTCGCCAGCAGCACCGAGGCCACAAGCACGGCGATCAGGGCGTTGCGGGCGTTGGCGTAGTCGATGTCACCCTGCTCGTCCGCCGTCTTTACCTCTTCCTGGTCGCTGTGGATCAGGTCGGTGGCGTGAGTCAGGATCGCCTCGACCACCGGTTTTTCGGTCGTGGCCATCAGCTTGGCCGCTTCGGCGTTCTTGTTCTCCGTGCCCAGGCGGCGGATTTCGGAATCGAGCGGCAGGAAGCGCTGCCAGTTGTCGCGGATCGAGGCGAGCTTGGCCTTGGTCTCGGCGCTGGCGATGGCGTCAGACTTTTCCAGCAGGTCGTTGAAGACCTTGATCTGGCTGTCGATCGCGGCGGCCTCGGCCAGGTCGTCCTGGGCGCTGTCGCTGATGGCCATGGCCTTCTCCGACTGCACGATCTGCAGCAGGGCGATGTTCATCTCCTCGGCGTTGCGCAGCCGCGCCACCGGGCCCTTGATCAGGGCGCCTTCCTCCTCGTTGAGGCGGTTCAACTCGACGATACCGAACGTGGTGGCGCCGGCGAGCAGCGTCACGAGAACGCCGAAGGCGATCGCCAGCTTGAGTTTGATGGTCAGGCGCATGGCAGGAGCTCCGGCCGTCGGGTCAGGACGGCGCGAGGGGGATGACGGCGCCGACGGCGCCGCCACGGGTGAGGAAGATCTGGTCGAGGTCGGGCAGGACGATGAGGTCGCCGCCCCGCCGGGCAAGGCCGCGGATGAAGTCCGGCCGCCAGCGCATGCCCACGCGCGGCGCGTCCTCCAGGTCGGCGATGTCGATCTCGGTGACCTCGTGAACCTTGTCGGTGCGAAGGCCGATCAGGGTGGGGTCACCGTCCAGGTCGTATTCGATGACGACCACGCGGCTGTCGATGCTGGCGGCCTGGCGGCCAAGGCCAAAGGCGACCCTCAGGTCGGCCAGGGGAATGATCCGGCCACGGAAGTTGATCACGGCGTCGACGAAGGCGGGAGCGCCCGGCACCTCCGTGCCGGCGGTGGCGTCCAGGACCTCGCGCACCACGCCCGCCTCAAGGGCGAAGGTCTCGCCGTCCAGGTCGAAGGTCAGGACCTGCAGGGTGTCGATGTCGAGTTGGGCGGCTTCGGCGATGGCCATGGTCAGGTCCTCCCGTCAGCCGGCCGCGCGCAGCTGCGCGTCGTGGCGTTGGCCCGCGGCCACCAGGTGGGGCACGTCCAGGATCAGGGCGACGCCGCCGTCGCCCAGGATCGTGGCCCCCGAGAAGGTCCCGACGTCGGCGTGGAAGCGGCTCAGCGACTTGATGACGGTCTGGTGGTCGCCCAGGATCTGGTCGACCACCAGACCGACGCGATCCTGGCCGGTGGCGACGATGACCACCTTCTGGTGCGGGTCGGGGGCCGTGCCGGTGGCGAAGAGGTCACGAAGGCGGATGAAGGGCACCAGCCGCTCGCGCAGGGTGATGACGCTGCGCCCAGTGGAGCGCACGTCCTGCTCCAGGCTGAGCTCGACGCACTCCTCGACGGCGGCCAGGGGGATGACGTAGCGGGCGGCCCCAACGCGGACCAGCAGGCCGTCGATGATCGCCAGGGTCAGGGGAATGCGCAGGGCGATCTGCGAGCCCTCGCCCAGGCGGCTGGTCACCTCAATGGCGCCGCGCAGCTGCTCGATGGTGCGCTTGACCACGTCCATGCCGACACCGCGGCCGGAGAGATTGGTGATGGTCTGGGCCGTGGAGAAGCCAGGCTGGAAGATCAGTTGCAGCAGCTCATGGTCGCTCAGCACCGCATCGGGCGTGATCAGGCCGTTCTCCTCGGCCTTGGCCCGAACCCGGGCGCGGTCGATGCCGCGGCCGTCGTCGGTGATGGTGATGATCACCTCGGCCCCCGACTGGCGGGCGGCGAGGGCGATCACGCCCTCGGAGGGCTTGCCGGCGGCGGCGCGCTGTTCTGGCGTCTCCAGGCCGTGGTCGGCGGCGTTTCGGATCAGGTGGACCAGCGGATCGGCCAGGCGCTCGATGACGGTCTTGTCCAGCTCGGTCGCTTCGCCCTCGAGGGTCAGGGCGATCGACTTGCCGGTGTCGCGCGACAGGTCGTGAATCAGGCGGCGGAAGCGGCCGAAGAGCTGGCCCACCGGCACCATACGCACGATCATCATGGTGTCGCGAAGCTCGGCGGCGAGGCGCTCGATTTCCTCGGAGACGGCGCGCAGCAGGGGTTCGGTTCCGGCGGCCGCGAGCTGCTTCAGGCGTGACTGGGCGATGACCAGCTCGCCGACCCGGTCCATCAGTTGGTCCAGGCGCTCGGCCGGCACGCGCACCGTCTCACCGCCGCCACCGCGAGCGGACCTCGTGTCGGCGCCGTCGGAATCGGCGCGAACCTCGGCGGCTTCGGTGACCGCGGGTGCGGCTTGGTCGCCGGCGATCTCGGCTTCGACGGCGGGCGCATCCAACGCCTCGATGTCCAGCACCATGTCGTCGATGACGAAGATGAACACGTCCTCGATCGCCGAGCGGCCGTGCTCGGTGGTCAGAACCACCTCCCAGGCCAGATGGCATTCCGTCGGGACCAGGGCGTCGAGTGGCGGGATGGCGTCTGTGATCGCGGTGACCTGGCACTCGCCGAGGTCGCGTAGCTCGTCCAACAGAGGGAGCGGCCGGGTGCCGTTGGCCAGGGCGTCGGCCGGCAGGCTGAATCGGATTCGCCAGGTCGTCATGGCCGGACCGATCGCGCCGGCAACGCCGGCCGCGCCGGCGCCGTCGACAGCGGCGCGCAGCCGAGCCAGCAGGGCTTCGCCCTCGGCGGCGGGCGCCTCACGCCCCTCGGCGAGGGCGCGCATGTGGTCCTGGGCGGCGAGGACGGCGGACACCAGGTCCGGGCTGGCCGCAACCTCGCCCTTGCGCACCTGGTCGAAGGCGCTCTCGCAGTGGTGGGTGAAGGCGGCCAGGGCGTCGAAGCCGAACATGGCGCCGGAGCCCTTGAGGGTGTGCAGGGCGCGGAACACCGCGTCGACGGTGTCTCGGTCGTCGGGCCGGCTGGCGAGATCGAGCAGGCCCTGCTCGATCTGCTCCAGAAGGTCCTGGGCTTCCTGGCGGAAGATCTCGACCGGATCGGCGCTCACGCGGCCAGCACCTTCTTGACGATGCGGACCAATTGCTGGGGGTCGAAGGGTTT
>JAFEEA010000308.1 GCA_018241335.1 Pseudomonadota bacterium
ACCACCGGCCGGTACTTCAGCTTGCCGCGCAGGCGGCCGAGGCCGGTGGCCAGGATGCGGCGGTGGTCCGAGATCATCGGCTCGCCCAGGGCGGCGCTCAGGGCCGCCGGCTCGGCCGGCCGCCCGCCCACGGCGCGGGAGCGGTCGCGCCCCGCCTCCGGGGCCAGGCCCGCCTCATAGAGCAGTTCATAGCGCTCCAGCACCCGCTCCTCGGCCCAGGGCGAGCCGTCCAGGGCGAACAGCAGCCGCACCCGGTTGCGCCGCTCGCCCGAGGCGCCGGCCCACGCGGTCAGGGCCGGGGCGATCACCTCGTCGACCGCGGCGGGACGGCCCTTGCGCCAGTCCTCCCACGGGAAGAACCGCGACCACGACGACCAGGCCGCGTCCGGCGCGTCGGTGTCGGTGGCCGCCGGCGCCAGGGCCAGGTAGCCCACCGAGATCACCCGCGCGGCGCCCGCGCCCACGTCGGCCAGCGGCGCGTCGCGGCCCTTGTCGCCGAAGGTGTAGAGCTGCTCCACGAAGCCAAGGTCGAAGCGGGTCTGGCGCTGCACGAACTCGCGCAGGCCCAGCTCGAAGGTGCGGTGCCCATCCGGGTCGAAGGGGCCGAACGGCAGGCCCTCCAAGGTCGAGGCGCGGTCGGTGACGGCGTCGTGCGGGCGCACGGTCAGCACCGAGGCCTCGCCGTCGCGCATGGCGACGATCACCGCCGAAAGGCCGATGACGACCGCGGTCGTCAATGCCGCGCCGCCAGGTCGAAGGGGACGCCCTCGGGGACGAAGTTGTTGCCGCCCATGGCCTCCACCGCCGCCACCATCCGCCCGCTCCGGCCAAGGATGTCGTCGGCCAGGGCCACGATGCGCCGGTTGGGGAAGGCCTGGGGCGAGGCGGCCCGCAGGGCCCGGGCGATGGCCCCCTCGTCAGCGTTCGGATTGCGGGCGCAGGCCAGGGTGAAGGCCGTGGCGGTGGATCGGCTGATGCCGGCCCAGCAGTGGATCAGCATCGGCGCCGCCCCATCCCAGGTCTCGCCGAAGGCCAGGATGCGCTCCACCATGGCGGCGCTGGGGACGATCATGCCGCCGCCCGGCGCCTCGACATCGTGGACGGCGAGCTGGAGGTGCCGCTCCGGCTCGATGCCGGCCGGCGTCGTCAGCGTCTCGGGCGGGGAGAGCAGGGTGATCAGGTGCGACGGCCCTCGGGCCGCGACCACCGTCTGGACATGGCTGAGCGGGCA
Source organism: Pseudomonadota bacterium (assembly GCA_018241335.1). Taxonomy (GTDB): domain Bacteria; phylum Pseudomonadota; class Alphaproteobacteria; order Caulobacterales; family Caulobacteraceae; genus Acaudatibacter. Next base: position 1,232 of record JAFEEA010000308.1, read on the forward strand.
GACGATCAGCGTCATCACTCGGTCTCGAACGCGATGTTGCCGGTCTCGAACCCGGCCGCCTCGGACAGCACGTGGAAGCGCTGGACATAGCGCGCCTGGGCCTCGGGCGGGGGCAGGGGCTCGATGGTCAGGGCGTAGCCCGCCGGCGGCGCGCCGAAGAAGCCGAGGGCCTCGGCGTGGGTGAAGCCGGCCAGTTGTGTCGCCTCGAAGAAGGCGCAGGCGCGGTCGGCCTGCTTGATCAGCTTCTTGATCGGCGCCGGCGTATGGGCGGGCAGGCCGAAGCGCACGTGGATGGCCGTCTCCAGCCGGTCCTCGAAGCTGCGGTAGTCGAAGCCCAGGGCCGCCTTGAAGGGCGAGATCATGTCCCCGATCACATATTCGGCCGCGTCGTGCAGCAGGGCGGCCAGGCGCCACTTCGGGTCCAGCCCCGGCTGGATGTGGGCGGCGATCTCCTCGACCACCACCGAATGCTGGGCCACCGAGAAGGAATGGTCGCCCAGGGTCTGGCCGTTCCAGCGGGCCACCCGCGCCAGGCCATGGGCGATGTCCTCGACCTCGATGTCCATGGGCGAGGGGTCCAGCAGGTCCAGCCGCCGACCGGACAGCATGCGCTGCCAGGCCCTGGGCTCGGCCTTCCTGCCGCCTCGGGATTGCAGCCCTTTCGCCACAGAACCGTTCCTCCAAGGTCAAGTCTGGTCAACTGACCTATAGATTGCGAAAGATCAATGCGCCGGGCGATGGTTCCAACGCCTAAAGGCCAACAAGGAGACACTAATGGATTGGGCGAAGATCCTGGCGCCGTTGTCCGGCGGAGAAGCCGACAAGCGCACCCTGGCCGCGGCCGCGATCATCGCCGAGGCGTTCGGCGCCGAATTGGCCGCCGTCCACGCTCCGGCCGACGTCGCCGACCTGATCCCCTGGATGGGCGATGGCTTCATGGGTGGGGTCCAGGCCACCGCCATCGATTCCATCCGCCAGGCCGCCGCCGAGGGCGAGAAGTACGCCCGCGCGGCCCTCGACGCCGTCGCCTATGGCAAGAAGAGCTTTACCGCCCTGACCTCGCCCGTCTGGGCCGCCCTGGCCATGGAAGGGCGCCTGGCCGACCTGGTGGTGTTCGACGACAGCGCCGCGCGCGGCAAGGGCCCCCTGGCCGAGGCCTTCCAGCAGATCGTCGCCGACGAGCAGCGCCCGACCCTGGTGGCGCGCCCGGACCTTCGCACCGACGGCGTCGTCGCCGTCGCCTGGGACGGCGGCAAGGAGGCCAGCCGCGCCATGCGCACCGCCCTGCCGCTGCTGCAGAAGGCGTCCAAGGTGGTGATCGTGTCGGCCCCCGCCTCGTCGGCCCGCAAGTTCGACCCGGCCTCCTTGCAGGCTTTCCTGTCGGCGCGCGGCGTCGCCTCGGAGGTCACCTGCATCAAGGAGGGCGGCGACGCCGGCCCGCTATTGCTGGAGGCGGCCCAGAAAGCCGGCGCGAACCTCCTGGTCTCCGGCGCGTTCGGTCACCCGCGCCTTCAGGAATTCATCTTCGGCGGCACCACCAAGACCTTCCTGCACGCCCAGTCGCCGTCGCTCTTCCTGTCCCACTAGCTCACATCGGAAGTCCTGAACCATGGCTCTCTCGCGCATCGTCATGCGGCTCGCCCGCAACCCTGGCACCGAGTTCGCGGGCGGCGACGACCATCGCGGCTATGCCCTGGTGGCGCCGCTGACCTCGGACGGCCACCTCGACGAGGCCGCCTATTCCAAGCATCGCGATGAAAGCACCGTGCGCCGCTTCGCCCCGGACGAGGACGCCGCCGACGGCCGCCTGGCGCGCCGCGGCAACCACTGGTTCTTCGACTATGGCGACGACATCGACGAGGCCGACGAGCCGCTCTATCGCCTGGGCCAGCACCGCTTCGCCGTCGGTGAGTACGTCACCGTCACCGACGACGACGGCCGCCCCCTGACCTACAAGGTCGTCGAGGTCCAGCCGGCCTGAGGCTGGCTCAGAACCGCCGCGTCGAAGACCCTAGGGCTTCTTCGCCGCGATCGCGCCCACAGCCCGGCCGCCGCTGTCGGACAGATCCCAGGTCGCGCCGAGCTCCTGGGCGGCTGGGCCATAGAGGGCGCCGTTGACCGAGCCCTTGGCCGCGCTGGTCAGGCCGAAAGCGCCGCCGGGGGCCGACGTGGCCGCCGTGGCGCCGGAAAAGGTCGCGCCCGACAGGCTGGCGGTGACGCTGACGTCGTTCCACGGCTGGGCCGCGCCGCCGGCGGCGGTGGCGGTCATGTGGGTCAGCGCGCCGCT
>JAFEEA010000309.1 GCA_018241335.1 Pseudomonadota bacterium
GAACCGCGGGCCAGAGCGGTTCCACTGCAACCTGACGGTCGCATATGTGAAGTCGACGCCGCGCTCGGCCGGCAGGTCCCGGGCGCTGCGCAGCGACAGCGGGGGCTTCTCGGACAACGTCACCATCAGGCGGATCGCCTCGGGCGATGAGTTCAAGTCGAGGACCTGATGGGCCGGCTCACACATCGCCGACCGCTCCCGGCGACGGTGATTTTGTCTGCGAATGCCCGCCGTTCCGGATCGAGAGCGGCTAGAGTAGACGGCTCGGATTGCTCCACCATCGCCGAGAGCGGCTCGTGTCGATAAAGCGCGCCTCGTCGTCGCGGAGGGCGCGCAGCGCCGGGCGGGCGTCAGGCGAGGCCAGAACGGACTCGAAGGCTTCGACACTGTCGTACCAGATCTCGGCTAGGCCATCGCAGAGGGGCTCCTGGGATTGGCGCGGCGCCTCGATCGTATGGAGCTGGACGTAGCGCCTGATCCCCAAGGTCTCGGCGAAGGAAGCCACGAGGGGGCCATGGGTGACCGACCAGTGGTCCTGGAACTGCGCTCGCGACAGATGCGCCAGCCGGTGCAGGCTGATGGTGAGGACCTTCATCGGCGTCAGTTCGCAGCGCGCTCATCGGGCCCGCCCGGCGAGACGGCTTTGGCAGTCTGGCCAATCATCCGCGAACCGGCTTCGTCGTAACGGAAGATGGGGTCGTCAAGGTCGAGATCGGGGAGGATGTGCCGTTCCTTCCAATAGTCCTGGCTGTGCGCCCACTCCTCCTTGTCCCCTCGGCGCGGCAGGTCACCGACCGCGCGCATGAGATAGCCGGGGTTGAAGGTCTCCGGATCGATCCAGGGCAGCAGCGCCATGTCCTCGTCCTCCGGCCGGAGGGCGACCTCGATCGTCCTGGCGCCGCGACGCTGCATGTGCCCGAGCAGGCGGCAGACGAAGGCGCAGACAAGGTCGGCCTTCAATGTCCAGCTGGCCGCCCGGAAGTAGCCCAGCACCCAGAGCATGTTGGGCACGCCGGTGAACATCATCCCGCGGTAAGCGACCGTCTTGGAGAAATCGACGGGCGCGCCGTCCACCTTGAAGGCGATGTCCGAAAAGGGGGACATGTTGAAGCCCGTGGCCGTGACCACCAAATCGGCTACGAGCGTTTCGCCGGATTGGAGGCGTACCCCGTCCGCAACGAAGCGGTCGATCTGACCGGTGACGATCGAGGCCTTTCCAGCCCTCACGCACTCGAAGAGATCGCCGTCGGGCACGACGGCGATCCTCTGCTGCCAGGGTCGGTAGGTCGGTGTGAAGTGCGCGTCCACGGCGTCCTGCGGAAGATGCCGGGCGACGCCGTCGAGCAGTTCGCGCCTCACCGTGTCCGGTTCGGCCAGGGCGCGCTGCGCGAAGGCGTACTGGTCCGCGACGATCTTGCGCCGAACGATCTCATGGACCCAGCGTTCGTCCACCTGGAGGTCGCGCAGGAGTTCGGCGAGCCAGTGCCGGTTCTTGCTGGGGAAGAAGTAGGTCGCCGAGCGCTGCAACATCGTAACGTGCCGGCAGTCGTCGGCTATGGCCGGGACCACCGTCGCCGCCGTGGCGCCCGAGCCGATCACGAGCACGCGCTTGTCGCGGTAGTCGACGTCGTCGGGCCAGCGCTGCGGGTGGACGATGCGGCCCTTGTAGTTATCCATCCCCGGCCAGTCGGGCGTGTAGCCTTCGCCATGCCGGTAGTAGCCGTGGCACATCCAGAGGAAGCCGCAGGTCATCCGGAACGGGCGGCCTTCCCCGGCCACGCCTTCGATCGTCCAGACGTTGTCGGCCGAACTCCAACTGGCCGACGAGATCCGATGGCCGTAGCGGATGTGATCGGCCAGGCCGTTCTCCTCGATCACCTCGCCCAGGTACTTCAGGATTTCAGGGGCCTTGGCCACGGGCGCGCCCAGCCAGGGCTTGAAGCTGTATCCGAAGGTGAAGAGATCGCTATCGGAGCGCACGCCTGGATAGCGGTGGACGCGCCAAGTGCCGCCGAAATCCGCCAAGGCTTCCAGGACCACGAAAGAGTCGTCCGGACGATCGCGCGCCAGGTGATAGGCGGCGTCGATGCCGGTGATGCCGGCGCCGACGATCAGGACGTCGACGTGCTCGACGGGTTCGATGGAGGATCGGCTGGCCATTGGGGTCCCTGGGTGTGCGCTCTGGCAGGGAACGGTTGTGGCCGTGAGACCGGCGGCGCGGCCAGGGCGCGAGCCGCCGGGCGGCGGCGGACATTTGCGGACAGGTCGCGGCGTTCAGGGCAGCCTGCGAACCTGCCGTGGCTGGCCCGTCATGCCGTAGCTGATGCCGGCGTAGTCCGGACGGGTCTTGGCGCCGGGCAGGGGATGCACGCGCAGCAGGCCGTTGGCCGTGTAGCCCCCGTCGACCAGATGGGCCTCGCCCGTGACGAAGGCGCTTTCGTCCGAGGCCAGGTAGAGGACGGCATTGGCGACATGGCGCGGCTCCCCCCGGTCCGGCCAGGGCTGGATCTCGCGCATCACGGCCTCGGCCTGCGCCTCGCGCCCCTGGTGCATCAGGGGCGTGAAGATGATCCCGGGGCAGACGGCGTTGACCCGGATCCGGTGGTCGGCGAGTTCGGCGGCGGCGTTGCGGGTGAAGCTCACCACGGCGGCCTTCGCCGCCGAATAGGCCGTGGGGAGGATGCCGCTGGCGACGCCGGCGATGGAGGCCGTGTTGATGATGGAGCCGCCGTCGCGGTCGATCATGATCCGGGCGGCATGCTTCACGCCGAGGAAGACGCCTCTCATCATCACCGCGAAGGTGGCGTCCCAGTGCTCGGCTTCTGTCTCGATGATCGGCCCGATCGCGCCGACGATGCCCGCGTTGTTGAAGACGACGTCCAGCGCGCCGAACCGCTCCAGAGCGCGATGGAGCAGCGCTTCGATCTCGGCCTCCTGGGTGACGTCCACCCGCGCGGCGTCGACGCGCCCGGTGAAGCCATCGGCCTCCAGGCGCGCCTGGGCGGCGCGGCAGGCGTCGGCGTTGTAGTCGCCGATCAGAACCTGGGCCCCCTCTTCGAGGAAGCGGCGTGCCGTCTCCAGGCCGATCCCGCCCGCCGCCCCGAAGAGCACGCAGGCCTTGCCCTCAAGGCGGCCGGCCGCTGGCTCGCGTCGTTCCATGGCGCTCTCCCGTGATAATCGGGGGCAGGGTAGGGTGACATCGGGATGTCGCGACAGGGCCGGCCGGGTCGGGCGGCGGCGGACAGTTTCGGTCAGCCCGCCGCCAGGTAGTCGACGTATCCTTCCGGTCCCTGCGCGTACCAGAGGTTTCGGTCGTCGGCAGCGAGCGGATCGCCGCGCCTGAGGCGGTCCGGCAGGTCCGGATTGGAAATAAAGAGGCGCCCGAAGCTGATGGCCTCGCACGCACCGCTCGCCACCGCCGCCAGGGCGCGAGACGCGTCATAGTCCGAGTTGAGCACCAG
>JAFEEA010000030.1 GCA_018241335.1 Pseudomonadota bacterium
ATCGGCAGGCCGAGCGTCGCCAGCTCCTTGATCGCGGCGGTGATCGCCCCGGCCGGCAGGTCGGCGTCGATGTGTGTCTGGGTGCCGATGCCGCCGAGCGGCGCTCCGGCCTTCAGCAGCGCCTCGGCCAGTCGCATGAACGAGGCCCGCTTGCCTGGGATTTTCTCCAGGTAGTAGTCGTTCAGGAACAACCGGGCATTCGGGTCCGCCTGGTGGGCGATCTCATAGGCCAGCCGCATGTGCTCGAAGGCGCCCAGGCGTTCGGACCACAGGCTGGTGCGCCACTCGCCGCCATCCTCGGCGATGGCTTCGTTGACCACGTCCCAGCCCACGGCCTGCCCCCGGTATCGGCCCACCACCGCGGTGATGTAGTTGGCGTAGGCGTCGCGGAACGAGGCGCGCCGGGTATCGAGCTGCTCGAAGGCGGACGGCTTCTCGGCGTACCAGACCAGGGTGTGGCCGAAGAGGCGGATGTTGTGCTGGCGCGCGAAGGCGGCGATGGCGTCCGGACGCTCGAAGTCGAAGCTCCCGTCCGGCCGGACGATGACCTCCATCTTCATCTCGAACTCGGGCGTGATCTGCGAGGCCTGGGCGGCGACGATCGCGGCGAAGGCCGGGTCGTCGCGCAGCTTGTGCGCCATCACGGCGGTGCCGATGGGAAAGGGCGCCGCGGCCTTCAGGGGCAGGGGCGGCGGGGCGGGCTTTCCGTCGGCCGGCCGGGCGCAGGCGCCCAGCGCCAGGCCCGCGCCCAGCACGGCGCGGCGGCTGAAGCCGACCTGGCCCGATTGGCTCATCGGCCGCCCGAGGCGGCCCGGCGAAGGCCGATCTCGTCGAGGGCGGCGGTCTCGCGCCGACCTTCCTCCCTGGCCGCCGCATAGCGGGCGTTCTCGGCCACCTGCTCGTACTTCTTGAGGGTTTCGAACGCCTCGGCGAGGGCGTCGCGCGCGCCCTCCTCCTCGGCCATGGCCTGGTCGATCTCCAGCTGGACGGCCGCCTTGCGGACCTTCAGGCCCTGGGCGAAACCGGCGTGGTACCAGCCGGCCTGGGCGTCCTCGCGGGCGCGCTGCAGCTCGGCCTCGCCCTCGGCCACCAGCACGGCCAGCTTCATCTCGGCCAGGACGCGTCGCTCGACGATCTCGGACAGGCGCTTCTGCAGCAGCTCGACCTCGAAGTTCGAGAGCTTGATCAGCTGGTCGGCCCACTTCATGCGGCGTCACTCACGATCTCGGCCAGCCGGTCGAAGCCGTCCTGCAGGCTGGTGAACTCGTCCTTGTCCTGGGCCAGGAACTGCTCCAGGGCAGGGTTGAGGCGGATGGCGCGGTCGAGCTGCGGGTCCGACCCGGCGCGGTAGGCGCCGATGCGGATCAGCTCTTCCATGTTGGCGTAGGCGGCCAGGGTCTGGCGGGCGTTGGTCACCACCTCGCGCTCCAGCGGCGTCTGGCAGCCCGGCATGGTCCGGCTGATCGACTTCAGCACATTGATGGCCGGGAAGCGTCCGCGCTCGGCGATGGCGCGCTCCATGACGATGTGGCCGTCCAGGATGCCTCGCACGGCGTCGGCGATCGGCTCGTTGTGGTCGTCGCCGTCCACCAGCACGGTGAAGAGGCCGGTGATCGGCCCGGCGGTGGTGCCGTCGGGCCGGATCGGGCCAGGGCCGGCGCGCTCCAGCAGCTTGGGCAGTTCGGTGAAGACGGTGGGGGTATAGCCCTTGGTCGTCGGAGGCTCACCGGCCGCCAGGCCGATCTCGCGCTGGGCCATGGCGAAGCGGGTGACCGAGTCCATCAGGCACAGGACTTCCATATCCTGGTCGCGCAGGAATTCGGCCAGTGCCAGGGTCATGTAGGCGGCCTGGCGGCGCTTCAGGGCCGGCTCGTCGGAGGTGGCGACAACGACGATGGCGCGCTTCAGCCCGGCCTCGCCCAGGGTCTCCTCGATGAACTCGCGAACCTCGCGGCCCCGCTCGCCGATCAGGCCGACCACCACCGCGTCGCAGGTGGCCTCGCGCGCCAGCATGGACAGCAGCACCGACTTGCCGACGCCCGAGCCGGCGAAGATGCCCAGGCGCTGGCCGCGGCAGGTGGTGGTGAAGGCGTTCATCGAGCGCACGCCCAGGTCCAGTCGCTCTCCGACCCGGCCGCGGGCGTGGGCCGGCGGCGGGGGCGCACGCAGGGAATACGGGGCGATGCCGTGCGGCAGCGGGCCCTTGCCGTCGATCGGATTGCCGAAGGCGTCGACGATACGGCCGAGCCAGGCCTTGGTGGGCCGCACCGCCGCGCCCTCGGGCTGGATCCGGATCTCGGCGCCGGGCGAGACGCCTTCGACGGGGCCGAACGGCATCAGAAGCGCGCGGGTCTCGCGGAATCCGACCACCTCGGCGGCCAGGGGTTCGGCGCCCCGGCGCTCCACCTCGGCGCGGGCGCCGACGGAAAGGCGGGTCAGGCCGCCACGCACCTCGATCAGCAGGCCGTTCACCGCCGCGACGCGGCCGGAAACGGTCAGCGGATCGATACGCTCGACAGCGGCGATGAGGTTACGCAATGGACGAAGCAGCCCCGGGAATCCTGAGCCCCGATGGTCGCCCCCGCCGCCTTAACCGATGACTAACTTTCGGGATCCGGCGGCCTTATCGCCGGGGCCGCCGGACGATCCGCCGCACCGCCGCGGGCGCCTTGCCTCAGGCCTTGTCGGCGTCCGCCGGCGGCAGCTGCATGCGGCGTTGCTGGGCCAGGGCGGCGCAGGTGGCCGAGCCTATCGGACCCTCGACGTCGTAGAGGAAGCACTCGCCGATCGCGACGCCATCCGCCGCCTGGTGGTCGGCCACCTCCAGTCCCACCCACTCCTGCACGGGCAGGCGGTTGATGTAGAGGGTCACGTCGCTGTTGATGTAGCCCAGGCCCTGGTCGCCGGCGTTGGCGAAGGGGCTGGCGAAGTCGGCGCACAGGGCCACGCGCATGAACGGGGTCAGCGGCGTGCCGGCCACCAGTTCGCGCACTTCGCTCATCCAGGTGCGGCGCGGGCCGGCCGTGCCGACGCCGCCGCTGATCGGCTTCATGGCCCACATGCCGCCCAGCCCGTTCTGGCGCGGCGGCGGGTCGGGAACGTCGGCAGGGGGCGGGGCGTCCCAGGTCGGCCGGGTCCAGACATTGCCCGCGGGCGGGGCGGTGCGGCGCAGGAACTGGCTGGTGGAGCGCGCCACGCTGACGCCGCCGCTGAAGAACTCGGCGTCGATGACCTTGATCCGGTTGCCGTCGCGCACCACCCGCGTGGCGACCTCAATCGGCGAGAAGTCCGGCAGGCGGTACATGTCCACCGTCAGGCGCGCCGGGATGAAGTCCGGGTCGGCGTGTCGCTGTTCCAGCTCGAAGGCCAGCAGGCCGATGATCACCCGTCCGTGCAGGGACTGGGGGTTCCAGGGGCCGCGGCTGATCGGGTTCGCGACGTAACCGCCGCCGTCTCGCTTGAAAAAGGCTTCGTTTTCCATGGGCCGGGACCATGGCGGATTCGGCGGCGCAGGACGAGAGCGTGGCTGTCAGTAGTTGAGGCTGGGGCTGAAGAGGCGGATGACCAACTCCACCCAGAAGACCAGGGCGAGGGCCGCCACGATCAGGAGACCGGCCAGCTTCGCCCACCAGGACCGGGTTCCGTCGCGCCAGACCAGGACCAGGTTGGCGACGGCGCCCAGCGACAAGCCGGCGGCGACAAGCGCCAGAAACTGCATCAGCCGCATCGCCGGATCGAGGCTGGGGTTGGCGCGGCTCGGATCGCTGCCGGCGTAGACCAGCACCACCAGCCAGCCGGCCACGGCCGCCAGCGTCATGACCGCGGCCGCCCGCGTCGAGCGGTCGAGCCAGCCGGCCGCCCGGCTCAGCGGATAGGTCGCGCGATAGCGCCAGCGCACCAGCGCCGCGACGGGCCAGGTCAGGGCGGTGAGCGCCAGCACCAGGATCGACGCCGCCAGGGCCGGCAGCAGCCAGGATTGCCGCAGCCCGGCCGGGACAGGCTGCAACACCGCCGCCGCCGGCAGGTCGTCGGTCGTCAGTGCGACGACCCGCCCATCGCGCACCACCGCGGCCAGCTTCGAGACGCCGCCCGCCTCCTGCCAGACCATCGGGGCGATCTCACGCCAGGTGCGGTGCGGAGAGCCGGTCAGGGCGTCGAGCAAGGGAATGGCGATGTCGCCCTTGGCGTCGGCGGTGACCTTCATCTGTTCGGCCAGGCGCAGGGCCGCGGTGACCGTGGTCTGGCCGCGCCGGCTCAGTTCATAGAAGCCGGTGATCCTGGCCGCGTCCGCGACGGCGCTCGCCGGCCGCGGCGGCTGGACGTAGGGGGCCGGGAAGTAGCGGTCCATGAATTCGCGGTAGAGGGCGCTGCGCAGGGCCAGGTCCGACGCCCCCACCCCGGCGCTGTTCAGCGACACGAAGAGGCCGACCTTCTGGTCCAGCACCAGGTAGAGATCACTGTGGAAGAAGCCCAGGTCGCCGCCGTGCTCGATCACCCGGTGGCCGTTGCGGTCGGCCTCGAAGAACCCGAGCGTCATGCCGTTCAGGGCTGGCGTCGAACGGAAGGCCGTGGCGTGCATGGCCGCGACCGTCTCCGGCTTCAGGATCTGCGCCGCCTCGAAGCGCCCCTCGTCCAGATGGGCGATCATGAAGCGGGCGATGTCGCCGCCACTGGCCGAAAGGGCGCCGGCCGGCGGCGGGTTCACGAACTCGAAGTACTGGGCCGGGCCCGATCCGAGCCGGTAGCCCTGGGACATGTCGGCGGCCAGGGCGTCGGGCAGGGGCTGGCGGAAACTCGCGTGCGTCATGCCGAGCGGCGCGAAGATGTGGCGCTCCACATAGGCCTCGAAAGGTTCGCCCGACACGCGCTGGACGATGTAGCCGGCCAGGGCGGCGCCATAGTTGGAATAGGCCGGCGTCTGGCCCGGGGGAAAGATCCGGCGCGGCAGGTTCTCGCGTTCGAACCGATCGAGGGGAACGAGGCCCGAAGCGTTGCGCACGAAGAGGCTCTTCAGGTGCTCTTCGAAGCCCGCCGTGTGGGTCATCAGGTTGCGCAGGGTGATGGGCCGGCCCTCGTAGGGCGGGATCTTGAAGTCCAGGTAGCGGTTGACGTCGGCGTCGAGGTCCAGCTTGCCCGCCTCCACCTGCTGCATCACCGCCGTCCAGGTGAACAGCTTCGAGATGGAGCCGGGCCGGAACAGCGTCGTCTCCGGATCGACGGGCTTGCGCCGCGTCACGTCGGCGAAGCCGTAACCCTTCTGCGTCAGGACCTGGCCGTCCTTGACCACCACCACGACCGCCCCGGCCACGTCGGCACGGCGCAGGGCATAGGGCATGAAGCCGTCCAGCCAGGCGTCGAGGTCCGGCGTCGCGAGTTGAGGGGCGGCGGCGGAAGTGGCGGCCACTGCCGGCTTCGGGGCCGGCTTCGAGGCCGGCTGCGCCCAGGCGAGGCCCGGATCGGTGATCGCGGCGAAGACATAGCCCAGGGCCAGGCCGGCCAGCGCCCCGGCGAAGCGTTTCCATCCCATCGCGCCCTCCCAAGCGGCTGGGTCTCGTCGGCGGGGATTGATGACGGCGAGGGGCGGCGACGCCAGTTAAATCGCGGAAAGCTTCCCGTCAGGCGCCGCGCACGAACACCACCGTCGGATCGTCGTGATAGCGGGCTTCTCCAAAGCGCTCGAAGCCCGCCCTCTGGGCCACACGGATCGAAGGCGCGTTGTCCGGGTCGATGATGCACCAGACCCGCGGCGATCCGAAGTGGCCTTCGCCCCAGGCGAGGGCCGCGGCCAGGGCCTCGCTGGCGTAGCCGCGGCCGTGCGACCATGGCGCCAGGGCCCAGCCGGCCTCGGGCGAGTCCACGAAGGGATGCTGGATCCCGCGCCGGAAGTCGGCCAGGCCCAGGTCGCCCACATAGCGACCGCCGGCCTTCTCCGTGATCGCCCAGAACCCATGCCCCATCAGGGCCCAATGCCCGCGATAGCGGTGCAGCCGGCTCCAGCACTCCTCGGCCGTGGACGCTCGCCCGCCGATATGGCGCACCACCGCCTCGTCGCTCCATAGGGAAACGAGGTCGTCGAAGTCGGCCAGGGCGTGGCCGCGCAGGACCAGGCGTTCGGTTTCCAGGATGGGGACGTCGCTCATGCCGGCTCCACGAATGTCACCGTCCCCGCTTCGCACGACGGCGCCGGCAAGGCCAGAGAACGGCGTGCGCCCGCCTTTACACCGGGCGGGGGCGACCCCTTATATGCGGCCGGGAACAAGGGCCCCATCAACAGCCGGCGACCATCCCGACGCCAAGACCAGGGAGGCCTGAATGGGCCACAAGTACCAGAACATCCTCGAGACCGTCGGCAACACCCCGGTGGTGCGGATCAACAAGCTGGCGCCCGACGGCGTGAACCTGTTCGTCAAGGTCGAGGCCTTCAACCCGCTGGGTTCGGTGAAAGACCGCCTGGCCCTGGGCGTTATCGAGGCGGCCGAGAAGAGCGGGGCGCTGAAGCCCGGCCAGACCGTGATCGAGGCCACCAGCGGCAACACCGGCATCGGCCTGGCCATGGTCTGCGCCCAGAAGGGCTATCCGCTGGTCGTCACCATGCCCGAGAGCTTCTCCATCGAGCGGCGCAAGCTGATGCGTTTCCTGGGCGCCAAGGTGGTGCTGACCCCGGCCGCCCAGCGGGCCACCGGCATGGTCAACAAGGCCGTCGAGCTGGCCGAAACCCACGGCTGGTTCCTGACCCGCCAGTTCGAGAACGAAGCCAATCCCGACATGCACTCGCGCACCACCGCGCAGGAGATCCTGGACGACTTCGAGGGCGAGCGGCTGGACTACTGGGTCACCGGCTATGGCACCGGCGGGACCTTGAAGGGCGTCTCGCGCGTCCTGGCCGAGAAGCGGCCCGAGACCAAGATCATCGTCTGCGAGCCCGAGGACGCCCAGCTGCTGGGCAGCGGCGAGGCGCAGGAGCGCAAGGCCGACGGCTCGCCCGCGGCCGGCCACCCGGCCTGGAAGCCGCACCCGATGCAGGGCTGGACCCCGGACTTCATCCCCAAGCTGACCGGCGACGCCGTGGCCGCCCACAACGTCGACCAGGTGATCCCCATCGCCGGGGCCGAAGCCATCCGCAACAGCATAGCGCTCGCTCGCCAGGAAGGCATCTTCGTGGGCATCACCGCCGGCGCGACCTTCGCGGGCGCGCTGAAGGTGGCGGCCGCGGCGCCCAAGGGCTCGACCATCCTGGCGATGCTGCCCGACACCGGCGAACGCTATCTCTCGACCCCGCTCTTCGCCGACATCCCGACGGAGATGACCGAGGAAGAACTGGCTATCGTTCAGTCGACGCCGTTGTTCAGGACCTGAGCCACACGCCTAGTCGGGATCCGTCTCGAACACCGCGATCCCCGCTGGCAGGGCCACCCAGCCATGCCGGCGGCGGTCGTAGACCGACACCTGGGGCGGCGGGAACGCCGGATCGGCGAAGGCGCCGACGGCGACACTGACGCCGCGGCCCTCGAAACCCTCCTCCGTGTGAAAGAGGTTCGTTCCACAGACGGGGCAGAACCGGAATCGGAAGCGCGCCCCCCGGTCGCCCGTCCGGACGTACTCTGTGGCCTCGCCGCGCACGCTGTAGGGCGGGGTGAAACCGGCGAGCGCCGCGAACACGCTCCCCGTCCGCCGCTGACAGGCCAGGCAGTGACAGACCCCGACGCCGCGAGGCTCACCTTCGACGGTGATGCTGAGCTGGCCGCAACTGCAGGCCGCGGTGCGCGTGTCCATGGGCGTCCTCCCGCCGGGACCCTGCGCCTCTTCTCGGCCGGACCGTGTCACCAGACCCCCGGGACCAGGCGGAAGCGGACCGTCTTCACATAGTCCGCATAGCCGGGAAGGGCCGCCGCCAGCTCCCGCTCCTCGCCCAGGGCGCGGATCGCCAACAGCAGGATCAATACCGGCGAGGCGGCCAGGGCCAGCCATGATCCCAGCAGGAGGGGCTGGCCGATCATGAACAGCAGGGCGCCGGCGTACATCGGGTGGCGCACTAGGGCGTAGGGGCCGGTGGTGACCACGATCTGGCTTCGTTCGGACTGGATGCGCACCACCGGGACGGCGAAGGTGTTCTCGCGGAAGGTCAGCCAGGCGATGACCATGCAGGCGACGATCAGGGCCAGGCCCAGCGCCTGCAGGATCAGAGGCATCTCGGACCAGTAGAATCGCTCCGCGTCGATGCCGGCCAGGGCGGTCCAGGCGACGAACGCCGTCAGGATCAGGGCCATCAGCCCCCGATCCCAGGCCTTCTGCTCACGTCGCACCGGGAATTTCAGGCGCTCGGCGAGCAGGGCCGGATCGCGCTGAAGAAGCCAGACGGTGATGGCGACGGCGCTGGCCATCATGGTGAGGAGGTAGATCCAGCCGGCCGGCCAGGTCCAATCTCCGGCAGGAACGAACACCAGGGCCGCCATCACCAGCAGCCAGGCGAGGATTTGGACAATAGGCCGCAGGATCATGTCGCAAGCACTCTACCCTGGCGCGCGGCCCCTTGGCACAAGCGGATTCGCTTGCCGACTCACGAAAGAGTCATCGCCCCTGCGACAACCGGGCGCTCGCGTTCGCTTGTGTGCGAATCGCAAATCGGCTTAACGATTCGCCTCGTGAGCTTTCACCATTAACCAGTCTTAAATTAACTCGTTGGCAATGTGGCGGACGAGCTTGGTTAGTAAATTCGGGCAACCGTAGGGCTATACCGCCAGAGGGCGGGGAGGGGCTGATGCGCGTACTGTTGATCGAGGACGACAGCGCCACGGCGCAAGGCATCGAGCTGATGCTGAAGTCGGAAGGTTTTAACGTCTACACGACGGACTTGGGCGAAGAAGGCATAGATCTGGGCAAGATCTATGACTACGACCTCATCCTCCTCGACCTGAATCTGCCCGACATGAGCGGGATGGACGTCCTGAGGACTCTCCGGGTCGGAAAAATCAATACCCCGATCATGATTCTTTCGGGCACGTCGGAGATCGACACCAAGGTGAAGACCTTGGGCGGCGGCGCCGACGACTACATGACCAAGCCGTTCCACAAGGAAGAGCTGGTCGCCCGCATCCACGCGGTGGTCCGCCGCTCCAAGGGCCACGCCCAATCGGTCATCCGCACCGGCGACATCACGGTCAACCTCGACGCCAAGACCGTGGAAGTGAACGGCATCCGCGTTCACCTGACCGGCAAGGAATACCAGATGCTCGAGCTGCTTTCCCTGCGCAAGGGCACGACGCTCACCAAGGAAATGTTCCTGAACCACCTCTACGGCGGCATGGACGAGCCCGAGCTGAAGATCATCGACGTGTTCATCTGCAAGCTTCGCAAGAAGCTGGCGGCGGCCGCCAACGGCAAGCACCACATCGAGACGGTCTGGGGCCGCGGATATGTGCTGCGCGACCCGTCGGAAGGCGTCCTCGCGGCCTGAACCGGCGCGCCGGCTTAAGGTTTTCCGGCGAAATTCATCGAGACGCTTAACCTGTTCGGGCGGCGGCGCGCATTGCGCCCCGCCCGAAAGTACGTGAGGGTCCCGCCAGTCGATATGGGGGTCCGTCATGGCAAGACTGGCGATGTTGTTCGCCTGCCTCGCGGCCGCGTTCGGCCTCTTCTACCTCCAGACGGCGAGCCCGCGCCCGGAGCCGGCCAGCGCGTCGCTGCATGCGTTTTCGGCTGGCCGCGCCATGGCCGACGTCGCCGCCATCGCCCCCATCCCCCACCCCACCGGATCGGCCGCCAACGCCAGGGTCCGCGACTATCTGATCGCGCGGATGACCGCCCTGGGCCTGTCGCCGCAGGTGCAGCGGGCCGAAAGCCACGTGGTCGAAAGCCGCAAGACTTCGACCCTGGTGCTGGGCGCGACCGTCGAGAACGTCATCGGCGTCCTGCCCGGCAGGGACCACAGCCTGCCGGCCCTGGCCCTGATGGCCCACTACGACAGCGTCCCCGGCTCGCCCGGAGCGGCCGACGACGCGGCGGGCGTGGCCGCGGCCTTGGAGATCCTGCGGGGAATCAAGGCGGGCGGAACGCCGGCCCGCGACGTGATGCTGGTCATCACGGACGGCGAGGAGGCCGGCCTTCTCGGCGCCCGCGCCTTCTATGGCGAACATCCCCTGGCCGGCCACGTCGGCTTCGTCATCAACTTCGAGGCGCGCGGCGGCGGCGGGCGCGCTCACATGTTCCAGACCGGTCCGGACAACGCCGGGGCGGTGCGCCTCTTCGCGGCCGATGCGCGCCGGCCGCAGAGCAACTCGCTGACCGTCCAAGTCTACAAGATGATGCCCAACGACACCGACTTCACGGTGACGGATGCGCGCCGGCTGCCGGGCCTGAACCTGGCCTTCCTGGGCCGCCAGTTCGACTACCATTCTCCCAGCTCCACCGTGGCCGCCCTCGACCAGGGGGCGCTGCAGAGCCTGGGCGAGCAGGCGTTCGGGCCGGCTGTCGACCTGGCCTTCCATCCGACGCCGCCGCGCCCCGGCCTTGATCTCGTCTATGGCAACCTGCCGGGCGGGGTCATCCTGGCCTATCCGACCTGGGGCGGATGGGTCGTCCTGGCCCTGGCCGCCGGCCTGACCGCCCTGGGCGCGACGAGGGCCCGCCAGGGCAAGGCCCTGGCCTGGCGCGATCTCTGGCGCGGCCTCGGCGCGGGGGTGCTGCTGCTGCTCGGGGGCATGACGGTGCTGGCGTTGACGCGCCGCCTGACCGGGGTCGACAGCGGCTGGATGGAATACCGCCCCCTGCTGGCGCGTTTCCCGCTGTTCGAGGCGGCCATGGGCCTCAGCCTGGTCGGCGCAGCCATGCTGGTCCCGGCCGCCACCGCGCGCGGCCGCCTCAGGCTGTTCGGCTCGATCTTCTTCCTGGCCGCCGGCGCCCTCGCGGCCGTGCTCAACCACTTCGCATCCTGGCCGATCACCGTAGGCATGGCCGCAGCCTCCGCCTTGCTGGCCTTCCTCGTGTTCGGCAAGGGCGCCAGCGTCTGCGGAACCTGGACGGGGCTTCTGCTCACCGGCCTCGGGGTCACCCTGGCCCTGCAGATCGCCCTGCCGACGGCGGCGCTGGTGACGGCGTGGCCGCTGCTGGCGGGCGCGGCGCTGAACGCCCTGATGGCCGGCGGCCGCGACCGCCGCGCCTGGATCGTGGCGGCGGCATGGATCATGGCCACGGCCAGCCTGTCCTGGATCGGCTTCTTCGCTCATACCCTGATGCAGGGGCTGGACCAGCCAGAGGCGCCCGCCCTGGCGATCTGGACCGGCGCCATGGTGGCCTGGCCCCTCCTCTGGCCGGCGCAGCCCGAGGGCCGCCTCGGCTTCGCCGCCCCGGCCCTGGTGATCCTCGCGGGACTGGCGACCGCGCTCTTCATTCGCGTCACCGATCCCTGGAGCCCGCGCCACCCCCGCGCGGAGGAGGTGCTCTATGCGGTGGATCCTGGCGGCCGGAAGGCCTGGCGCGTCAGCACCGAGCCGCTGGACGGCTGGTCGCGCGCCGTGCTCACCGCCGACGGCGGCGCGATCTCGCCCCAGGCCCTGCCCGGGTTCCGCGCGCCGGTCCTTTCCGCCCCGGCGAGCCTGGTGGCCGCGCCGTCGCCGTCCATCACCCTTCAGAAAGCCGCGGACGGCCGTGTCACCCTGAACTTCACGCCGGCGGCCGGCACGACGGACCTTGAGCTTCGGCTGAAGACCAGCGTCCCGATGGGCGACGCCACGTTGAACGGCCGCGCCGCCGCCATCCTGGGCAAGCCGGGCGCCACGACCCTGCTGGTCTGGCGCGGCGGCGATCCGCTGAGCATCAGCTTCCGCCCAGCCTCGGCAAGCGGAGGGCTGTCGCTGAGCTACGCCGACTACCTGGCTGGCTGGCCCGCCGGGGCCAAGCCCCTGCCCGCCATGCCTCGCGACGCCATGGGCTTCGACCTCTCCGGCTCCACCCTGGTCGTCGCCGACCGCGCCCTCGCCTGGTAAACCCTCCACGACCAAATACTGTAATTAGGATTCCATTATATCGACTCGACTGATCTTCTCTCGAGCTGAGGCTCACTTTGACTACGATAATGTAGCAATCGTGGAGATCACATCATGTCCATTACAGGCGTGTCGCAAACCTCGACACAACTGCCCTCGAACACGACGTTCCAGCAACGCAACGACGCGTTCAATTCCCTGGACCAGGCGCTCAGCGGCGGCGATCTCTCCAGCGCCCAGTCGGCCTTCGCCACGCTCCAGTCGCTGGGGCCGAAGGACGGCAAGGGGCCGCCTCCCGGCGACGGAAACGACCCCATGGCCAAGGACATGGCGGCGGTGAGCTCGGCCCTGCAGAGCGGCGACCTGTCGGGGGCCCAGACCGCCTTCGCCAAGCTGAAGTCCGACATGGCGGCGCACCGGGGCCATCACCACAAGCCGCAGGACGCCGACGGCGACGCCGCCGCGACGGCGACTTCGACCACGGCCTCGACGACCTCCACCTCCGGGGTCATCGACACCTCCAACGGTCTCGACATCACGGCCTGAAACCGGGCGGGACGCCGGGCGCCGGCGTCCCCTCTCCGCGTCGGAACGGCTCGACAAGGCGCGCGCCCTCGCCGATACCGGCGGCGCAGCGAGGCGGACCCATGGCCAAGACCGACGACATCACCATCTTCCACAACCCGAACTGCAGCACCTCGCGCAAGGCGCTGCAGATGATCCGTGACGCCGGCCACACGCCGACCGTGGTGGAGTACCTGAAGACCGGCTGGACCAAGGCCCAGCTGAAAGACCTGCTGGCCCGCATGGGCGCGGGGCCAAGGGATATCCTGCGCGTGCGCGGCACGCCGGCGGAGGACCTGGGCCTGACCGCCCCTGGCGCCGCGGCCGACGCCATCCTGGACGCGATGGTCGAGCATCCGGTGCTGGTCGAACGCCCCATCGTCGCCGGCGCCAAGGGTGTCGCCCTGGGCCGGCCGTTGGAGAAGATCGAGCCCCTCCTCTAGCGTGGGCTGCTCCACCCGGCGTTAACGTTAAGCCGTCAAAGTAGGGACCCCTGCCCGATCTGACCCCGCGCCGGGGCAAGCCGCCGGAGCCGTCCCGCCATTTCGTCCGCCAGCGTCACAGACGAGTTCGAGCCCGCCGCCGGCCGGCGTTGGCCGCATCGCCTGGCGATGGGGCTGGCCGCCTGCCTGTGCCTGGGGGCCGGCTGGCGGCTGACCGACAGCGCCGCCAGCGCGGCGGCCGATGACGGCGTCGCGCGCGCTGCGCTCGGCGCCGTGCCCGAAGGCTACCGTGCGCCCCGCGACATCGCCATCGAGCTGAAGCCCGGCGAGAGCCTTGAACACGGCCTCGAGCGCGCCGGCGCCACGGCGGCCGAGGCCGCCCAGGCGGCCCAGGCCCTGGTCCAGGGCCGCGACCCGGCCAGCCTGGCCCCCGACGAGACCGTCGTCTCCATCGCCCGGCCGCGCTTCCTCATCGGCGCACCGCGCCTGATCGGCCTTTCGGCCCATACGACCAATGGCGAGAGCCTGATCGTCGAACGCGGCTTCGACGGCGTGCTGCGCCTGCATCCGTCGTCGACGCCGCCACGCAGCGTGACCACCGTGGCCAGCGGCGTCATGCAGGGCTCGCTCTACGAGTCCGCCGAGAAGGTCGGCGCCGACCTGACCCTGATCGCCAAGCTGGTGAAGCTGTTCTCGCACCGGCTGGACTTCGCCCGCGACATTCACCAGGGCGCCAAGTTCACCCTGGTCTTCGATCGCAAGGTGGCCCCTGGCGGCGCGACGGTGGAGACCGGCGACCTGCGCTACGCCGAGATGGCCGTCCATGGCCGGACCATGCGCTTCTACGCCTTCGACCACGACGGCCGGACCGAGTTCTTCGACGAGCGCGGCGTGGCCATCAAGGGCCTGCTGCTACGCACCCCTGTGGACGGGGCCCATATCACTTCGACCTTCGGCATGCGCGAGCACCCGCTGCTGGGCTACACCCGCATGCACCAGGGCATCGACTTCGGCGCCGAGACCGGCACCCCGGTGCTGGCGGCCGGCGAGGGCGTGGTGGTGGAGCGCCGAGTGTGGGGCGGCTACGGCAACTGGCTGAAGATTCGTCATGCCAACGGCTGGGAGACCGGCTACGGCCACCTGTCGGCTTACGCGGCGGGGCTCTATCCCGGCATGAAGGTCACCCAGGGCCAGATCGTCGGCTATGTCGGGGCGACCGGCTTGGCGACCGGCCCGCACCTTCACTACGAGGTCTGGCGCGGCGGCCTGCGGGTCAATCCCACCGGCGCCGCGGCGCGGCAGGGCGCCCCTCTGCACGGCATGGAGCTGACCGAGTTCCGCCTGCAGCGCGCCCAGATCGACGCCATGCGCAAGGCCGCCGGCCCGGCCGGGACCACGGTGGCCGTCGAGGCGGGCCACGAGGCCGGCCCCGCCCTTCGCGGCGGCGTCTGACCCCCTCTCCCACGGGATCGTCCCAATCGCCGCTTGCCGCCCGCCGCCATTCCGTGGCGGAATGGGCGGGCTTTCGATCGAGACTTTTCAAGACGCCAACGCCCCGCAAGAGGGCGGCGATGATGGGAGATGAATGATGACGGACGTCCTCGACGCCCCGCTGGCGCGCACCGACGCGGTTGGCACCACCAATGGCCCGGTCCGCGGCTATCGCGACGGCCCCTTGCAGATCTTCAAGGGAATCCGCTATGGCGCGCCGCCGCTGGGCGCCCTGCGCTTCCAACCGCCGGCGCGACCTGAACCCTGGCGTGAACCGGCGGACGCCGTCAGCCTGGGGGCTCCGGCCATCCAGGTCGGCGTGCCGGTGGGCGAGATCACCGGCGGCCGCAGCGCCGGCGATCCGCCGGCTCCCGGTCAACCCGGCACCGACGAGGACTGCCTGTTCCTCAATGTCTGGACCCCCGGCCTCACCGGCAAGCGGCCGGTGATGGTCTGGCTGCACGGCGGCGGCTTCGCCAACGGCTCGGGCGGGGCGGCCATGTACGACGGCGCGGCCCTGGCCCGGCGCGGCGACGTGGTGACGGTGACCGTCAACCACCGCCTCAACGTCTTCGGCTACCTGCACCTGGGCGAACTGGGCGGCCACCCGTCCAGCGGCCAGGCCGGCATGCTGGACATCGTCATGGTGCTGGAGTGGGTCCGAGACAACATCGCCAGCTTCGGCGGCGACCCCGGCAACGTCACCATCTTCGGCGAGAGCGGCGGCGGCTGGAAAGTCTCGATCCTGCAGGCCATGCCGGCGGCCAAGGGGCTGTTCCACAAGGCCATCGTCCAGAGCGGCCCCGGCCTGACGGCCACGCCGCGCGAGACGGCCACCCGGTACGCCAAGGCCCTGCTGGACGCGCTCGGCGTGTCGCCAGGCGACCTTGGCAAGCTTGCGACCCTGCCCGCCTCGGACATCCAGGCGGCCGCCGCCAAGGTTCCCGGCGGCCAGGGCCTGGGCGTCTTCAATCCCTGCGTCGACGGCGTCGCCCTGCCCCGCGATCCGTTCAGCCCCGACGCCCCGCCGCTGAGCGCCGACGTGCCCGTCCTGGTGGGCACCAACAAGGACGAGGCGACCCTGTTCCTGTTCGCCGATCCGCGCTTCCGCGACTACACCGAGGAGGACGTCGCCAAGCGCGCCAGACAGGCGGCCGGCGACAAGGCCGACGCCCTGGTCGCCGCCCTGCGCCAGGCGTTCCCCGACTATTCGCCCTCGCACCTGGCGGCCGCGGTCCAGACCGCCACGGGCATGTGGATCGGTTCGGTCACCCTGGCCGAGCGCAAGGCGGCCCAGAAGGCCGCGCCGGTGTGGATGTACCTGCTGACCTGGGAGACGCCGGTGGCGCGCGGCGTCCTGCGCAGCCCCCACGCCCTGGAGATCCCGCTGGTGTTCGACAACGTCGAGGCGGCCCGCAACTTCATGGGCCGGGGCGATGATCCCCAGGTGGTGGCCGAGCAGATGTCCGAGGCCTGGCTGGCCTTCGCCCGCACGGGCGATCCCAACGCGCCGGGCCTGCCCACGTGGCCCGCCTATGACGCCGCCAGCCGCGCCACCATGATGTTCGACCTGACGAGCCGGATCGAGCACGACCCCATGGCCGAGGTCCGAAAAATCCTGCAAAGCTGACCCTCGTAACAGCGGTTCGCTTGCAGGGAGTTCGGGGTATGGGCGTGGACGACAGGGCGCGCGCGGGCGTGGCCGAGGGCCTTGGCGTCGATCGCCGCCTGTTGCTGGGCGGGGCGGCGGCCGCCAGCCTGCTGATCGCCACCCGCGCCCGCGCCGCCGGCGACGACGCGCCCGAGGCGGCCACCGCCTATGGCCGCGTCAGAGGCTTCACCGACGGCGGCATGGCCGTGTTCCGCGGCATCCCCTACGGAGCCCCCACCGGCGGCGGCAGCCGCTTCATCCCCGCCGATCCGCCGCGCAGCTGGGGCGGCGCCAGGGACTGCCGCAAGTTCGGCGACCAGTGCCCGCAGCTGGCCTCCAAGGCGACCGGCCCCTGGGCGAGCTGGGCGGTCAACGTCGGCGAGACCGAGGACTGCCTGTCGCTCAACGTCACCACGCCGGCGGTGGGCGACGGCAAGAAGCGGCCGGTGATGGTCTGGCTACACGGCGACGGCTTCTCGAAGTACAACGGCGCCTCCCCCGCCTATGACGGCGTGCGCCTGGCCCAGCGCGGCGACGTGGTGGTGGTGACCCTGAACCACCGGCTCAACGTGTTCGGCTATCTGTACCTGGCCGACCTGGCGGGGCCGAAGTTCGCCGACAGCGGCAATATCGGCCAGCTCGACATCATCATGGCTCTGCAGTGGGTGCGCGACAACATCGCCGACTTCGGGGGCGATCCGGGTCGGGTGACCGTCTTCGGCGAGGGCGGCAAGGTGTCGGCCCTGCTGGCCATGCCGGCGGCCAAGGGCCTCATCCACCGCGCGGCGATGCAGACCGCGCCGGCGCTCACCGCCATTACGCCCCAGCAGGCGACCGCCGTGGCGACGGCGGTCTGCGAGGCGTTGCACGTCAACCCGAAGAACGCCGACGACCTGCAGCGCGTGCCGACCGGACGCCTGCTCGATGCGCTGGAGACCGTGACCAAGGCCGGCGGCGCGCGCCTGGGCCCCGTGGTCGACGGCAAGACCCTGCCGCGCGACCCATTCTCTCCCGACGCGCCCACGATCTCGGCCGAGGTCCCGATCATCGTCGGCTACAACGCCACCGCGACCACGGCCTTCGGCGCCGCGCCGGCCACCCTCGATCTCGACTGGAACGGGCTGAAGTCGCAGTTGGCCCCCGCCGTGGGCGGGGCCGACGTGGACAAGCTGATCGCCGACTTCCGCCGCCTGCAGCCGGGGGCCAGCCCCAGCGACCTCTACTTCCGCATCACCACCCTGCGCGACGTCGGCGCGGGCGCGCTGGCCGTGGCGGAGCGCAAGGCCGCCCTGGCCTCGGCGGGCGCCTATCTCTACCGCCTGGAGTTCGAGACGCCGGTGGACAAGCTGCGCAGCCCTCAGGGCCTGGACGTGCCGCTGGTCTTCGACACTGTCGGAAAGTCAGAGTCGTTGCTGGGGCCCGTGGCCGATGCGGCCCAGAAGGTCGCCGACCAGATGTCGGGGGCCTGGATAGCCTTCGCCCATACCGGCAGCCCCAATGCAACGGGCCTGGCCTCCTGGCCGCGCTATGACGCCCGGGCGCGCTCGACCATGCTGTTCAACGTGACCAGCCGGGCCGTGAACGATCCCTATTCAGAAGAACGCCAGATCATCGCCGCCCTGCCGGCCAGGGCCTGATTCAAGAGGTTCAGAGCGGCGCCGCCGAACCTTCATTGGCCGCGTCGCGGCGGGCGGCGCGGTCGCGCGCGGCGACATCGTCCAGCACCGCCAGCATCAGCTCGGGGTCCGTGCGGATGGGCGGCGGCTCGCCGAAACTGGCGATCCAGCGAGCCTCGAGCTGGCGTATCATGCGGTTGCGGCGCGACATGGTGAAACTCGTCGTTTGTTGTCCGGCGCCCCCGCGCAAGCAGAACTAGACGCCCCCGCGGCCGTCCCCGTCAACGACAGAAAATCTAGCCTTAACAGGCCCTTATCCATGTTTCGGAGCGATTGGCGCGTCCAGGCGTTGTCTTGGTCGATGGGGAGACTGTCGACAACAACACTGAAGGAACAAAGGGGTACCTCCTGATGAGGAAGAGACTGATCAGCGCCGCACTGGCGGCGACCACCCTCACGGCCGGCGCCGCCGGCGCCCAGCCGCTTCAACTCGACCGCGGCCTCGCCAGCGCCGGCGAAGCGTCCGTCCTGGCCGTGCAGTGGCGGGGCGGCTGCTATCGCGGCGAACGGCCGGGTGACTGCCGCGACCGCCTGCGCTGGGAGCGCGGTGGCCACCACGGGCACTGGGTCTGGCGCAATGGGCGCTATGTGAACGACGACCCGGGCGCGGCCATCGCCGGCGGCATCCTGGGCTTCGCCCTGGGCGCGGCGATCGCCGGCGCCGACAGCGACCGGGACTACTATCTCAGCCATCGCCGCGACCGCGGCTGGCGCGCCCGCTGCCGCGCGGCCTATCCCGGCTTCGACTGGAACAGCGGCACCTACCTCGGCCCGGACGGATATCGCCACTACTGCCTGCGCTAGCCGAGCTTTGGCCTGAAACGAAAAACGCCCTCCCGGAGACGGGAGGGCGTTGTCGTTCCGGCGGACCGGAAGACTTGGACCTTAAGCCTGGGATCAGGCGTCGAAGACGATGACCGAGCGGGCGACGGCGCCCGTCTTCATTTCCTCGAACGCCGAGTTGACGTCTTCCAGCTTGATGCGGCGCGAGATCATCTCGTCCAGCTTCAGCTTGCCGGCCAGGTACATGTCCACCAGGCGGGGCATGTCGACCGGGAAGCGGTTGGAGCCCATCAGCGAGCCCTGGATGCGCTTTTCGCCCAGGAAGGCCGCGCCCATCAGGGTGATGGTCTGGCCCACCGGGATCATGCCGATGACGTTGGCGGTGCCGCCCCGGCGCAGCATGTTGAAGGCCTGCTCGGCGGTCTTGGAAAGGCCGATGGCCTCGAAGGAGTGGTGCACCCCGCCCTTGGTCATCTCCAGCACTTCCTTCACCGCATCGGTCTCGGCCGCGTTGATGAAGTCGGTGGCGCCGAAGGCCTTGGAGATGTTGTCCTTGGCCGCCGAGGTGTCGATGGCGATGATGCGGCCGGCGCCGGCGATCGCCGCGCCGTTGATCGCCGCCAGGCCGACGCCGCCGCAGCCGATCACGGCCACGGTCTCGCCCGGGCGCACCGACGAGGTGTGGATCGCGGCGCCGACGCCGGTCATCACCCCGCAGCCGATCAGGGCGGCGCGGTCGAGCGGCATGTCGGGCCGGATGGCCACGCAGGCGTGCTCGTGGATCAGCATCTGCTCGGCGAAGGACGACAGGTTCAGGTACTGGTTCATGTTGCCGCCCGGCACGGTCAGGCGCGGCTCGTCGGAGGCGTCACGCTTGGTTTCCGGGCTGGTGCAGAGGCTGAGGTGGCCGGTCAGGCACTGGTCGCAGTGGCCGCAGTAGGCCGACAGGCAGGTGATGACGTGGTCGCCCGGCTTCACCGTGCGCACTTCCGAACCGACCATCTCGACGATGCCCGCGCTCTCGTGGCCGAGGACGGCCGGCAGCGGGTGCGGATAGGAGCCTTCGATGAAGTGAAGGTCGGAGTGGCAGACGCCGGCGGCGGCGGTGCGGATCAGCACCTCGTGCGGGCCGGGCTTGTTGATCTGCACGTCTTCGATCTGGAGCGGTGTCCGGACCTGGCGCAGGACGGCTGCCTTCATGTTCGCATCTCCCAAAGTGAATGTCGTGGCCGTTCGGCGGCCTTCGCCAAGGCTTATCGCCGTTCATGAACCGACCGCCAAGGGGTTTTCGCGAGGGCGACAAGACAGCCGCCCGGGCGCGCTCGGGCGTTGAATGCGCGCTGGCGCTGACTTAGGGTCGCCAATCATGAAACGCGCCCTGTTCATCGCTCTCGCCGGCGCCAGCCTCGCGGCCTGCGCCACCACCGAAGGCCCTTCCGGCGCGGTTCCGCCGCCGCCGGCGCCGCCGCCCAACGAACAGCCGCCCTCGGCCAATGTGTTCAGGCCGCAGGACTTCGCCTGGTCGACGGTGCCGGGCCGCGCGTCGATCCAGGGCTCCCTGGGCTACAAGGCCGGCCAGGTGCGTTACGGCTGCCAGGGCGGCGACGTCGTTCTGACGCCCGAGACGCCGTGGAGCCGGCGCCGCATGACCATTCTCTACGGCTCGCCGGTCTCGGCCGCCGTGCCGGTGGCCACGGTCCGCGCCCGCACCCCCTCGGCCCCCAGCGGCGACTATGCCGCCTTCGTGCGCCACGCCTCGTGCGATGCGGCCAACCGGTTCAGCTTCAGCGGCCTGCCCGACGGGGCCTGGTTCGTGATCACGGTCGCCAAGCCGATGAGCGGCGCCGGCGAGCCGGTGGCGGTCATGCGCCGGATCGAGACCCGCGGCGGCCCCAAGGCCCTGCTGCTGAACTAGAGGCCCGCGCCTGGAGGTCCGGGCCCAGGCGTCCTATCCTTCCCGCAACGACAAAGCACGGGACGGCGCGCCATGGACTTCCACGACATCCTCTATGCGCGGGACGGCGCGCTGGCGATCATCACGCTCAACCGGCCGGCCTACCGGAACGCCCAGAGCTACCGGATGCTGGACGAGATCGACGCCGCCTTCGACCTGGCCAGGGCCGACGAGGCGGTGCGGGTGGTGGTGGTGCGCGGGTCCGGCGGCGTCTTCTCCACCGGCCACGACCTGGGCACCGCCGAGGGGATGGAGTACCGCCGTCAGCTGGGCGCGCAGCCGGGCATCCAGATCTACGACCAGTTCAAGAAGTACAACCTCGACCTGCTGATCAAGTGGCGCAACTTCCCCAAGCCCACCGTGGCCATGGTGGAGGGCTACTGCATCTACGCCGGCTGGATGCTGGCGGCGGCCATGGACGTGGTCTTCGCCGCCGACAGCGCCCAGTTCCTCGGCGGCTTCGTGGAGTACAACTCCATCCCCTGGGACATCGGCGTGCGGCGGGCCAAGGAGCTGGTGTTCGAGAGCCGCTTCATCACCGCCGAGGAGGCCGCCCGCTACGGCTTCGTGAACCACGTCTACGCGCCGGACGACCTGGAGCGCGAGACCCTGGCCTGGGCGCGGCGGGTGGCCGAGAACAGCCCCGAGGCCCTGCGCTTCGCCAAGATCCAGATGAACAAGGCGCAGGACGCCCAGGGCTTCACCAATGCGGTGGAGGACAGCCTGGGAGACTATGTGGCCATGAAGTCGATGCCCGGCTTCAACATGCTGGTGGAGGGCCAGAACCGGCTGGCGACGGTGGACCTGGCGGTGAAGGCGCGGCGCGGCGAGCGGTTCGGCCTTTCGGGAACGGACTAGCTTTCCCCGGTCCCTTGCGGGACAAGCGCCGCAACCAGAAACGCCACCGGAACGCCCGACCATGACCGACACCTTCCGCGCCATCCGCCTTTCCAAGACCGAGGGCGGCCAGACGGCGCAGATCCTCGACCTGACCGACGCCGACCTGATGGAGGGCGACGTCACCGTGCGGGTCGACCATTCCACGGTGAACTTCAAGGACGGCCTGGCCCTGACCGGCAAGTCGCCGGTGGTACGGGTGTGGCCGCTGATCCCGGGCATCGACTTCGCCGGGACGGTGGAGCGTTCGGCGAACCCGGCCTTCAGGCCTGGTGAGCGGGTGGTGCTGAACGGCTGGGGCGTGGGCGAAACCCATCATGGCGGCTACGCCCAGAAGGCGCGGGTCAGGGGCGACTGGCTGGTCAAGTTGCCAGACGCCATCTCCAACGCCCGCGCCATGGCGATCGGGACCGCGGGCTACACCGCCATGCTGTGCGTCCTGGCGCTGGAGAAGCAGGGCGTGACGCCGGACAAGGGCGATGTGCTGGTGACCGGCGCGGCCGGCGGCGTGGGCAGCGTCGCCATCGCGATCCTGTCGAAGCTGGGCTACCGGGTCGTCGCCTCGTCACGGCGCAAGGACAGCGAGGGCGACTATCTGCGCGGCCTGGGCGCGGCCGAGGTCATCGACGCCGGCGAACTTTCGGCGCCTGGCCGGCCGCTGGGCAAGGAGCGCTGGGCCGGGGCGGTGGACAGCGTCGGCAGCCACACCCTGGCCAATGTGCTCGCCCAGACCCGCTATGGCGGGACGGTGGCTGCCTGCGGCCTGGCGCAGGGCATGGACCTGCCGGGCTCGGTGGCGCCCTTCATCCTGCGCGGGATCACCCTGGCGGGGATCGACAGCGTCATGCGGCCCAAGGCCGACCGCGAGGAAGCCTGGGCGCGGCTGGCCCGCGACCTGGACCTGGCCAAGCTGGACGCCATGACCGTGACGGCCGCCCTGGCGGACGCGCCGCGGCTGGGCGCCGACATCGTCGAGGGCAAGGTGCGCGGCCGCGTCGTCATCGACGTCAACGCCTGATCGGGGCGGCCCCAGCGAACCTGAACGGACAGGGTTAATCTCGTTCAGCCTGGGTTCAGGCAGGCCACGTCATCCTCCAGCCCATGCCTCGCTATTGGGAGCCGATCCCTCCGGTGAGCGTTCAATTTGAGACGGAACAACGGTTGGAGGTTCCCATGCGCAAGATTCTCGGCACGGCGATGGCGGCGGTAACGATGGCCGGCGCGGTCGCGGGCGCGGCCACCCCCGCGGCGGCGGAAGGCTGGCACGGCGGCGGCTATCATGGCGGCTACCACGGCGGCTACTATCACCACGGCGGCAACAGCACGGGCGCGGCCATCGCCGGCGGCATCGTAGGCCTGGCCCTTGGGGCGGCGATCGCCAGCAACGGCCACGACCACTACTACCATGACCGCTACTACTACGGCCGGCCCTACTACGGCGGCCCGTACTATGGCCCCGGCTACTACGATGAAGGCCCCTATGGCGTCTGCACCAGCGAGCGCCGCATCTGGGATCCCTACATCGGCCGCTACGTGATCCGCAGCTACAGCTACGCCTGCTAGGGCGAAGCGAAGTCACCAACCCGTTGAGCCCCGCGCCAGGCCCCTGGCGCGGGGCTTTCGTTTGGCTACCCTGGGCGAAAGCATGGGCGGAAAGAGGGGACGGGGAGAGCCATGAAGGCGGTTTGGTACGACCGGCAGGGGCCGGCGCGCGAGGTGCTGCAGTACGGCGAGGCGGAAACGCCGACGCCAGGGCGCAATGAGGCCCTGGTCCGCATCCGCGCTTCCGGCGTGAACCCCTCCGACGCCGGCATGCGCCGGGGCGGGCCCGGCGCGTCGATGGCCTATCCGCGCATCATCCCCAACAGCGACGGCGCCGGCGTGGTCGAGGCAGTGGGACCAGGCGCGCCGGCCAGCTTGGTGGGCCGCCGGGTGTGGTTCTACAACGGCCAACGCAACGGCCGCGCGTTCGGCACGGCGGCCGAACACATCGCCCTCGACATCGACCTCCTGAGCCCCCTGCCCGACGCCGTCAGCTTCGCGGAGGGCGCGACCCTGGGGATCCCGGCGATGACCGCGCACGTCAGCCTTTTCCTGGCCGGCCCGGTGCAGGGGCGAACCGTGCTCGTCACCGGCGGGGCCGGTGCGGTGGGCCACTACGCGGTGCAGCTGGCCAAGTGGGCCGGCGCCACGGTGATCGCCACCGTCAGCTCGGGCGCCAAGGGCGAGCGGGCGAAGGCCGGCGGGGCGGACCACGTGATCGACTATCGCGCCGAGGACGTGGCCGCGCGGCTGCGCGAGATCACTGGCGGCGAGGGCGTGGACCATGTCGTCGACGTGGACTTCGGCGGAAACCTGGCGGTGACCCTGCCGGCGCTGAAGCTGAACGGTTCGATCGCCTTCTACGCCACTCGCGGCGAGGCGGCGCCCAAGGTCCCGGCCGGGGAGATGATGCGCAAGAACATCCGCGCCCAGGGGGTGCTGCTGCCAGTGTCGCCGCACGAGGCCCGGCGGCGGGCGCAGGCGGACATCAGCCGATGGATCGCCACGGGCCCTCGCATCCTGTCGGTGGCCTCGCGCCACCCGCTGGCCGACACGGCCGGGGCGCACGAGGCGGTGGAGCGCGGCGACAAGGTGGGCACCGTGGTGGTCGAGCCCTGACGCGCTGACCTTACGACTGGAAAGCGGACTCCAAAGCGCCGCCTTGCCGCAACACCAGGGCAACACGGCCGGGCGAACGTCGTCATACGAGTCGGCCGACGCCGGCGCCGGGGCGTCATCTCGCCGCCCGAGAAGGAGAAACCAGACCGATGAAGGCCATTCTGATCGCGGCCGCCGCCACCACCATGCTGCTGGCCCCCGCCGCCGCCCTGGCCCGTCCGCACCATGGGCATCATCACATGCGGGCCCACCACTGGGTCCATCATCACCACCGGATGATGCATCGCCACCACCACCGCTAGGCCCTGAACCGGCGTCCCCGCCCCGCCGGGCGGGGCGCCAAGGGGTAAGCGCGGCGTCATTTCGTTCCTGCAACGCTCGGAACGTCGACTGGCCGACCCTGGTTTGAGGGTCAGGCTGATGGGGTGGCCGACCTGCCAGGGTCGGTTCGAGCGATTGTCGGGCGCGCTGGCCAACCGCGGCGTCCGTCCAAGAAGACGGGACCAGAACAATGAAGCTCTTCGCCGCCCTGGGCGCGAGCGCCTGCTTGCTCGCCGTTCCCGCCGGGTCCGCCCTGGCGTCCGCAGCGCACAGCGACCATTCCTCTCAAGCCACCGCTTCCGCCCACCATGATGACGGGGGCGGCGGCGGGGTTCGCGACCACGACGGCGATCGAGACCGGGAGTGGCGGGACCTCTTCCATCACATCGCCGACCATTGCCGGCCTCATCACGGGCACGGCTGGGGCCACGGCGGCTGGGGCGACGGCGACAGCGTCGACAGTCCCGGCGACCATGACGGCGACCACGACGACCACCACTGCCACCACCATCCGGTCTCGCCCTGACGAGGCGCGCCGCCGTCAGGAGCCGTCCAGGCCGCGTAGCCTGGCGGTCGCGACGGCGGCGGCCTTGTAGGCGACGCGGGACGGCGGACGCGAGCGGCCTGGGGGTGCTAAACCTGCGCCATGAGCGACGCCGCCTTCACCCACCGCCTGGCCACCCGCGCCGACCTGCCCGCCCTGACCGCCCTGATGGACGCCGCCATCGGCGAACTGCAGAAGGGCTTTCTCAGCGAGGCCCAGATCACCGCCAGCCGGGCGATCATGGGGCTGGACACCCAGCTGATCGACGACGGCACCTACTTCATGGTCGAGCATGACGGCGTGCTGGCCGGCTGCGGCGGTTGGAGCCGGCGCAACACCCTGTATGGCGGCGACCACACCGCCGGGCGCAACGCCGCCCTGCTGGATCCGGCCACCGAGGCGGCGCGGGTGCGGGCGATGTACACCAGCCCCGCCTTCGCCCGCCGCGGCGTCGGGCGGCTGATCCTCGGCCTCTGCGAGGCGGCGGCGGCGGCCGAGGGCTTCCGGCGGGTCGAGCTGGCCGGGACCATGTCGGGCCAGCCGCTGTACCTGTCGTGCGGCTATGAGCCGATCGAGGCCATCGAGGACGACCGCGGCGGGGTGATGGTGCCGCTGGTGCGGATGGGCAAGGCGATCGGGGCGAAGACAACCTGAACGCGATCCCGCCCCCGTTTTTCACCGTAGTTTACGGTGGCCGTTTTTCCCACTCTCCTCCTGATTGTGTCTATTGCGTCCCGGCATTGAACGCCGGATTCGCCGCCTTGGGGAGGCGCGCACGCCCGTCGTGAAATCGGTGCGGTCTTGCGCCATCTCAAGGCCGCCGCCGGCGCCGGCCGCGACTGTGTCGCCGATCCTCAAGGCAGGCGGCGACCACCCATGCACAGACGAACCCTCCTCGGCGGCGGCCTCCTGGCCCTGGCCGCGACCGCCCTGGCCGGCCCGGCGCTGGCCGACCAGCAGGCCAATGTGGACGCCATCATCGCGCGCATCCGCGACACCCTGGAAGGCTCGATGGACCAGCCGGACTGGCCGCGCCGCTACGCCCTGGCCAAGATGAACATCGAGGATCTGAAGAAGACCCTGGCCTATGGCGGCAAGGTCAGCTCCAACCCGGTGGCGGCGTTCCGGGCCAAGCTGCAGGGGATGCTCGACGAGCGCTCGGCGGCGTTTAAGGTCTACCTGGACACCCAGACCAAGCTGGAGCACCTGCGCAAGACCGAGGCGCGCGGGGCGGTGGCCGACATCGGCGCCGAGATGATCGCCAAGCTGACGCCCAAGCCCGGCTGGGGCACGGTGGCCTCCAGCTTCGGGACCCACAACGCCAGCATCATCCGCCAGGACTTCGCCCGGCTGAAGACCTACGAACAGGGGATCAAGGTGATCGACGGCTACATCCAGTCGATCCTGCCCTCGATCCACGACATCGAGCAGAGGCGAAACGCCCTGGGCCCGCTGGTCAGCGCCTACGCCGCCCTGACCCAGGCCGGGTTCGACGGGACCTATGTCGGCAGCTTCCACGGCGGCGGCGCGGGCAAGATCACCTTCACCGTCAAGGGCGCCCAGGTGCTGTCGGGGACGATCAGCGGTTCGTCCGGGGGCGACCCGGTGCTGGGGCATTTCTCGGGGACCATCAGCCCGGACGGGACGATCACCACGACCCTGAGCGGCACGCTGACCGACAGCAGCGCCGCCAAGCTGGGCAGCTTCCCCTTCGCCGGCCACCTGAACGGGCGTGTGGTCGGCGCCATCGGCACGGGGACCTGGGAAGGCAAGAACAACTGGGGCAATCCCAAGGGGGATTGGAGCGCCAGCCGGCAGTGAGGGGGGGCGCTTCCCGGTTCCTTAAACTTCCGCTCACCCCGACGAAAGTCGGGGCCCAGGTTGGCCTTTCAGGTTTCCACCCGCCGAGGGTTTGACCGGGCGTTTCTGGCTGTGGATAGGCTGCCCTGGGCCCCGACTTTCGTCGGGGTGAGCGGGTTGGTGGGGGGTTTCAGGCCGACCTTTCCGCGTTCGTCAGCCGCCCCCGCCACTCCGCCACCAGCCCCTCCACGTCCGTCGGGTTCTCCTCGAAGCAGCGCACGCCGGGCGCGATGGCCCAGGGGTGGGCGAGGCTGGTCCAGGCCTGGGCGATGGGGGTGGCGATGGTGGCGTCGTCCAGGGTTCCGGGGCGGACGTTGATGATGTCCGGGAAGGCCAGCATCTCGGTATGGGTGCGGGTGAAGCAGTCCGGGCAGATGTGCTGGCGGTGGAGGTCGCCGCTGCCGCCCGGCAGGTCGCGCCACAGACTCTCGCCGGCGGTGACGGCGAAGTCCTTGCGGAAGGTCAGCATGGAGAGGGCGAAGGCGCTGCCGGTGCGCTGCTGGCAGTTGCGGCAGTGGCACATGAAGACGGCCAGGGGCGCGTCGGCGATCCGGTAGCGCAGCTTGCCGCAGATGCAGCCGCCTTCGATCGGGAGTTCGAGTGGCATGGGGGCCTGCCCTTTGAGCTTGTGGACAAGCTTGGCCGTGCAATTATGGCGGGAAGCCGGCGGTCGGCACGGCGCTTGGCCGATGCAATCGCGCCCTATCGCCCCGCCTCCCGCAGAAACGCCGGAATGTCCCGCCGTTCGTGGAGCACGCGCCAGACGTCGATGCGGTCGTCGTGTTCGACATAGAACACCCGGTAGGGGAAGCGGCGCAGGGGACGGCTGCGCAGGCCCGGCAGGTTGAGCTCGAGGCCGATGCGGGGCGAGCCGGCGGCAGGGCGTTGGACGATGGCGCGGAAGGCGGCCTCGAGGGCGTCGACGAAGCCGAGGGCGACGGTCTCGCCGGCCTCGGCGGCGTAGTGGTCGATGGCGTCCACGATATCCCGGCGGGCCAGTTCGCGCGGGATCACCGGCCTTGGGGTCATCCCGCCGTGCGGGCGCGAGCGCGCAGGCTGTCGAAGAAGGCGGCGTCAGCCGGTCCGGCGGCCGGCGAGGCGGCGCCGTCGAGCAGCAGGCCCCGCAGGCGCTGGCGATCCTGGTCGTTGCGGATCAGCTCGCGGACATACTCGCTGCTGGTCCCGTAGCCGCGGCCGGCGACCTGCTCGTCCACGAAGGCCTTGAGGGCTTCGGGCAGGGAGATGTTCATCGTGCTCATGGCGGCAGGATGAGCGGGGTGGCAAAATTTGGCAAGCCGCCCCTACCCGGCCTTGATCACATAGACCGTGGGGAAGCCGAGCTGGTCGGCCTGGGCGATGGCTTCGGCCTCGGCTTCATCCCAGTCGGACTCGGCGGCGGCGACGTTGGCGGAGGGCTGGCGCACCTGGAAGGCGGCGAAATCGCCGGCCTGGGGGCGGCCGTCAGGGCCAAGCCAGACGTAGAGGGCGCGGTCGTCGCGCGGTTCCAGGAAGAGGTCGGAGACAAGGGTCACGGTGGCCATGGCGGGCTCCTAGGTCCTGCAGTCGGAGAGGGAGCGTAGCCGCGGCCTTGCGCCCCCTCCACCATCGCGCCGACGGCGCGATGGTCCCCCTCCCCCGCCCACTCTTGACCAAGAAAGGAGGGGGCGGGGGAGGAGAGGGTTCAGTTCATGGTCGGCTTGCCGATGGTCAGGCCCTCGGGGCCGGAGGTGACGTGGATCACCGAGCCGTCGGCGAGGTCGCCGGCCAGCAGCTTGCGGGCCACCGGGTCGACCAAGTCCTTCTGGATCACGCGCTTGAGCGGGCGCGCGCCATAGACCGGGTCGTAGCCCTTGTCACCCAGCCAGTGCAGGGCCTCGGGGTCGAGGCTGAGGGTCATGCGGCGGTCGGCCAGCAGCTTTTCGAAGCGCTTGAGCTGGATGCGGACGATGGAGTCCATCTGCTCGCGGCCCAGGCGCTTGAAGAGGATGATCTCGTCGATCCGGTTGAGGAACTCGGGCCGGAAGTGACGGCGGACCACGTCCATGACCTGGGGCCGCACGGCGTCGACGTCGTCATGCTCGCCCTGGCCGGCCAGGTATTCCGAGCCCAGGTTCGAGGTCATGATGATCAGGGTGTTGCGGAAGTC
>JAFEEA010000310.1 GCA_018241335.1 Pseudomonadota bacterium
AACCGCTTCTTGTTCTGCTGGTAGGAGATGTCGACGCCGGCGATCAGCTGGTTGCGCAGGGCGCCCAGCGGCCGCTCGATGCGGACGGTGGAGATGTTCTGCGCCCCCCAGGCGTTCATCTGGTAAGGCCCCTGCCCGCCGATCGTGCCGATCGGGACGGTGTTGGGATCGTTGTCGAGCAGGGCGTCGGCGCAGGTCTTCCTGGTGACCGGGTCGGTGTAGCAGCCGTCCACGGTCGTATACTGGAAATAGCGCGAGTAGACGCCGACCCGGGTGTCGCTGGTGACCGTCAGCCAGGGCCGCACCTCGCTCTTGAAGCGGGCGGTGACAATGTCGGCCTGGGTCTTGTCGAGGTCGGTGCTGTAGCCGGTGAAGGTCGAGGGATTGAGGCCGTATTCGCTGAGCGGCAGGGCCACCAGGCTGCCGGTGGGCTGGCCGATGACGATGCCGTAGTCGGGCCGACGGCGGTCCTGCTGGTGCAGGTATTTGATCGTGAAGCTGGTCCTGGTCCCCAGGCCGAAGCCCACGGCCGCCGCCAGGCCCCAGCGGTGAGAATAGACCAGGTCCCGGCCGACCTCGCCGGCGCGCGTCCCCATCAGGTTGAGGCGAACGGCGGTGGTCGAATTGACCACGTGGCCGATGTCCGCGAGCGCGCGGTAGTAGCTTCCCGCGCCCACATAGCCGTCGACGTCGACGAAGTCCTTGAGCACAGGGCCTTTCGAGATCGTATTGATCGCCCCGCCCGTCGTGCCCCGGCCGAACATGGCGCCGGACGGCCCCTTCAGCACCTCCACCGCCTCGGCGTCGAAACTGTCGCGGGTGTAGACCCCGAAGTCGCGCAGGCCGTCGACATAGACGTCGTCCTTGGCGTCGAAGCCGCGGATCTTGAACTGGTCGCCGTTCAGCGTGCCGCCCTCGCCGATGGCGATGGTGATGCCGGGCACGTTGCGCAGCGCCTGCTCCAGGCTGGCGACACCCTGGGCCTTGAGCTGGGCCTGGCCGATGACCTGGATGGCCTGGGGCGTGTCCTGGACCGAGCCCGGCAGGGCCGCCACGCCTGTGTCGGCCGCCAGCGGCGCATGTGCCCCCAACACTTCGACACCGGAGATCTCATTGGCCGCGTCGAGGGCGGCCGTCTCTGCCCGCGCCATCGCCGGCGCCAGGGCGGCGGCCCCCGCCAGCGTCGCCGCCGCCACTTGTGACCTGGAGGGCGCGCGCCGCGCATAGCCCACGATCCCCGCCCGCACCGACGCCATCTACTCGCTCCCGCACGCTTACCTGCAAATGAGTTTGCGAGTCGTTCTTATCTAACCCCCTGCACCTTTGCAATGAGAACGAGTCGCAACTAGGAAAATGGGTGGAACCGGCGACCCTAGGCCGCCGCGAGCTCCGGCGCGGCGGTTGCGCCGCCGTCGTCGGCCAGCTCGGCCAGGGCCTTGAACAGCGCCTGGGCGGAGAGCGGCTTGGCCAGGTGGCCGTCCGCGCCGGCCTCCCGCCCCGCGGCCACATGTTCGGGCATGGCGTTGGCCGAGACGATCAGGATCGGCGTACGGCCCAATCCACGCTGGGCTTCCATTTCACGGATGCGGCGCGTGGCGCCCAGGCCGTCCAGCCCCGGCATCTGCATGTCCATCAGGATCACGTCGAAGGCGCCGGCCTCCCAGGCCGCGACCGCCTGCGCCCCGTCCTCCGCCATGACGCACTCGGCGTCCAGGTGGCCGAGAAGGGAGGCCATGAGCCGGCGGTTGTTGGGGTGGTCGTCCGCCACCAGGACCCGCAGCGCGGTCTCAATCGGCGGGGCGTCCCCACCGCCAGCCGGCGCCGGCGCGGCGACGTTCGCTGCCTCGGCCCTCGGCAGGGGCAACTCGACCACGAAGCGGGAGCCGACCCCTTCCAGGCTTTCCGCCTCCACGGCGCCGCCCATCAGCTCGACCAGCTCGCGCGAGATGGAAAGGCCCAGCCCGCTGCCGCCGAACCTGGCGCCGATCGAGCCATCCGCCTGCTGGAAGCGGCCGAAGAGGCGCGAGCGGGTCTCCTCGTCGAAGCCAGGCCCGGTGTCGGTCACCGTGATCCGGAAGCGGTGCGCGCCCTGCCCGATCGGCGCCACGCCGATCTCGACCCGGCCCGTCTCGGTGAACTTCACCGCATTGGCCGCCAGGTTGGTCACGATCTGCTTGAGCCGGGTGGCGTCGCCCTGCACCCAGCCCTCGGCGGCCGGGTCGATCGCCACCTTGAAGTCCAGCCCCTTGGCCGCGGCCCGTGGGGCGCACAGCCGCGCGGCGTCGCGCACCGCCTCGCCCAGGTGGAACGGCTCGTCCACCAGGTCCAGCGCCCCGGACTCCACCCGGGCGAGATCAAGGATGTCGCAGAGCAGCCGGTTCAAGGTGCCGCCCGAACTGCGGATGATCTCGACAAGTTCGCCCTGCTCGGCTGACAACGGTGTCAGCGCCAGGGCGTCCGCCACCCCCAGCACCCCGTTCAGGGGCGTTCGGATCTCGTGGCTCATGTTGGCCAGGAAGGCGCTCTTGGCGCGGTTGGCGGCTTCCGCCTCGTCGCGCGCCGTTTCCAGTTCCTCGGCGGCCCGTTTCAGGTCGGTGATGTCCACCACGCTGGTGATGCGGCCGCCGTCGTCGGTCGGGGCCTCCAGGACGCGGTACCACTTCCCGTCCGGCGCCGATTCCTCGCGCGAATTGGCGCCGGCCCGGCGCTGGGCCATCCGGGCTTTCGCCCAATTGGCCTCGGTAGACCCGGAGAAGGTCTCGACCGACATCGACGGCGTCACGACGCAGTCGACATAACGCGCGCCCAGAACCGGCTTGAGATCAAAGACGGCCAGCGCCTCCTCGTAGCGGCGGTTCCACAGCACGAAGCGATCTTCGCTGTCGAAATAGGCCAGCCCATCGGGCATGGCGTGGATCACCGCCGCCAGGCGCTGGCGCGAACGGCGCTGGGCGCCGGCTTCGAGCGCCAGGGTGCCCACGGCCGCCAGCATGATCAGGCCCGCGAGGCCACTGACCGTCAGGGCCATCGCCCCATCCGGCATCACCCGGGTCGGCGCGGGCGCGAGCGCGTTGGGCGTCACGGTGACGGCCGCCATGCTGATGAAGTGCAGGCAGACGATCCCCACCGCCAGCAGCCCCGCCGCCGCCGCGTCCCGGGCCAGGGTGCGCGGCCGGCTGAGCGCCTTGGCCAGGGCGGCCATCGACCACCCGATCCCCAGGACCACCGCGGCCAGCAGGTAGTCGGGCCGCCACGAGAGCGTCCCTTCGGTGCGGAACGCCTGCATGCCGGTGGCGTGCATGGCGGCGACGGAGATGCCCAGCATCGCCCCGCCGCCCAGCCACGCCATGCGCCCGCGGGCGCCGGCCGCGAAGGTCAGGGCCGCGGTGACTCCCACCACCGCCACCGCCAGGGAGGCCAGGGTTCCCGCCACCGCATAGCCGGTGGGAAG
>JAFEEA010000311.1 GCA_018241335.1 Pseudomonadota bacterium
GGGTCGGACATGGCCAGCATGAAGAAGGGAAAGACCGTGAAGACGTTCAGGGTCCCGGCGTCGGGATGGTCGGTGTGCCTCAGCTCGATCCAGCGCTCGGTGCTGGCGCTGGAGTCGCTCTGGCCGCCCGGCCACAAGGGCTGCAGCGTGTCGCGATGGGCGCCGATGTGGTGGTAGGACTCCGAGAAGTTCTCCACCATCACCTTCCAGTTCCAGTCGTGCTCGAAGGCCAGGCGAAAGCCCACCGTCCAGCCGGCCAGGCGCTCGGGCCCGATGTCCGCCGCCAGGGGCGCCAGCAGGTCCGCCAGGGGGCCCGCGCGTCCGTCCAGGTTCACGAACACCCACCCGCCCCATTCCTGCGCCGCATAGGTCGGCAGGTCGCAGCCCTTCAGGTCGACCCCGTCCATGAACGGCGCCGCCTGCAGCCGCCCATCCAGGCCGTAGGCCCACAGGTGATAGGGGCAGCGCACCACCGGCCCGTTCGCCTCGCCCTCCACCAGGGTCAGGGCGCGGTGGCGGCAGACGTTCGACAGGGCCGCCACCGCGCCGTCCTCGCGCCGGGCGACCAGCACCGGCGTCGTCGCGACCATCACCGCCTTCTGAGCGCCCGGCCCCGCCACCTCCTCCGAACGGCAGACGGCGATCCATCCCGCCGCCAACACGCCAGCGACCTCCCGCGCGAAGGCGTCGCCGGACCAGTAGTCCTTCGGCGTCAGTCTGGTGTCGGTCGCGGGCCTTGCCGTCATGGCGTTCCTCCAACCCCGGGGGGGCGTTCACGACCATACCGGCCCGACGAAGCCCCGCCAGCCGCATTTCGCCAAGCCGGCCGGTCGCCTATCGGTTGCAAACGCCGGGAACACGGCGCAAGCTGGTCCGTCACATCGTACTTCTCTCGGGGGTGCGTATGGTCAAGCTTACCGTTCGGTCGGCCGGCGCGCTCTTCGCCGGCGCAATCCTGATCGCCACGCTGGGGTCGTGCCAGCAGAAGGCCGACATGGCCCAGAACGCGTCGGCGATCGACACCGCCGCGTCGGTCGCGGCGAGCGATCTGCATCCCTGCACGGTCACCGGCACCCAGCTGACGGTCGAAGATTGCCAGGCCGCCCAGTACTGGCTCGACCAGTCCAAGCAGGGCGTCGCCGCCTTCAACGCCCCAACCTGGATGGTCCAGGGCCAGACCCGGCTGGTCACCCTCGCCATCGGCGTCGCGCCGCCGCCGGAGCCGCCGGCGACGACCCCCGCCGCCTCGGCCGGCGGATCACCGGCCGACACCGCCTCGACGCAGGCCGACACCGCCACCCATGCCGACACCGCCGCGACCCCGGCTGCGAAGGCTGCGCCTCACCACCACTTCGCGATCGAGACGCCGCACGACGTGGTCGCGGGCGCGACCGTCGACAAGCATGAAAAGATCGTCGACTACCACCCCTTCGTCGGCCGTCAGATGGCCGCCGACCTCGAGGGCGACGGCTTCGACATCAAGCCGATCTCCCCGCGCGTCCAGCCGATAGCCGATCAGGCCGTCACCACCTGGGAGTGGGAGGTCAAGGCCCGCCAGGTCGGCAAGCGCACCCTGACCATGAAGACGGCCGTGGTGATGATCGACAGCCAGGGCAAGCCCCAGCCCCTGATCCCGACCACCGAGACCAAGCCGGTCAGCGTCTGGATCGGCTTCGAGGGCGTGCTCGACATCCTCAAGGCCCTGCCCGACTGGCTCAAGGCGCTGGCCGGCGTGGGGACCGCCGCGGGCGCCCTGTTCGCCGCCTGGAAGTGGCTGCCCTTCTTCCGCAAGCCCAAGGATGCGCCGCCCAAGGACCCGCCGGACTGAGGCGAAACCGGCGGGGATCGGCCGCCCGGGCAGGGCGGCTGACCCCTCGCCCGCGCCGGATCTAGTGCCGGCTCAGTTCGGCGCGGCCGACCACCATGTGGTGCACCTCGTCCGGGCCGTCGGCGAAGCGCAGGTGGCG
This sequence comes from Pseudomonadota bacterium, assembly GCA_018241335.1. GTDB lineage: Bacteria > Pseudomonadota > Alphaproteobacteria > Caulobacterales > Caulobacteraceae > Acaudatibacter. The sequence continues at coordinate 1,968 of JAFEEA010000311.1, forward strand.
CTGGTCGGTGTACATGCCGGCCAGGGGCGTCCACTGCGAGATGCCGGTGGCGCCGTGGATCTGGATCGCCTGGTCGATGATCTGGCAGACCCGCTCGGGCACCATGGCCTTGACCATCGACACCCACACGCGGGCCTCGCGGTTGCCCAGCACGTCCATGGCCTTGGCGGCCTTCAGCACCATCAGGCGCATGGCCTCGATCTCGATGCGCGCACGCGACACCAGCTCCAGGTTCTTGCCCAGCTGGATGATCGGCTTGCCGAAGGCGACCCGCGTCGTGGCGCGCTTGACCATCAGGTCCAGAGCCCGCTCGGCCTGGCCGATGGAGCGCATGCAGTGGTGGATGCGGCCGGGGCCCAGGCGCACCTGGCTGATCTCGAAACCGCGGCCCTCGCCCAGCAGGATGTTCTCCTTGGGCACGCGCACGTCGTGGAAGCGCAGGTGCATGTGGCCGCGCGGCGCATGGTCGTGGCCGAACACCTCCATCGGCCCGACGATCTCCACCCCGGGGGTGTCCATGGGGACCAGGATCTGGGACTGCTGGAACTGGGTCGGGGCCTCGGGGCTGGTCTTGACCATGCAGATCATGATCTTGCAGCGCGGGTCGCCGGCGCCGGAGATGTAGTACTTCTCGCCGTTGATCACCCACTCGTCGCCGACCAGCTCGGCGCGGCAGGCGATGTTCTTGGCGTCGGACGAGGCCACGCCCGGCTCGGTCATGGCGTAGGCGCTGCGGATCTCGCCGTTCAGCAGCGGGATCAGCCACTTCTCCTTCTGCTCGGGCGTGCCGACGCGCTCCAGAACCTCCATGTTGCCGGTGTCCGGGGCCGAGCAGTTCAGGGTCTCCGACGCCAGCGGCTGCTTGCCCAGCTCGGCGGCGATGTAGGCATAGTCGAGGTTGGTCAGGCCCCGGCCGATCTCGGAATTGGGCAGGAAGAAGTTCCACAGGCCCGAGGCCTTGGCCTTGTTCTTGGCCGTCTCCAGCAGCTCCAGCTGGCCCGGCGCCCAGCTCCAGCGGTCCGTGCGGCCCTCGCCCAGACGGTAGAACTCCTCGGCGATCGGCTCGACGTTCTCGGCGATGTGCTTCTTGACCGCGTCGAACAGGGGCTGGGCCTCCTTCGACATGGCCAGGTTGTTCAGTTCGGCCTCCAGGTCCGGCCTGGTCTCGACGGCGATCTGGTTCATGGGGTTTCCTCGTCTCGTGCGGATGTTTCTTGGCGGCCCGCCGGCACGCTACGCCGCGCGCGGACCCGTCGCCAGGACCCATGGCGCCGGGCGGCGCCCCGCACAAGCGCCGATCGTCCCCGGTTCGGCGGGAGGGCCGCTTGCGTGCGGAACGGCGCCCTCCTAGCCTCGAACCATGCGCAAGCCCTCCCTCCGCACCTCCCGCCGCGCGGTGCTCGCCGGCGCCGGCGCCCTGGCCGCCACCACCGCCGCGGCCCAGGCCCCGGCGCTCCCCTCGACC
>JAFEEA010000312.1 GCA_018241335.1 Pseudomonadota bacterium
ACTGGCAGCCGCTTTGCGGGAACCCCAGAACATCTCCACGTCAGCCAAACGACCGGCCGGCGCCGTCGAGACCGCCCGCCGCGACCGCCGACCCCCTAGTCGTCCAGGAGTTCGCTCAGCCGGCAGATGATTCGGTCGGGGCGCACTGTCGTGTCGTGGGGCAGGCCGTCGCCGATGTGGTCGTGCCAGATCGAGAAGATGCCCAGCCGTTGCGGCGCGGCCACCTCCCATTCCAGGTTGTCGCCGACCATCCAGGTCTCGTGCGGCGCCACCTTCAGCGCCTCCAGGGCGTGGCGGTAGGCGCGCTCCTCGGGCTTGCCGAAGCCGTGCTCGCCCTCGATCTGGATGTGGTCGAAGCGCCGCGCCAGGTCGAAGCGCGCCACCTTGGCCCGCTGGTCCGCCGCCGCCCCGTTGGTCACCAGGGCCAGCAGCACGCCGTGCGACTTCAGGGTGTCCAGGGTCTCGTGCGCGCCTTCGAACAGGCTCATCTGCTCGTTGCGATAGTCGGTGAAGCGGTCGGCCAGGCGCACGGCGATGTCGGCCGCGAAGGGCTGGCGGCCCTCGGCGCTGAGCCGCGCCAGGGCGCCGGCGACGATCTTGCGCCGCGCCGCCCCCAGGTCCTGGCGATTCTCCCGGTGGCGGTCGGCGTCGGACCAGAATTCCATGGCGTAGTCGGCCACCGCCTTGGTCGCCTCCTCCGGCGTCAGCGGCCCCAGCTGGTCGGCCAGCTCGCTGGTCACCGCCAGCCAGGCCAGCTCCGGCCGCGCGTAGGCGGAGACAATGGTGTCGTCCAGGTCGAACAGGATGGCGCGGGGAAAATCCGGCATGTCAGCACCCTTAAACCAGCCTCGTGAGCTTGCCCACGGAAGCGACTATATCAAGGCGATGCCCGATGATCTGGCCCATACAAAATTGATCGGCGCCGCCCTGATCAAGGACGAGGTGCGGCGGCTGCCCGACGCCCCCGGCGTCTACCGCATGTTCGGCGAGGACGGCGAGGCCCTCTACGTCGGAAAGGCCCGTTCCCTGAAGAAACGGGTGATCCAGTACGCCCAGGGGCGCTTCCACACCCAGCGCATCGCCCTGATGGTGGACCTCACCCGGTCCATGGAGTTCACCACCGTCCGCACCGAGACGGACGCCCTGCTGCTCGAGATCAACCTGATCAAGCAGCTCAAGCCGCGCTTCAACGTCCTGCTGCGCGACGACAAGTCGTTCCCCGAGATCATCATCCGGCGCGAGCACCCGGCCGCCCAGCTTCGCAAGCACCGCGGCGCCCATTCCATCAAGGGCGACTACTTCGGCCCCTTCGCCAGCGCCCACGCGGTCACCCGCACCCTCAACACCCTGCAGAAGGCCTTCCTGCTGCGCTCGTGCTCCGACAGCGTCTACGAGAGCCGCACCCGGCCCTGCATGCTGCACCAGATCCGCCGTTGCTCGGCGCCCTGCACAGGCCTCATCTCCCTGGAGGACTATGAGGCCCTGGTGGGCGAGGCCGAGGACTTCCTGCGCGGCAAGAGCCGGGCGGTGATGGCGCGCATCGCCGAGGAGATGACCGCCGCCGCCGAGGACCTGGAGTTCGAGCGCGCCGCCCGCCTGCGCGACCGCATCCGCGCCCTCTCGTCCGTCGCCCAGGAGACCCAGGTCAATCCCGAGACCGTCGACGAAGCCGACGTCTTCGCCCTCCACGCCGAGGGCGGCCAGGCCTGCGTGCAGGTGTTCTTCTTCCGCGCTGGCCAGAACTGGGGCAACCGCGCCTACTTCCCCCGCGTCGACAAGGCCGACGAGGACGCCGACATCATGTCCGCCTTCCTCGGCCAGTTCTACGAGGACAAGCCGATCCCGCGCCTGGTCCTGGTCAGCGTCGAGCCGGGGGAAAAGGACCTGCTGGCCGAGGCCTTCGCCCTCAAGGCCGGCCGCAAGGTCGAGATCCTGCGGCCTCAGCGCGGCGAGAAAGCTGATCTCGTCCGCCACGCCCACACCAACGCCCGCGAGGCCCTGGGCCGCAAGATGGCCGAAAGCTCGGCCCAGTCCAAGCTGCTGGCCGGGGTGGCGGAGACCTTCGGCCTCGAGAGCCCGCCCGAGCGGATCGAGACCTACGACAACTCCCACATCATGGGCACCAACGCCGTCGGCGGCATGATCGTCGCCGGCCCGGACGGCTTCCAGAAGTCCCAGTACCGCAAGTTCAACATCAAGAGCACCGAGCTCACCCCCGGCGACGACTACGGCATGATGAACGAGGTGCTGCGCCGCCGCTTCGCGCGCCTGGCCAAGGAGGAGGAGGCCGGCGAGAACCCGCCCCGCCCGGACCTGATCCTGGTCGACGGCGGCGCCGGCCAGCTCGCCTCGGCCCTGGAGGTGATGGCCGATCTCGGCGTCGACGACATCGCCGTCGTAGGCGTCGCCAAGGGCCCCGACCGCGACGCCGGCCTGGAACGCTTCTTCATCCCGGGCAAGGAGCCGTTCATGCTCGAGCCCAAGAGCCCGGTGCTCTACTACCTCCAGCGCCTGCGCGACGAGGCCCACCGCTTCGCCATCGGCGCCCACCGCACCCGCCGCTCCATGGACCTCAAGAAGAACCCCCTGGACGAGATCGACGGGGTCGGCCCCGGCCGCAAGCGCGCCCTCCTGCACGCCTTCGGCTCCGCCCGCGGCGTCAGCCGCGCCTCCATCGAAGACCTCGAAAAGGTCGAAGGCGTCAGCGCCGCCCTGGCCGAACGCATCTTCAACTTCTTCCGCAAGGGGTGAGGGGCTCCGGCGCCCACAACCCAATCATCCCGGCGAAGGCCGGGACCCAGGCACCTCACGCCACACGTTCAACATCTCCTCGCGAGCCAACACCTCCCCTAGCCCGTGCGCCAGGTCCCTCCAGTTCGGGTTGTCCCGCTCGATCAGGTGGATCTTCCAGACCCGCTTCCACTCCTTGATCTGGCGTTCCCGGCGAAAGGCGTCTTCCCGCGTCGGATGCGTCTCGTACCAGACCAGTCTGTCCACACCGTACTTGGCGGTAAAGCCCGGCAGTTCTCCGGCTTTGTGTTGATCCACCCTATGGCGCAGATCGCCCGTGCTGCCGACATAGAGCGTGCCGTTCAACCGGCTGGCCAGCAGGTAGACGTAGAACACCGCGGGTCCGTCACCTCTCAGGGTGCCTGGGTCCCGGCCTTCGCCGGGATGATTGGAATATAGAACAAAAAGGAAACATTGCCAATCTTTGCTTCCCCAATCCCCCCAACCCATTCATCCCGGCGAAGGCCGGGACCCAGGCAAAAGCCTCCGCGACCCGGCTGTCGCCGGCGCTCCAAAATCGCGGGAATCCCGAACCGCTAGACCAGCACCGCGTCTTCCGCCGCATAGTCGAACATCGCCTCGATGTAGTCCGGGAACTTCACCCCCGCCTTCGCCGCCGCCTCGGCGGATCGGCAGGCC
>JAFEEA010000313.1 GCA_018241335.1 Pseudomonadota bacterium
AGCGCCGCTCTTGTCCGGCGGCGTAGCGGTTCATGTCGTTCAGAGCCGCTGTAAACGCTGCCCGAATTTCCGACTGGGAAAAGCCCTCGTCCCAGAACTCCGTCATGAGCGCATTGACTACTTGCTCAAGGGCGGTCGCGCTGGCGGACACGTTCATATCTCGAAGGCGGCGAGACCGGACAGCCAAATCTGCCGCGACCTCGTACGCGCCGAACAGCTCCCGTTCTTCGTCTGTGAGGTTGTCTAGCGGCTCGGTCGGCATCGGTGGCGCGCCCTACTTCTTGCTCTCGACCACAGCGACGACGAGGTCAGCCGGCCCGTCTGGAAGTCTGGCGGCCCATTTCTGGCGTGCGCCCTCCGCTGGCTGGAGCCGAAGGCGAAGGATGTCATCCGCACGCCTAGAGGCCACATCGGGAAAGGTAGCGGTCACGGCTTGCAGCAGCCAACCCTGCGGGTTGCTCCTTCTGAGCTCAGCAATTCGGACCTCAGGCCCGTGAGCGATTGTGTATCTGAAGATCGGCACGCCCGCAGGTTGCCCGTCTGGAGGTTCGCGTCAACTCTGGGGCTGATATGGGTCGATCTTGGTCACGACCTCACCAACCACAAGCTGACCCTCCAATGCCAGTGTAGGGCTATGTCAGACACAATCTACATGCCGCTTCTCAACGAAGGCACCGACGTGTGGGCTCCCGTCGTCGCCGAACAGATCGGGCCGAACATCTATCGTTTGCTGGGCCCCGTACCGGAAGAAGACGAATGGCAATTCGGTGGCCCAGGCGACCTCGTCCGCGTCGCGCCCCGCACCTTCTCGGGCGGCTCAGTTGGGCTGGCTGTGATTGGCCCAGAGTCCGCTTAGGGTCGGAAGTCGCCCCCCCCCAGAATCTCCGAAAGCAGACACCCTCCGCAGGGACTTGAACGGGCGCTGAATCCAGCGAACCTTGTGGCGTGAGCCGCCGTTTCGCGGCCAGCCCCCGTCGCCCGGACTCCGACGCAGGGGCTGATCCGGCCACCGCAACAACGGTGATTTACGGGGATTTGTTAAAGAGACGCGGGCGTCGCGGACCGCGCTCCTCTCCCGGCGTGACGAGTGTTCGTGTGTTTCGTGGTCAGCTTCCTCTTCGACCTAGGCGAGCGCAGACAAGAATGGACTTTCACATCTTCCCGGTGACCGGATGCCGCGAGCTTCCCTTCGGTCTGGCGCGATCGCAGGTTCGGTCCGTCATTCCCGGTCGTGTGGATTCGCCCTTTAGAACATCAGAAGAAGACGGCTTCCTGGACACCGGCTTGTTCGCTCTGTTCGATAAGAACGAACGATTGAACGCCGTCGAATTCTTCGAACCGGCCCAGGTTTTCCTGGGGGACCAACAACTTCTCGGGATGCCTTTTGGCGAGGCCAAGCGCCTCCTGGCTGCGGTCGGCGGCGACGTCGAGGAGGAGGATGCGGGCGCCAGTTGCGCCAACATCGGCATCGGCCTCTACGTCCCGGCGGCGCGCGACTACCCCGACGACCCGGTCGAGACCGTGATCGTGTTCAAAGAAGGCTATTACGATCAAACCTAGAGGTGCGGTCGTGCCGCCTCCTACAGCCCCAGCCGCCGCGCCTTGCCGGCGATGGTCAGGGCCAGGCGTTCGGCGATCAGGCGGTCGGGGCTGCCGGTCTGTTTGCAGGCCAGGTCCGCGGCCAGGATGTCGGCCTGGACGGTGTCGAGGTCCTTGAGCGACCAGCTGCGCGCCTGGCGCAGGAACTCCCGCTCGGCCTTCCAGAAGACGCCGGAGGCCTTGGCCGCCTCCTGCAGGCCGGCGCCGGCCTGGTGCAGGGTCAGGGTGCGGCGCAGCCTGGCCAGGTGCAGGCCGATGGCGCGTACGGCGGCGGGACCCGCCTCCCCTTCCTGGGCGGCGCGGCGCAGGCCCGCGTGGGCCGCGGCCAGGCGCCCGCCGAAGGCGTCCTGGGCGGCGTCCAGCAGCGAGGCCTCGGGCTCCACGCCCAGAAAATCCTGCAGGTCGGCGGCCTTGGCGATGCGCCCCGAGCCGGGGCCGAGGTAGAGGGCCAGGCGCTCGATCTCGCTGCGGGCCACGCCCCGCTCCTTGGGCAGGCGCGAGACGAAGAGGTCCAGGGCGTCGGCCTCGATGCCCACCTTGTCGGCGTTGAGGGCCTCGCGGGTCAGGCGCGCCAGGTCGCCGGGCTCGTCCTCGTAGCAGGGGATGACCACCACGCCGGCGGCCTTCTCGCCCACCTTGCGCACCTGGGAGTCGCGGCCGAGCGCCCCGGCCTCGATCAGGAAGAAGGCGTCGGGGTTGAGGTCGCCCGCGGCGTGGGCGGCCAGAGCCTCGGCGGCGGCGCGGTCGGCGGCGATCTTGTCGCCCGACAGGCGAAGGCGCACCAGGCGGCGCCCGCCCATCATCGAGATGGCCTGCAACTCACCCTCCAGCTTGCCCGCCTCCCCGTCCAGGTCGGCCTCGGTCAAGAGGGCGCAGTCGAAGGGATCGTCCGGCCGGGCGGTGACGACGCCGGCCAGGGCCTGGGCGCGCTCGCGCACCACGCCGATGTCGCGGCCATAGATCACCGCGACGCGGATGGCCGGGTCGGGCGTCTTCAGGAACCGCTCGATGTCGGGCCGCCGGCTGAGGATCATCCGGCCGCCCCGTCAGGTCCCGCCGGCGGCGGCGCGCTTGGCCAGCCAGGCGGCCAGGTCCAGGCGGATGCGCCGGGCGGCGTCGGACGCGGCGCGCGCCTGGGTGTCCTGGCGCGCGGCGATGCCGGCGTAGGGCTGGCTGGCGGCGTCGTAGCTGGCCTGGCTGGTCACCTCGCCGGACAGGGCCACCTTGCCGGTGGCCGCGTCGGTCAGGGTGTAGCGGACGGTGAGCTGCACCTCGTAGCGCTCGGCGGTGTTGTCCTGGCGCAGGCCGCGCGGATCGCGCGTCTGGCTGAGGTCGAGGTTGAGGCGCCAGGCCGGCGCGGCGGCCTTGTCGTGGGCCAGCTCGTCGTCCAGGTCCTCGCGCAGCAGGTAGCCGACCCGGCCCTCCGGCGCGACCACCTGGATGGACGACAGCCCCGAGGAGACGCCGGGCGTCCCGTAGAGCGGGGTGAACCCGCAGCCGGCCAGGGCCAGGGCGGCCGCGAGGCTCGACGCGCCGACGACAAGGGAACGGCCCTTCTCCCCTTGCGGGAGACGGTGTCGGCGAAGCCGACGGATGAGGGGTCGGGCAGCCTTTGTGATTGTCCTTCTCCCGAAAACCTTGCCGAACACGATAAGCGAATGGCGGTTCATTTATCGTGCCTCGAATTCAGACGCGCCGTCGACCCCTCATCCGACCCGCTGCGCGGGCCACCTTCTCCCGCAAGGGGAGAAGG
>JAFEEA010000314.1 GCA_018241335.1 Pseudomonadota bacterium
CGGGCTGGGAACACCTCTCCCATAGGGAGAGGGAGGGGCCCGCCGCGGAGCGGTGGGAGGGTGAGGGGCTCAGGCGCCGCCTAAAGAACTTCGAACACCTCCAGGCGCACGCCGGTGGCCATGCGCTCGCCGACGCTGATCGCCATCACGGTGTTGAGCCGCTTCAACGCCTCGGCCCCCGTGCGAAAGCGCATCACGGTTCGGAAATAGTAGAGGTCGCGGTCCACCGCCTCGCCGGCGGCCAGGCGCGCCATCACCGCCGGCGGGGCGGCGCGCAGGCCGGTTGAGGTCACCTCGACCCTCAGGCCGTCGGCGGTCTTCAGCCCATAGTGGGCGGAGAGCTCGATGGTCCCGTCGGGCAGCACCGACTGCCAGTCGGCGCCGGGCAGAACCTCGCCCGTCAGGTCGCCGCTCACCCGTCCGCCGGTGATCGGGATGCAGCGGCGCACGCCCTCGCCGGCGTCGCCATAGGTGACCGGCGGACCCACCTCGGCCTCGATGACCAGGAAGGGGCGGGTGGCGAGGCTCACCGGGCCATGCGCCGGGCGGGCGGGCTCAAGGAGGCGCGGGCGTTGAGGGCGTCGCGGTCGAAGCCGGCAGCCGCCTTGTACTCGCCGGCGGTGGCCTCCAGTTCGGCGCGGCTCAGCACGTCGTTCACGTCCTTGAATCCGTTCGGCGCCCTTTCGTGGGCCATCTGCATGACCTGTTCGGGCCCGTTGCGGCGGTTCAGCAGCACCAGCCGATTGACCCCCGGTCGGCGCGTCTCGTCATAGGTCTCCAGCGCCTCGTCGACGGTGTCGCTCACCGCCAGCCGATAGGCCAGGGTCCGGGCGTCGAGGATGGCCTGGGAGGCGCCGTTGGAGCCGATCGGGTACATGGCGTGGGCGGCGTCGCCCAGCAGGGTCGCCCGCCCGAAGGTCCAGCGCGCCACCGGCTCGCGGTCGACCATGGGATATTCATAGACCCGCTCGGCCGCCTCGATCAGGGCCGGCACGTTCATCCAGCCGAACCGCCAGTCCGCGAACCGGGGCAGGAAGTCCGCCAGCCGGCCCGGGCGGTTCCAGTCCTCGCGCCGCCAGATGCTGGTCTCCGGCAGGTTCAGCTCGGCGATCCAGTTCAGCAGCACCCGGCCTTGCGCGTCGGGCCGCGGGTCGATGGGGTAGCAGACGAATTTCTGGTTCTGGTGGCCGGCCATGATCATGGTCGCCCCGCCCAGGAAGGGCTCGGCCCGGCTGACCCCGCGCCAAAGCACCCGGTGGTTCCAGACCGGCGGGCCCTCGTCCGGATAGAAGTGGGCGCGCAGGGCGGAGTGGATGCCGTCGGCGCCCACCAGCACGTCCCCGCTCGCCGTCGTCTCCGCGCCGCCGGCGGCGTCGGCGAGGCGCACGGTCACGCCGTCCGCTCGGTTCTCGGCCAGGGCCACGCGCCGCCCGGCGTGGACGCGGTCGGCGCCGAGGCGCTCGCGGCAGGCGTCCAGCAGCAGCATCTGCAAGGCGCCGCGGTGGATGGAATACTGCGGCCAGTCGTAGCCGGCGAAGCGCCCGCGCGCCTCGCGCCAGATCTCCTGGCCGAAGCGGTTGGCGTACATCAGCGCCTCGGTGGCCACGGCCCGTTCTGCGATGGCGTCCGCCAGGCCCAGCTCGGTCAGTTCGCGCACTGCGTGGGGCAGGAGGTTGATGCCGACGCCCACGGGGCGAAGCTCGTGCGCCGCCTCGTAGATGTCGATGTCGTCTATGCCAGCCGCCTTGAGGCTGAGCGCCAGGGTCAGGCCGCCGATGCCGGCGCCGGCGATGATCACCTTCACGGCCTTCAGGCCTCCCGCACCTTGGCCAGGGCCTGCCCCAGCTCTTCCACGGCTTCCGCCGTCGTGGCCCAAGAACACATGAACCGCACCGACCCGTCGATGAAGCGATAGACGAACCAGCCCGCGCCGTGCAGGCGCTTCAACGTCGCGTCGTCCATCTCCACGAACACCGCGTTGGCCTCCACCGGATGGGTCACCCGGAACGGCGACAGGGCGGCCAGCTTGCGGGCCATGGCGTTGGCGTGGGCGGCGCGGGCGGCCCAGGCGCCGCTCTCCAGCATGCCGATCCAGGGCGCGGCCAGGAAACGGGCCTTGGAGACCAGCTGGCCGCCGTGCTTCAGCCGCGCGCCGAACCGGCGCTCCAGGCCCTTGTCCAGAAGGACGATGGCCTCGGTCGGCGTCGATCCGGCCTTGGTCCCGCCCAGCACCAGCACGTCGACGCCCAGCCGCTTCACTGCCTTGACGTCGAAGCCGAAGGCCGCCGCATTGGCCAGGCGCGCGCCGTCCAGATGGACTTTCAGCCCCTTGGCCTTGGCGGCCCCGATCAGAAGGCTGAGGTCGGCTTCGGCATAGACGGCCCCGTACTCCGTGGCGTTGGTCACCGACAGGGCCGCCGCGGACTGCCAGTGCGGCTGGTCCGGCCGGGCCAGGACCGCGTCCAGGGCCTTGGGCTCGATACGCCCGGACGCCCCCGGCAAGGTCAGCATGCCCAGCCCCGAGCCGAAGAAGCCCGGCGCTCCGGTCTCGTCGGTGGCGATGTGGGAATGCTCGTGGCAGGCCACCGCCTCGTGCGGCTGGGCCAGGGCCGCCAGGGTCAGGGCGTTGGCCGCCGTGCCGCTGGCGGCGAAGCGCACCTCCGCGTCCACGTCCAGCAGGGCCCGGATCAGCTCGCTGGCGCGCTTGCCGATGTGATCGGCGCCATAGCCGGCGGCGTGGCCGGCGTTGGCCGCCACCAGGGCGTCCATCACCTCGGGCATGGCCCCGGCGGTGTTGTCAGAGGCGAAGTCGTATCTGGCCATCGGCGTCCCCAGGGTTGATGGGGGCGCTTAGCCCGGATTGCCCTCGACCTGGAAGGCGCCTTCGTGGGCCACGTGCCACGGCTGGGCGGCCTTCATCCAGATGTCGGCCTGGACCTTGAAGTCAGACGGATCGTCCAGGCTCCCCACCTTGATCACCGCGATGTCGCTGGCGGAGGGCTCGGAGAACACCGGCGACCCGCAGGCTTCACAGAAGCTGCGCCCGACCTTGTTGCCGCTGTCGGCTTCCGCCCAGTAGGTCCTCGGCGTTCCCTTGGTGACCTTCAGCGCCGCGCGCGGCACGATCATCGCCAGGGTCGGCGCGCCGCCGGAGGCGTACTGGCAGGCCCGACAGTGGCAGGCGACCTGGAACACCGGCTCGGCGGTCAGTTCGTAGCGGATGGCGCCGCAGAAGCAGCCGCCGGTTCGGTTGGTCATGATCTGGCTCCTATCGTTGTCGGGCCGCGACGCCTGAACCCCTCATCCTCCCACGCCTTCGGCGCGGGCCCCTCCTTCTCCCTCTG
>JAFEEA010000315.1 GCA_018241335.1 Pseudomonadota bacterium
ACGCAGATGGCCGGCTCGCTGGCGGCGAACCCGGGCCGGTCGACCACCAGCATCTCGCGGTCGGCGGGCAGGGCGGCCATCACGGGCGCCCAGTACTCGGCCCAGGACGGCGCCCCGGTGATGACCACGATCTTCCAGGGGGCGGGCGTTTCGCGCGGCGTCTCCAGCGCGCTGATCTTCCAGCCCAGGCCCGCGCCGGCGGTGAAGGTGGTGCGCCGCACGACGGTCTCGGGAAAGTCGGCGCTGGTCGGCCGGTGCTCGGTCCGCCCGGTGGCGGCGCTCTCGAAGCACGCCCATCCCAACGCCAGAACCCCCGTCGCCCGCTTGGTCGACACCTTTCGAACTCCCTTGGTCTTGTCCCTGGTCTTCATGGTTTCGAACGCAGATCGAGCCATCGGGTTCGGTCGTCGGTTGCGTCTCCCTGGTCGTGTTGCCCAAAGGCTACGCGCGCGAATCTGAAGGGGGCATGACCGAGAGCGCATGGTTTCCATTCATGCGTCAGTTGGGCGCGGTCCGGGGTCCTCGCAAGAGCGCCGAGGACGCGCGCACGCCTTGCGGCGCCGGGGCTGGCGGCCGCGGCGCGACATGAAATCGCGGCCGGCCGGATCTGGTGTCGGCGCCTGGGGGTTGTTTACCAGTCTGTCGCTTCCTGTGCGATAGTGACAGTCATAGTGCTGAGGAAACGAGCTTGGCGAAGTCCCATCGAGCGTCGCCGCGAACGGCGGCGCCCCCAGAAGGCGACGAGGCCCGATACCGGGCGATCGTGGACACCGCCGTGGACGCCATCGCGGTAATCGACGAGATGGGCTGCGTGGCCGCCTTCAACCCGTCGGCGGAGCGCCTGTTCGGCTATGCCGCCTCCGAGGTGATGGGGCGCAACGTCAATATGCTGATGCCCGAGCCACACCATGCCGCGCACGACGGCTACCTCGCCCGCTACCGCCGGACGGGGGAGCGTCGGATCATCGGCATCGGCCGTCAGGTCGAGGGGCTGCGAAAGGACGGATCGACCTTCCCGCTGGAGCTGTCGGTGGCCGAGTGGCGCGCCGGCGGCCGGCGCTTCTTCACCGGCATCATGCGTGACATCACCGAGCGCACCCAGGCCGAAGCCCGCCAGCGCCTGATGCTGAACGAACTGAACCACCGGGTGAAGAACACCCTGGCCACGGTCCAGGCGGTGGCCGGCCAGACCCTGCGCACCGCGGGCGACCTCGACGAGGCGCGCCTGTCACTGACCAGCCGTCTGCTGGCCCTGGCGCGCGGCCATGACGTCCTCACCCGGGAAAGCTGGGAAGGCGCCGACGTCGCCGACGTGGTGAGCCAGGCCGTCCTGGCCGGCGACCGCACGCGCATCGCCATTCACGGCCCCTCTGCGCGCCTGACCCCCAAGGCCTCCCTGGCGCTCTGCATGATCCTGCATGAGCTGTTCACGAACGCGGTCAAGTATGGCGCCCTGTCCGGCGAGCGCGGCCAGCTCGACATTGGCTGGACGCGGGAGGAAGACGCCCTGCGGCTCATCTGGCGCGAGACTGGCGGGCCGCTCGTCGCTCCACCACAGCGCCGCGGCTTCGGCTCGCGGATGATCGAAGCCCTGGCCCGCGATCTCGACGGCGCCAGCAAGGTCGATTTCGATCCCCGGGGCCTGATCTGCACCCTCGACGCGCGCCTGCGCTCCGTCCGCGAGGACGCCCTCAATCGGCACGCCGATGCATAGGCGGGTGCTCGTGGTCGAGGACGAGGCCATGGTGGCCATCCTGATCGAGGACCTGCTGGCCGATCTCGGCTGCGTGGTCGCCGGTTCGGCCGCCACCGCCGCCGAGGCCATGTCCCTGGTCCGGGCCGGCCAGTTCGACGCCGCCCTGCTAGACGTCAACCTGGGGGAGGGCGAAACCTCCTTCGACGTGGCCGACACCCTGCGCCGCGATGGCCGGCCCTTCGCCTTCCTGACCGGCTACGGCCCCGCGGGCGTCCGCCCTGACCTGCGCGACGTGCCGATCCTGGCCAAGCCCGTCGACGCCTCCGAACTGGGCCGCTTCCTGCGCGGCTAGGAGCCGTGCTCGGCCAAAATCCCGCGGGCCCCATTGTGTGGCCTCGGCGCCACACCTACATCCGCCCCAAGCCGGTTGCGCTTCGTCAAGGCGACCGGACGGGAACCCGCGCAGGGTTCATTCCGCCTAGTCTTGGGGAAGCCATGAACATCGATCTCTACTCCGACCGCGCCAAGCAGGCCGTCCAGTCGGCCCAGTCCCTGGCGCTCGCCCGCCGCCACCAGCAGCTCGCGCCCGAGCACCTGCTCAAGGTCCTGCTGGAGGAGAAGGACGGCCTGTCGCGCACCCTGATCCAGAACGCCGGCGGCCGGCCCGACGCCGCCGACCAGGCTGTCGAGGCGCTGCTGGCGAAGACTCCCAAGGTCGAGGGCGGCTCGGGCCAGCTCTACATGAAGCCCGAGACGGCCTCTGTCTTCGCCAAGGCCGAGGCCGACGCCAAGGCCGCCGGCGACGCCTTCGTCACCACCGAGCGCCTGCTGATCGCCATCGCCAAGGAAGGCGGCGAGGCGGCCAAGGCCATCACCGCCTCCGGCGCCGCCGCCAAGGCCCTGGAGGACGCCGCCGCCGCGGTGCGCAAGGGCAAGACCGCCGACAGCGCCTCGGCCGAGGAAGGCTACGACGCCCTGAAGCGCTACGCCCGCGACCTGACCCAGGCCGCACGCGACCAGAAGCTGGACCCGGTGATCGGCCGCGACGAGGAGATCCGCCGCACCATCCAGGTCCTGTCGCGCCGCACCAAGAACAACCCCGTCCTGATCGGCGAGCCCGGCGTCGGCAAGACCGCCATCGTCGAGGGCTTGGCCCTGCGCATCGTCAACGGCGACGTGCCGGAATCCCTCAAGGACAAGAAGCTGCTGGCCCTCGACATGGGCTCGCTGATCGCCGGCGCGAAGTACCGCGGCGAGTTCGAGGAGCGCCTCAAGGCCGTCCTCGGCGAGGTCACCGCCGCCGAGGGCTCGATCATCCTGTTCATCGACGAGATGCACACCCTGGTCGGGGCCGGCAAGACCGACGGGGCCATGGACGCCTCCAACCTGCTCAAGCCCGCCCTGGCGCGCGGCGAACTGCACTGCGTCGGCGCCACCACCCTCGACGAGTACCGCAAGCACGTGGAGAAGGACGCCGCCCTGGCGCGGCGCTTCCAGCCGGTGTTCGTGGGCGAGCCGACGGTGGAGGACACTGTCTCGATCCTGCGCGGCCTCAAGGAGAAGTACGAGGTGCACCACGGGGTGCGCATCTCCGACAGCGCCATCGTCGCCGCCGCCACCCTCTC
>JAFEEA010000316.1 GCA_018241335.1 Pseudomonadota bacterium
GACGCCTTTTCCCGCGCGCGAGACCCGCGGGTGGTGCAGGTGATGGCCTCCCTGGCCGGCGAGCGGCGGGTGGTCGAGATCGTGCGCGCCGACGGGCGGCTGATCCGCGACGTGCGCCCCCTGGTGCGCATCAACGTCTCCATCACCGTGGAAAAGGACGGCCGGCGCGAGAGTGGCTTCGCCGGCGCCGGCGGCCGCGCCGGCTTCGACGCCTGGATTTCTCCCGACCGCTGGCGCGAGCAGGTGGACGAGGCGCTGCGCCAGGCCCTGGTCAACCTCGACTCCATCCCTTGCCCGGCCGGCGAGATGGACGTGGTCCTGGGCCCGGCGTGGAACGGGGTGCTGCTGCACGAGGCGGTGGGCCATGGCCTTGAAGGCGACTTCAATCGCAAGGGCGCGTCGGCCTTCTCCGGCCGCATCGGCGAGCGGGTGGCCGCGCCCGGCGTCACCGTCTTCGACGACGGCTCCATCCCCGGCCGCCGCGGCTCGCTGACCATCGACGACGAGGGCACGCCCACCGAGCGCACTATCCTGATCGAGGACGGGGTGCTGGTCGGCTACATGCACGACCGCCAGAGCGCGCGCCTGATGGGCCTGACCCCCACCGGCAACGCCCGGCGCCAGTCCTTCGCCCACATGCCCATGCCGCGGATGACCAACACCGCCATGATGGCCGGGACCGACAAGCAGGCCGACATGATCGCCTCGACCAAGCGCGGCCTCTACTGCGCCAACCTCGGCGGCGGCCAGGTCGACATCACCAATGGCAAGTTCGTCTTCCAGTGCACCGAGGCGTACCTGATCGAGGACGGCAAGATCACCGCCCCGGTCAAGGGCGCCACCCTGATCGGCGACGGCCCGTCGGCCCTGACCCGGGTGACGATGATCGGCGACGACTTCGGCTTCGACACCGGCGTCGGCGTCTGCGGCAAGGCCGGGCAGAGCGTTCCGGTGGGCGTGGGCCAGCCGTCGCTGAAGATCACCGGCCTGACCGTCGGCGGCACGTCCGTCTAAGCAACCCGCCCGTTTGGGGCGCCGTCTGCCCCGCCGGCGTCTTACGGCGAATTAACTGGCCACTCGTCTCCACCCTTGCGAGCAATGCGCTCGTTTCAGGGAGGAAACATGGCCATCGGTTGGGTGCTCGCGGCGGCCCTCGCGCAGGGTGACGCCTCGAAGGCGGGCGCGGCCCAGCAGGGGAACGCCCAGCCGGGGAACACTCAGCCGGGGACCTGCGCCGCCACGGCCGCGCCGCGTGACGGCTCGGGCTCCACCGCCGGCGTCGTCACCGCCGCCAACCTCGCGCGGGGCCAGTCGACGGTCAGCTTCACCCCGGGCTGCTTCTCGGCCTCCAACCCCACGACCGCGCTCGACATGGTCAATCTCCTGCCGGGCTTCGCCTTCGACAAGGGCGACAGCGTTCGCGGCTTCGGCGGGGCGGCGGGCAATGTGCTGATCGACGGGGCGCGCCCCGCGTCCAAGGGCGATCCCCTGGACGAAATCCTCAAGCGCATCCCCGCCACCCAGGTGGCGCGCATCGACCTGATCCGTGGCGGCGCCCCCGGCGTCGACATGCAGGGCAAGACGGTCATCGCCAACGTCGTGCGGCGCGAGGACAGCGGCCTGAAGCTCACCGTCCAGGTCGCCGGCACCTTCGCGGTCAGCGGCCAGACCTCGCGCGGCCTCCGGGTCGAGGGATCGCGCCGGTCGGGCGACCTGGCCCTGGAGGGCTCGCTGCTGGTCGCCACCGGCATCGACGACGGCGTCGGCGACGGGCCGCGCACCGTTCGCCAGGGCCAGACGATGATCGACCGCGGCCAGGAGTATGGCCAGGGCCTCGCCTCCAACTACAAGCTCACCGGCGCGGCGGAGACGCACGTGCTCGGCGGCAAGCTGAAGGTCGATGGCACGGTCTTCATCAATCCCTACGACGCCCACCTGACCGACGACTTCCAGGGGCCCCGCGGGCAGGAGCGCGAGCACGACCACCAGGACCAGGACACCTACGAGCTCGGCCTGCGCTATGAACGGCCCCTCGCCGCGCGCCTGACCAGCGAGACCTTCGTGCTGCAGCAGTTCGGGGTGAACAACTACGACTACCGGCTGGCGGGCACGACGGTCGACCAGCGGTTCGTGCTCGACAAGTCGACCCGCGAAAGCATCGTGCGCACCACCCTGCGCTACGCCGTCACCCCGACCCTGAACCTCGAGGCCGGCGGCGAGGGCGCCTACAACTGGCTGCGCAGCCACACCCTCTATGCCGACCACGGCTTGACGATCCCCCTGCCCGCCGCCAATGTCGAGGTCACCGAAAAGCGCGGCGAGCTGTTCGCCACCGCCACCTGGCGAGCGCGCCCGAGCCTGACGATCGAGACGGGCATCCGGGCCGAGGCTTCGGCCATCGCCTCCTCCGGCGACGTGTCGTCCTCACGCTCGCTGTTCGATCCCAAGCCCCGGATCGTGATCAGCTGGTCGCCCGGCCCGAACGACCAGATCCGGCTGCGCGGCGAGCGGGAAGTGGGCCAGCTGAACTTCGACGACTTCACCGCCTCGGCCGCCACCCTGGGCGGGGGCACCGTCCACGGCGGCAACCCGAACCTCAACCCGCAGCAGGACTGGGTCGTCGAGGCCGCGGTCGACCACCGCTTCTGGGGCGGCGCCCAGGTCACCGTGACCGCCCGCCACTTCTGGCTGCGCGACGTCGCCGACCGCATCCCCGATCCGACGGGGGCCTTCGACACCCCCGGCAACATCGGCGCGGGCGAAAAGAACGAGCTGGCCCTGAACCTCAACCTGCCCACCGACCGCCTGCACATCCCGCACGGGGTGCTGACCGCCGTCGGCACGCTTCGCCAGTCCTCGGTCACCGACCCCACCACCGGCCGCAAACGCGAGATCTCGGGCCTGCACCACTACGACACCGAGGTTCACTTCACCCAGGGGCTGCCCCGCTGGAAGTCCACCTGGGGCATCGACATCTTCGGCGCCTGGCGCGAGACCTATTACCGCTTCAACGAGATCGACACCGACCGGCTGAAGACCTGGGTGGCCTTCCACATCGAGTACAAGCCCCGACCGGACCTGACCTTGCGCGCCGAGTTCGACAACGCCACCGCCCGCGGCTTCGAGCACATCCGCGAATACTTCCCCGGCCCGCGCAGCCAGCCCAGCGATCCGATCACCGACACCCGCGACATCCACTTCGGCCAGATGTTCTACGTCAAGGCCCGCAAGACCTTCGGCTGACGCGCCGCCGCGTTCAGCCCCT
>JAFEEA010000317.1 GCA_018241335.1 Pseudomonadota bacterium
CCGCCGAAAAGCCCGTGCCGATGCGCCCCACATGAACCAACCTGCCGTCCCGATAGACCCCCGCGATCAGCGAGCGGAAAGCGCCGCGGGTGCTCGTCCAGCCGCCGATGACGACCTCGTGGCCGGCGCGGCACTTCGCCTTGGTCCAGGCGTCGCCCCGGCCCGAGCGATAGGGGGCGTCCAGGCGCTTGGAGACGATCCCCTCCAGGTCCATGCGGCACGCCGAGCGCAGCACCGCGTCGCCGGCCGCGGCGAAGTGGTCCACATAGCGGATGCGCTCGCCCGGCTTGTCCGCCAGCACCCGGGCCAGGGCCGCCTTGCGTTCGGCGAGCGGAAGAGCGCGCAGGTCCAGTCCGCCTGAGAACAGAATATCGAAGGCGAAGAAAATCAGGTCCTTGTCGTCATTGTCTGACAGCGCGGCCTGGAGGGCGGCGAAGTCGGGCGACCCGTCGGCGTCCAGGGCCACCACCTCGCCGTCGATCAGGGCGTCGCCCAGGACGGCGGCCTCGCGGGCGATGGCGGGGAACTTGGATGTCCAGTCCAGCCCCTTGCGGGTGCGCAAGGCGGCCTTGCCGCCCTGCACGCGCAGCTGCATCCGATAGCCGTCGAACTTGATCTCGTGCGCCCAGCCGGCGCCGCCGGGCGGCCGGTCCACCGGCCGCGTCAGCTGCGGTTCGACGAACTCCGGCATTCGCTCCGCCGCCTTGGCCGCCTTGGCCTTCGCGCGGCCGGAGACTTTCGGCGCGGCCGCGGCCGTGGAGCCGGGGTTGGGCCGCGAACGCCAGACCGCGTCGCCCGCGCCGTTCCCCTTGGCCGCCAGCATGAACGGCTTCGGTCCCTTGCCCTTGCCCTCGGCGATGGCCGCCATGGTCCGCCCCGAGCCCACCGAGCGGTCCTCGGCCAGCAGGGCGTCGTGGTCGCCCTCGCGCGCGGCCTCGTCGCGGTGCTTGATCAAGAGCCAGTTGTCGCGCTTCTCATTGCCCCGCCGGCGCATGCGCGCCAGCACCCAGCTCCCGTGCAGGCGCTCGCCCTCCAGCACGAACTTCAGGTCGCCCTTCTGCAGCGCCTCGTGGGGGTCTTCGCCCGGCTCCGGGGCCCAATAGCCGCGGTCCCACAGCTGAACCGCGCCGCCGCCATACTCGCCCTCGGGGATGGTCCCCTCGAAGTCGCCGTAGTCCAGCGGATGGTCCTCGACCTCCACCGCCAGGCGCTTGTCGTGCGGGTCGAGCGACGGCCCACGGGTCACCGCCCACGACTTGAACACCCCGCCCAGCTCCAGGCGCAGGTCGTAGTGCAGCCGTGTCGCCGCGTGCTTCTGGATCACGAAGCGCAGCCGCTTCGACGGCGCCACCCTGGCCTTGCCGCTGGGCTCCGCCGTGCGGGTGAAATCGCGCTTGGCGCGGTAGGTCTTGAGCTGGGTGTCGGGGCTGGCCATGCTGGGCTAACCGACCCGCCGGGGTGCGGTTCCGGAGACCGGAGCCGAGCGGGGTTGGCGGCGAGGGGAGGGGCGATGCGGCTGTTTCATTTCAGCGACGATCCGGCCATCGCCCGCTTCGACCCGCGCCCCGTGCGCACGCCCTCCGAGCGCCCGCCGGGCAAGGACTGGCTGAACGGCCCCCTGGTCTGGGCGATCGACGAGCTGCGCCAGCCCATGTACCTCTTCCCGCGCGATTGTCCCCGCATCCTGCTCTGGCGCACGCCCGACACAAGCCCCGAAGACGCGCGCCGCTTCTGGGACGGCCGCGACTGCCGGATGATCGCCCACATCGAGTGGGCCTGGTTCGAGCGCTGGCGCACGGCCAGCCTGCACCGCTACGACCTGCCCGCCGAGCCCTTCGCCTACGAGGAAGCCGGCATGTGGGTCAGTCGCGAGCCCGTGACGCCCCTGGCCGTGGAGACCCTGACCGACCTGCCCGCGGCCTTGGCGGCGGCGGACGTCGAGGTGCGGGTGATGACCTCCCTGCGCCCGCTCAAGGACGTCTGGGACACCACCGTCCACGCCAGCGGCATCCGCCTGCGCAACGCCGCGGACTGGGCGTGACGGCGCCGCTCTACGTGATCGCGCCCCTGGCCCTATCGCCGGAGGACGATCGGCGCATCGCCGCCATACGCCAGGCGCACGACCCGCAGGTGCGCCTCGTGGCGCCCCACTTCACCCTGGTGTTCGGCGCCCGGGCCGCCGGACCGGAGACGGCGAAGGCGCATGTCGCGGCCGTCGCCGCGCGGACCGCGCCGATCGCCTGGCGCCTGGACCGGCTCGTGGCCGCCGGCGACCACCTGTTCCTGATGCCGGCCGAGGGCGAGGCCGAGCTGCGGGCCCTGCACCGGGCGCTCTACGCCGGCCCGTTCGCCGGCGACCTGCGGACCGACATCGCCTTCGAGCCGCATGTCACCGTGGGCGTGCTGCCGACACCGTCTCAGGCGATGGCCCTGGCGACGAACATCGGCCGCGCGCCGATCGACATCGCCGGCCGCCTGGACCGCCTGCACCTGGTCGCCTTCGATGGCGCGCGGATCGAACCGCTCGGCGACTGGCCGTTCAGCGGGGCAGGACCTCCGGATTGATCACATTGATCGGCGCGCCGGCCGCGAAGGCGACGATCTGGTCGAAGATGTCGGTGAACTGCAGGTCGTATTCGTCGCGGGTGACATAGCCGATGTGCGGCGTGCAGACGGCGTTGGGCAGCGCCAGCAGCGGGTGCTCGCCCCCCAGCACCGGCTCCTGCTCGAAGACGTCCACCGCCGCCAGGCCCGGCCGCCCGGCCTCCAGCGCCGCTTCCAGGGCGCCGGGCGCGATCAGCCCCGCGCGGCTGGTGTTGACCAGGAGGGCCAGCGGCCCCATCCGCGCCAGGTCCTCCGGCCCGACGATGCCGCGCGTGGCGTCCACCAGGCGCATGTGCAGGCTGACCACGTCGCTGGTCTCGAAGAACGCCGCCTTGGACGGCGCGGCGGCGTATCCGTCGACCTGGGCGCGGGCCAGGGACGCCTCTCGCGCCCAGACCTGGACCACCATCCCGAACGCGCGGCCGTAGCCGGCGACCACCGCGCCGATGCGCCCATAGCCGAAGATCCCCAGCGTCTTGCCGCGCAGGGTCTGGCCGACGCCGGTCTGCCAGCGCCCTTCCTTCAGCGCCTGGACCTGCTGGGGCAGGGCGCGCATGGCGGCCAGCACCAGGGCCCAGGTCAGTTCCGCCGCCGCATAGGACGGCGTGTCGG
>JAFEEA010000318.1 GCA_018241335.1 Pseudomonadota bacterium
GCCGGGCATGAAGACGTACCAGGACGAAATCTTCGGCCCTGTGCTGCAGATGGTCCGCGCCGAGAGCTTCGAGGAGGCCCTCGCCCTGCCGTCCGCGCACCAGTACGGCAACGGCGTCGCCATCTTCACCCGCAACGGCCGCGCGGCGCGTGAGTTCGCCTCGCGGGTCAATGTCGGCATGGTGGGCATCAACGTGCCGATCCCGGTGCCGGTGGCCTATCACACCTTCGGCGGCTGGAAGCGCAGCGCCTTCGGCGACGCCAACCAGCACGGCATGGAGGGTGTGCGCTTCTACACCAAGGTCAAGACGGTGACGGCGCGCTGGCCGGAGGGCGACGTCTCCGCCGACTCCAGCTTCGTCATCCCGACCATGCGGTAGGGCGCCATGGCGTTCGACCTCACCGAGGACCAGCAGGCGATCTGGGACGCCGCCAGCGCCTTCGCCGAGGCCGAGCTGGCCCCCCATTCGGCGCGCTGGGACGAAGAGAAGCATTTTCCCGTGGACGTCCTGCGCCAGGCCGCGGCCCTGGGCTTCGCGGGCATCTATGTGCGCGAGGACGTGGGCGGCTCAGGCCTTGGCCGGCTGGACGCGTCGCTGATCTTCGAGGCCCTCAGCCATGGCGACGTCTCCACGGCGGCCTTCATCTCGATCCACAACATGGCCTCGTGGATGATCGACCGGTTCGGGTCCGACGACCTGCGCCAGCGCTACCTGCCGCGCCTGACCAGCATGGAGCTGATCGCCTCCTATTGCCTGACCGAGCCGGGCGCGGGGTCGGACGCCGCATCGCTGGCGACCACCGCCCGACGGGACGGCGACGACTACGTGCTGAACGGGGCCAAGGCCTTCATCTCGGGGGCGGGAGCCTCGGACATCTATGTCGTGATGGCCCGCACGAGCGACGCCGGGGCGCGGGGCGTCTCCACCTTCGTGGTCGAGAAGGACATGCCCGGCCTCTCGTTCGGGGCGCAGGAGCGCAAGATGGGCTGGATGAGCCAGCCCACGGCCATGGTGCACTTCGACGGGGTGCGCGTTCCGGCCGCCAACCGGGTGGGGGACGAGGGTCAGGGGTTCCGCTTCGCCATGGCCGGACTGGACGGCGGGCGGCTGAACATCGCCTCCTGTTCGTTGGGCGGCGGGCGGCTGGCGTTGGAGACGGCCCAGGCGCACCTGGCGACCCGCAAGCAGTTCGGCCGGCCCCTGGCCGATTTCCAGGCCCTTCAGTTCCGCCTGGCCGACATGGCGACCGAACTGGAGGCGGCGCGTCTGATGGTGCGTCGTGCGGCGTCGGCGATGGACGCCGGCGATCCCAATGCGACCAAGTACTGCGCCATGGCCAAGCGTTTCGCCACCGACGCCGGATTCGAGGTGGCCAACCAGGCGCTGCAGCTCCACGGCGGCTATGGCTACCTGAAGGATTATCCGCTGGAGCGGATCGTCCGTGACCTGAGGGTCCACCAGATCCTGGAGGGCACCAACGAGATCATGCGCGTGATCATCGCCCGGGAGATGCTCAAGGGATGAGTGAGGAACCCGAGGTCATCGTCCGGCGCGAGGGCGCGCTGGGGCGCCTGAGCATCAACCGGCCCAAGGCGCTGGGCGCCCTCAACACCGCTGTGTGCGAGGGCATGACGGCCGCACTGCTGCAATGGCGGGACGACCCCGGCGTTCACGCGGTGATGATCGACCATGTCGGCGAGCGGGGCTTCTGCGCGGGCGGCGACATCCGCTTCCTGGCTGACAGCGCGGCGGGCGACGGCTCGGGCGCGCGGAACTTCTTCTTCATCGAGTACCGGTTGAACGCCCTGATGGAGGCCTACCCCAAGCCGATCGTGACGATCATGGACGGGGTGACCATGGGCGGCGGCGTCGGGCTGTCTTGGACGGCGCGCTTTCGCGTGGCCACAGAGCGCACCACCCTGGCCATGCCGGAGACGGGCATCGGCCTCTTCCCGGACGTCGGCGGCGGCTGGTTCCTGCCCAGGCTGCCGGGCCGGGCCGGGCTCTACCTCGCCCTTACCGGCGCGCGCATCAAGGCGGCTGACTGCCTGGCCCTGGGGATAGCCACCCACTACGTCGAGAGCGGCGATCTGGAGGCGCTGAAGGAGACCCTGGCGGCGGACTCGGAGCAGGTCGAGCAGGTGCTGCAGAGTTTCCACGCCGATCCTGGCCCGGCGCCGATCGGGGCTCTCAGCCACGAGATCGACCGCCTGTTCGCCCACGACCGGGTGGAAGAGGTGATGGCCGCCCTGGCCACCGATCCTTCCGCCTGGGCCAAGGACCAGGCGCGGTTGCTGACCACCAAGTCGCCGACCAGCATGAAGGTCTCGGCCCGCCTGCTGGCCGAGGGATTGAAGGCCAGGAGCTTCGCCGAGGAAATGGTCACCGAGTACCGCGTCGCCTGCCGCGTCGGGACCAGCGCCGAGTTCCGCGAAGGCGTGCGCGCGGTGATCGTCGACAAGGACAATGCGCCCCGCTGGAACCCGCCTGACCTGGCCGGCGTCACGGACAGCGACATCGACGCCATCTTCGCGCCGCTGGCGAACGATTGGACCCCCCTGGACTAGAGGAACTACGGCATGACCATCGCCTTCATCGGTCTCGGCAATATGGGCGGCGGCATGGCGGCCAACCTGGTCAAGGCCGGCCACGCCGTGATCGCCTTCGACCTGGTCCCCGCCGCGCTGGACAAGGCCAGGGCCAACGGCTGCCAGGTCGCCGCCAGCGCCGCCGAGGCGGTGGCTGACGCCGACACGGTGATCACCATGCTGCCGGCCGGCGCGCATGTGCGCGAGGTCTGGGCCAGGGATGTGATCCCCTCGGCGCGGCAGGGAACCCTGCTGATCGACTGCTCCACCATCGATGTGGACAGCGCCCGGGCCGTGGCCGAGCAGGCCAAGGCGGCGGGCCTGCGCGCCGCCGACGCGCCCGTCTCGGGCGGCATCATGGCGGCCGACGCCGGAACCCTGGCCTTCATGGTGGGCTGTGACGACGCCCTCTTCGGCGAGGTCGAGGCCGTGCTGACCCCCATGGCGCGCGCCGTGATCCACGCCGGCGGCGCGGGGGCCGGCCAAGCGGCAAAGATCTGCAACAACATGGTGCTGGGCATCTCCATGCTGGGCGTCTGCGAAGGCTTCGCCCTGGCCGAGAAGCTGGGCCTGGATCCGGAGCGGTTCTTCGACATCGCCTCGAAGTC
>JAFEEA010000319.1 GCA_018241335.1 Pseudomonadota bacterium
CGCTCGGCGGCGGCCTTGAAGTCGATGATCCGCGCTTCGGTCATGGTGGGCTCCGCCTGCTGAATTGCGGCATCGCGTAGCGGTTCGCGCTGTTCGGCGCAATCGACGCTAGCCCCATCCCCGCGCTTGCATGCTAGAGGCAGGGCATGAACGCCGCGCAGACTCGGGCCGACGTCGTCCTGGCGGGCGGCGGGCTCGCGAACAGCCTGATCGCCATGCGCCTGAAGGCCCTGCGGCCGGGCCTGCGCGTGGTCATGCTGGAGCGCGAGGCGACCATCGGCGGCCAGCACACCTGGTGCCACTTCGCCACCGACGTTTCACCGGCCATCGGCGACTGGCTGCGTCCGCTCTTCGTGGCCGAGTGGGCCGGCTACGACATCCGCTTCCCCGCGCATCGGCGCAGCCTGACGACCGCCTACCGGGCGATCAGTTCCGAGCGCCTGCACCAGGTCGTCGCCCCCCTGATGGACGAGGACGCGTGGCTGGGCGTCGATATCGCCGAGGTGACGCCGGACGCCGTGCGCCTGAAGGACGGGCGCGCCCTTTCCGCGCCGCTGGTCATCGACGGCCGCGGCCCGCGCCGAAGCCCCGACCTGGCGCTGGGCTGGCAGAAGTTCATCGGCCGTGAAGTTCGCCTGGCCGCGCCGCACGGCCTGACGCGCCCCATCGTCATGGACGCCACCGTGCCGCAGCTGGACGGCTATCGCTTCCTCTATGTCCTGCCGCTGGGCCCGGACCGGCTCCTGATCGAGGACACCCGCTACAGCGACGGTCCCGCCCTGGACCGCGCCGCCATCGGCCGCGAGATCGACGCCTACGCGGCGCAGAACGGCTGGACCGTGGCCGAGGTCGAGCGCGAGGAGGAAGGCGTCCTGCCGATCGCCCTGGCCGGCCACATCGACGCCTATTGGGCCGCCGCGACGCCCGGGGTGCCCGAGGTCGGCCTGCGCAGCGCCCTCTTCCAGCCGACGACCGGCTATTCTCTGCCGGACGCGGCGCGCATGGCCGAGGCCGTGGCGGCCGCGCCTGATCTGACCAGCGCCGCCATCCGTAAGATGACCGAGGCCGTCTCCAAGGCGGCCTGGACACGGCGAGGATACTATCGCCTGCTGAATCGCATGATGTTCCGGGCCTGCGAACCGAACCAGCGCTACAGGGTCCTGGAACGTTTCTACCGCCTGCCCCAGCCGCTCGTGGAGCGGTTCTACGCGGGCGACGCCACCATGGGGGACAAGATCCGTATTCTGACCGGCAAGCCGCCCGTACCCGTCAGCCGCGCCATGCGCTGCCTGACCGAGCAATCCGCCTTCGCCCCGGGAGCCTCCGCATGACCGCCGCGCCCAGGAAGGTCGCCGTCATCGGGGCGGGGTTCGGGGGCCTCGCCCTGGCCGTGCGGCTCCAGTCCGCCGGCATCGCCACCACCCTGATCGAGGCCCGGGACAAGCCCGGCGGCCGCGCCTACGTCTATGAGGACGAGGGCTTCACCTTCGACGCCGGCCCCACGGTGATCACCGACCCGGCGTGCCTTGAGGAGCTGTTCGCCCTCTCCGGCCGCAAGCTGGCCGACTACGTCACCCTGCTGCCGGTCTCGCCGTTCTACCGGCTGTGCTGGGAAGACGGCGACATCTTCGACTACGTCAACGACCAGGCCGAGCTGGACGCCCAGATCGCCCGCCGCAACCCCGCCGACGTGGCCGGCTACAAGCGCTTCCTGAAGTTCTCGGAGGAGGTCTACCAGGAAGGCTACGTGAAGCTGGGGCACGTGCCCTTCCAGCAGTTCACCAGCATGCTGTCGGCGGCGCCCGACCTGATGCGCCTGCAGGCGTTCCGCAGCGTCTATGACAAGGTCTGCGGCTATGTGAAGGACGACCACCTGCGCCAGGCGCTGTCGTTCCACACCCTGCTGGTGGGCGGCAGCCCGTTCGCGGCCTCGTCGATCTACGCCCTGATCCACGCCCTGGAGCGTCGCGGCGGTGTGTGGTTCGCCAAGGGCGGCACCAACGCCCTGGTCAAGGGCCTGGCGCGGCTGTTCCAGGACCTCGGCGGCGAGCTGCGGCTGTCCGCGCCGGTCCGTAAGATCGCCACCGAGAAGGGGCGCACCACCGGCATCGTCAACGCCGACGGCAGCTTCGAGGCCTTCGACGCCGTCGCCTCCAACGCCGACATCATGCACACCTACGACGCCCTGCTGAAGGACGACGCCCGCGGCCGGGCCGTGGCCAAGGCGCTGAAGCGCCGGCGCTTCAGCCCGTCGCTGTTCGTGCTGCACTTCGGCCTCAAGACGCCGCAGCCGCACCTGCGCCACCACACCATCTGCTTCGGCAACCGCTATCGCGGCCTGATCGACGAGATCTACGCAAAGGACGGATTGGCCGAGGATTTCTCCCTCTATCTTCACTCGCCCTGCGCCACCGATCCGGACATGGCGCCGCCAGGGTGCTCGACCCACTACGCCCTCTCGCCCGTGCCGCACCTGGGCACGGCCAAGATCGACTGGGCGGTGGAAGGTCCGCGCTACAAGGAGCGGATCCTGGACTACCTGGAAAAGCACTACATCCCGAACCTGCGCGCCGACCTGGTGACCAGCCGCATCTTTACGCCCAAGGACTTCGAGACCGAGCTCAACGCCTACCAGGGCTCGGCGTTCTCGCTGGAGCCGGTGCTGACCCAGAGCGCCTGGTTCCGCACCCACAACCGCGACGACGTGATCCCCAACCTTTATTTCGTGGGGGCGGGCACGCACCCCGGCGCCGGGGTGCCGGGCGTGGTGGGCTCGGCCAAGGCGACGGCCGGCCTGATGGTCCAGGACCTGGTCGGGGCGACCGCATGAGCGACGTCAGCCTCGAGCAGGCCAGCCGCGAGACGATCCAGAAGGGCTCGCGCAGCTTCGCGGCCGCCGCGGCCCTGTTCGACGCCCAGACCCGGGCGGACGCCGAGATGCTCTATGCCTGGTGCCGCTACTGCGACGACGTCGTGGACGGCCAGGACCTGGGCCACGGCATGACCGTGCTGGCCCCGGACGAGGCCCAGCGCCGCCTGGACGGGCTCTACGCCAAGACCCGCGCCGCCCTGGCCGGCCAG
>JAFEEA010000031.1 GCA_018241335.1 Pseudomonadota bacterium
CCGCCCCGGTCCTGTCCGATGCGGTGGTCGAGGCGGCGCGCAAGTCCCTGATCGAGCCAGCCTTCAGGGGAATCGCCGCCGAGGGCGCGCCCTATCGGGGCGTCATCTACTGCGAGATGATGGTCACCGCCGAGGGACCCAAGCTCATCGAGTTCAACGTCCGCTTTGGCGACCCCGAATGTCAGGTCCTGATGCTTCGGCTCGAGAGCGACCTGGTCCCGTACCTGGTCGCCTGCGCCGGCGGCCACCTGGCCGAGGCGCCAGCTCCGGTCTGGCGCGACGACGCGGCCATTTGCGTGGTGATGGCCGCCGCGGGCTATCCGGGAACGCCTCGAACCGGAGACGTCATCACTGGCGCGGAAGGCGACCTTGGGTCTGGCGTGACGGTCTTTCACGCCGGCACGGCCCGGCGCGCCGACGGGGCGCTGGTGTCGGCGGGGGGGCGGGTTCTCAACGTCTGCGCCACCGGAGTCGATTTGCGGCAGGCGCGCGATCGCGCCTACGCCGCCATTGAGCATATTGATTGGCCCGCCGGATTTTGCCGGACCGATATTGGCTGGAGGGCTCTGAGCTAGGGGATATCGGCCAGGGCGCCCTAGCGTCATGCGGCTTTGCAAGCCGTCGCCCCGGCCGCTAAAGTCATTTCAAACAAATGTAAGAGGCGAGGAAAGCCATGGCGGACGCGGCGGAACAGGCGCGGGAACAGCTCAACACAGGCACCAAGGATGTCGCGGAATCACACCGCTTCGACGAGTCCCGCCTGGCGGCCTGGATGCAGGCCAACGTTGAAGGCTTCTCGGGTCCGCTCGAGGTGCGCCAATTCAAAGGCGGACAATCCAACCCGACCTATCAGCTCAGCACGCCGACCCGGAAATACGTCATGCGGCGCAAGCCGCCGGGCAAGCTTCTGCCCTCCGCTCACGCCGTCGACCGCGAGTACCGCGTAATTTCCGCCTTGGGCCCCACGGGCTTCCCCGTGCCCAGGACCTATGGTCTCTGCCAGGACGAGAGCGTCATCGGGACCATGTTCTACATCATGGACATGGTCGAGGGACGCATCCTCTGGGACCAGACGCTGCCCCAGTACGAACCGGCCGAGCGCCACGCCATCCACATGGCCGCGCTGAAGACTTTGGCCGACCTGCACAACACCGACTACAAGGCCATCGGCCTCGAGGATTTCGGTCGCCCGGGCAACTACATGATGCGCCAGATCGACCGCTGGACGAAGCAGTACAAGGCCTCCGAGACCCAACACATCGAAACGGTCGAGCGCCTCATCGAGTGGCTGCCCAAGACCTGCCCGGAAGACGACCAGACTTCCATCGTCCACGCCGACTATCGCCTGGACAACATGATCATTCATCCCACCGAGCCGCGCGTCATCGCGGTGCTGGATTGGGAGCTTTCCACCCTGGGCAATCCCCTGGCCGACTTCACCAACTTGCTGATGCAGTGGGTGAACGGCTCGATCGCCGCCCTGCCGGACATCAAGGCTCATGGCATTCCGACCATGGACGAGTACGTGGCCGAATACTGCC
This sequence comes from Pseudomonadota bacterium, assembly GCA_018241335.1. Classification (GTDB taxonomy): domain Bacteria; phylum Pseudomonadota; class Alphaproteobacteria; order Caulobacterales; family Caulobacteraceae; genus Acaudatibacter. The sequence continues at coordinate 1,542 of JAFEEA010000031.1, forward strand.
GCCTGACCGGCCGCGCCGGCCTGCCGGACCTGAACTGGTACTTCGCCTACAACATCTTCCGCCTGGCCGGGATCATCCAGGGCATTGTCGGCCGCGCCCGCGACGGCACGGCCAACAGCCCGCAAGCGGCGGCCATGGCCGAGCGCGTGCCGGCGCTTGGCGCGGCGGCCTGGAAATTCGCCCAGAAGGCCGGCGCGGTCTAAAGGCCGATCGAGGCGAGCAGGTCGTCCAGCGCCTGCTCGTCGTCGAACCGCACCTGGACGGGCCACGGCGTCACCCGTCGCCGCCATTCCGGCGACAGGCGCACCCAGTCCTTCTCGCTGGTCAGCAGCCCCGCGCCGTGCTCCGCCGCCCGCCGGGCCAGAAAGCGCAGTACCCCCTCCGGAATCCGGGCGTGGTCCGGGAAGGGCGCGAAGTCGACCAGCTCGCAGCCCGCGGCGACCAGCGCCCGCTCCATCTTCCAGGGCTTGCCGATGCCGGCGAAGGCCAGCTGCGGACCAGGCAGCGGCGGTGACAAGGGCTCCAGGTGGGCGGTCAGCACTGGCACGGCGCCGAACTGACGGACCAGTTCCGGATCGGCCTCGGGCAAGTCGGCCGGCAACAACAGCACCACCGCATCCGCGCGCGCCAGGCCGGCGGCCAGGGGTTCGCGCATGGGGCCGGCCGGGAAGACCGCGCCGTCGCCGAACGGCCATTCGTCTCGCCGCGTCTCTCCGTCCACGACCAGGATCGACAGCGCCTTGCGGACGGCGGGGCTCTGGAAGCCGTCATCCATCAGGATCACCTGGGCTCCGCCGGCCACGGCCGCTCGCGCGCCCTCGGCCCGGTCACGGGCTATCCAGGCGGTCTGGTCCGCAGCCAGCATCAGGGGCTCGTCGCCGACGTCCGCCGCCGAATGCCGCGCCGGGTCGACCCGGAGCGGGCCACGCAGGCGCCCGCCATGGCCGCGCGACAGCACCGCCGTCTCTCTTCCGCGCTCGGCCAGGCGTCGGCCGATGGCGCGCACAACGGGCGTCTTTCCGGTCCCGCCCATGGTGACGTTGCCGACGCAGATCACCGGCGCGCCGGGATCGACGGGATTTCCCCTGGCCAGGCGGCGCGCTGTCTCCCAGGCCCAGATCCAGGACAGCGGCGTCAGCACAAGGCGCGTCACGCGCATCGGCGCGTTGTCGCGAACGTACCACCAGCGAGGGGTGCTCAGTCTCATAGCCGGGGCGACATGGCTTCGAGCTTCGTCCAGGCGGCATCCCAGTCACCGCCCCGGGCCTCGGCGAAGGCCTGAGCCCTGACGCCCAGCGCTTCACGGGCCCCCGGATTGGACAGCAGGTGGTCGAGAGTCACCGCGAGGTCGTCGGGGCCAGAGATCATCAGCAGACTCCCCGCGCCCGCCATGGCCTCATAGGTCGCACTGGCGTTGGCTACGTGAGGGCCGGCCACGATGGCGCGGCCCAACCGCGCGGCTTCCAGCGGATTGTGCCCCCCGATCCCAGGCACAAGGCTGCCGCCCAGCACACAGATGTCCGCCAGGCGGTAGAACAACCCCATCTCGCCCAGGGTGTCGGCCAGGTAGACCCGGGTCTTGTCGCCGACAGGGTCGCCGACGCTTCGGCGGGCGAGAGGCAGGGGCGCTAGAAAAGTCATGATGGCCTCCGCCCGTGCGGGATGGCGGGGCGCGATCACCAGCAGCGGGGCGGGCTCGGTCAGCGCCACCACGGCCTGGGCGATGATCGCCTCTTCGCCCTCATGGGTGCTGGCGGCCAGGATGACGGGCCTCGCGCCGATCTCCGACTTCAGCTTGGACAAGGCCGCCATGTCCACCGGCAATGGTTCCGAGAAGTCCTTCAGATTCAGCCGCCCGTCGACCCTTGCGCCAAGCTCGGTCAGGCGCCGATCGGCGTCCTCGTCCTGCGCCAGGGTCAGCTCGAAGGAACGCAAGAGCGCCGCCGCCGCCCGGGGCGCGCGCCGCCAGCTGGCCGCGCTCCGCTCGGTGATCCTGGCCGACAGCAGGGCGAGCCGCGCTCCGGCGTCGCGGGCGCCCAGGATGAGGTTCGGCCACAGCTCACTTTCGACGAAAACCGCCATGTCGGGCCGCCAGTGTCTCAGGAAGCGCGAGGTCGCCTGCGGCGTGTCCACGGGCGCGAACTGGTGGATAACCCCGTCGGGCAGTCGCGTGGCCAGCATCTCGGCCGCGGCGCGCGTGCCGGTGGTCAGCAGGATGGCCAGGTCTGGACGGGCGGCGCGCAGGCGCGCGATCAAGGGCAGGGTCGAGATCGCCTCGCCGACGCTCACGGCATGCACCCAGGCCAGCGCGCCCTGCGGCCGAGGACGGCTGGCGTGTCCGTACCGTTCGCCCAGGCGGGACCGGTCCTCCTTACCCCGGGCCGCTCGGCGACGCAGCAGCATCGGGGCCGCCAGGTCGGCGACGGCGGTCGCCGCGGCGTAGAGGCGAAGGCTGAAGGGACGGCTCACGCGCGCCTTGTCCCACCGGCGCCCGGCCCGATCAATCGCCGCCGCCCACAGCCAGGGCGTCCGCCCGCGACTGGGCCGCCCGCATTCGCGCCTCCCAGTCGACGCGCACCGCCTCCAGCGCATCACCCTCGGTCGCCTCACCCACCCGCCAGGGCCCATCGGCCACCAGGACCCCACGCGAAAAGGGCAGGGGAAAGCGCGCCTGGTCCCAACTTCCGGCGGCGAATGCGGGCGCGGCGGCGAACCCGCACAGCATCACCGGCGCGCCGGACAGTTGCGCCAGGCGCACCACGCCCTCGGACATTCTCTGGTTCGGGCCTCTGGGACCGTCGGGCGTGACGATCGCCGCCGCGCCGCCCCGCAGCGCCCGCACCATCGCTCTCAAAGCCTCGGCCCCGCCCTTCGACGCCGCCTTGGCGGCATTGGCCATCGAGCCGCGTATGGTCGGAACGCCCACCCACTCCGCCGCCTTGGCTATGAAGGCGCCATCGCGCGACAGGGAGACCAGCGCGAAACGCGGCTTGACGCCCAGCAGGCGTCGGCAGGCCATCGCCGTGACAATGCGTCCATGCCAGAACAGCACCACCATCCCCTCAGGGCCCCGGACCAGAGGCGTGGCCTTGTCGATCCCTTCCAGTCGCCAGCGCATCGTCAGGAAAAGCAGCCGCAGATAGGCGGTCACGACAACGGCCAGCAGGGTTTGCACGGCGCCGTGCCGAAGCAGCCGCTTCATGAGGCCATAGGCTCGGCGAACTGGGTTGCGGCCAGTCGGCTGTAGAGCCCGCCCCGGCGCATCAGACCCTCATGGTCTCCGCTCTCCGCCACCCGGCCATCGTCCAGCACATAGATCCTGGTCGCCTCGCGCACCGTCGACAGGCGGTGGGCGATGATCAGGGTGGCGCGTCCCGCCATCAGCCGGTTCAAGGCCGCCTGCACCTGGGCCTCGCTCTCGCTGTCTAGGGCGCTGGTCGCCTCGTCCAGCAAGAGGATCGGCGCATCCTTGAGGAAGGCGCGGGCGATGGCGATCCTTTGTCTTTGTCCTCCGGAGAGCCGAAGGCCGCCTTCGCCCACCCGGGCGTCGTAGCCCTCCGGCAGGGCGGCGATGAAGTCGTGCGCTGCGGCGGCCCGTGCCGCCGCCTCGATCTCGGCCCGGCTAGCGCCTGGTCGGCCATAGGCGATGTTCGCCGCCACCGTGTCGTCGAACAGGAATGGCTCCTGGGTAACGAGGGCGATCTGGGCCCGCAACGAGGCCAGGGTCACGCGCCGGATGTCGCGAGCGTCCACCGCGATCCGACCCGCCGTCGCGTCGTGAAAGCGCGGGACCAGGTTCATCAGGGTGCTCTTACCCCCGCCCGAAGGCCCGACCAGGGCGACGATCTCACCGCGCCGCACGACGATGCTGACGGCTCTCAGAACCGGCGGCCCGTCCGGATAGGCGAAGCTGACCATCTCGAAGGTCAGGCTTTCCGGCGGCCGGGCCAGCGGCGACGCGTCGGCCTCGTCTCGGATCGACGGCCTGGCGTCCAGCGCCGCGAGCAGCCGCCGCCCGGCCGCGGCCCCTTGAGCGACGACGGTGGATTGGTTGGCGATCTGGCGAAGCGCCTGTCCCGCCACCAGCAGCGCCGCCAGGAACGCCGCGAAGGCGCCCGCGTCCGGCGCCTGGGCGGTCGCCTTCCAGCCCTCATAGGCGAGCACCGCGGCCGTGATCAGCATGGTCAGGGTCTCGGACACAGGCGCGGCGGTCGCCCGGGCGTTGTCAACGCTGACCAGGTGAGCACGCCGTTCGGCGATCACCCGCGCCACCCGCTCGGTCTCGAAACCCTCGCGCTGTTCCAGCTTGACCACGCGCACCCCGGCCAGACTTTCCAGGATCACCCGGGCCAGCGCCGCCGTGGAGTCCATCGCCCCCTTGGCGGCCCGGCTCGTGCGCCGGGCGTAGCGGCGCAGCAAGGCCGCCGCCAGAGGCCCAGCCAGCAGGATCACCGCGGTCAGCCGCCAGTCCATCAGGGCCATCACCCACAAGGCGCCGCCTAAGGCCATGCCCTGCTGCGCCAGGGCGACCAGGCCGGCCGGCAAGGCGTCGCGCACCAGTCCGGTGTCATAGAGCGAACTCGTCACGCGGGCGCCGGAGTGGGCGCCCCTTAGTTGCGCCAGATCCGCCTTCACCAGGGCCGCGAAGAGGTCGCGCTGCAGGTCGCCCACCACGCCGGCGCCGATCCGGTTCACGGCCAGCGCCTGGCCCACCTGGGCGAGGCCCCGCCCCACGGCCAACGCCGCGAGCGTCAGCGGCAGGCGAACCAGAGCCCCGGGCTTGGGATGCGCCACCAGGTCGTCGACGGCCGGTTGAAGCAGCTTGAGCAGCAGGCCCTGCAGCACGGCGAAGGCCGCCGCCGCCGCCAGGGCGAAGACCAGCAAGGCCCAGCGGCGGCCCAGGTAGGTCCGCGCCAGGCGGGACATCACCGTTCCCGCGCCAACCTCGCCGACGCTATCCGCCTCGCTCATCGCCGCAGCCGTCGACCGCGCCGACCTTGCTGTCAAGCGCCGCGCCCCGCGGCCGCCTTTGCATACCGGCCCGGGCCGCCCTACTTAGTCGACCTGACCGGATCAGGACGGCGCGTGCCCAGCTTCGACCTCACAACGCCGCGCGGCCGCTTTCGGGCCTATCTGGACTATCTCTGGAACGACCACGCCTATCTGCGCCTGGGCTTTTCCAACGCGCACCGCCTGCCCGGCGACATGATCCGCGCCAATCAGCCGTGGCCCTTCCAGCTCAGGGCCTGGGCCGGGCGCGGGGTGCGCACCGTGGTCAATCTGCGCGGCGGTTTCGGCGCCAGTTTCTATGCCTTCGAGCGCGACGCCTGCCGCCGCCACGGCCTGATCCTGCGCGACTTCACCGTCGCCTCGCGCGACGTGCCGACCCGCGAGCAAGTGCTGGGCGCCAAGGCCCTGTTCGACAGCCTGGAATACCCGGTCCTGATGCACTGCAAGTCAGGCGCGGATCGCGCCGGGCTGATGGCTGTTCTCTACATGCACTTCCGCCAGGGGTTGCCGATCCGCCAGGCCATGGCCCAGCTGTCGCCGCGCTATCTGCACGTGCGCGCCGGCCTGACCGGCGTCCTGGACTACATGTTCGAGCGCTATCTGGCCGAGGCGGAGCCGAACGGCCTGACGTTCCTGCAGTGGGTCGAGAGCCCGGCTTACGACCCGGCCGCGATCAAGGCCGACTTCCGCGCTCAATGGTGGGGCAAGCTGCTGGCCGATCGCCTGCTGCGCCGAGAGTAGCGGCCAGTTTCAGTGATCGTGGTCTGGATGGTGGTCCGAATCCGGATCCAGCAGCTTGTGCGCGTGAATGATGAAGTAGCGCATGTGGGCGTTGTCCACCGTCGCCTGGGCGTGCGACTTCCAGGCCTGGTAGGCGAGGGTGTAGTTCGGATAGGCGCCGACCAGGTCGATCTTGGACAGGTCGCGGAACTCGGTCCCGCCGACGTCCTTCAGTTCGCCGCCGATCACGAGATGCAGAAGCTGGGATTCGGGCATTTTCAGGGGGCCTCAAGGGTTGAGGGCTATCTGTCGCCCTCGATAGGCCGGAGCCTGTTAAGGATCAATGTCGCCAGCCCCGGCGCGCAGGCCACCAACCCGGCGTGGCTCGGATCGGGGCGGTTGTAGACATAGGGTTGGCCATTCCTGTCGCAGATCACGGCGCCTGCCTCACGGGCGATCAGGTCCGCCGCCCCAAGGTCCCATTCGCTCTTGTCGCCAGGCGCCACGGCCGCATCGAAGGCGCCGCTGGCCACCAGGCACACACGATAGGCGAGCGAGTTGCGGCTCTCGATCCGCATGGGCGGCCACGGCGTGTGCCACGCGGGATGGGCGAACAACGCCTTGTCTCCCACCATCGAAGCGTCCGTCAGGTCGTCGCGCCCGCTGTGGGCGATCGGCGTCCCGTTCAGGAAGGCGCCCCCGCCGGCCACGGCCGTGTAAGTCTCGTTCAGTTCCGGCGCCAGCACCACGCCGGCGACGGGCGTCCCGTCCTCCACCACGGCGATCGAGACGGCGAACCACGGGCGCCCGCGCACATAGGCCCGGGTGCCGTCGATCGGGTCGACGAGGAAGATGCGACGCCGCTGCAGCCGTTCGGGGTTGTCCGCCGTCTCCTCCGACAGCCACCCATAGTCCGGCCGCGCCGAACGCAGGCGTTCCGCCAGCAGGACGTCGGCCGCCAGGTCGGCGTCCGTGACCGGCGAATGGTTCGCCTTGTACTCGACCGTCAGCCCAGCCTCGCGAGCCTTCAGGATCAGCGCGCCGGCCTCCCGGGCCGCCGAGACGATCAGGTCCAGATCGTCGGTCACTTGCCCGCGATGGCCAGGGCGTCGACCAGGATCGACGGGGCGTTGGAGGCGCCGCGGAATTCCAGGTCGGACCCGGGGACCAGGCGGCCGTAGATATCGATCAGATTGCCGGCCACGGTGATCTCAGTGACCGGATAGGCGATCTCGCCATCCTCGAACCAGAAGCCCGAGCAGCCCACCGACCAATCGCCGGTGTTGGCGTTGAGGGACGGCCCGAACATGGAGGTCACCAGAACGCCTTTGCCGGCCGCCTTCATCAGCTCGGCCTGGGTCTTGGTTCCCGGCCTGAGGGTCAGGTTCGAGGGGCCGACGCCGGGCGGACCGGCCAGGCCGCGTGACGCGTGGCCCGTGGTCTGAAGGCCCAGCTGTCGCGCCGAACTCGAGTTCAGGAGCCAGGTCGTCAGGACGCCGTCGGCGATGATGTCCATGGGCTGGTTGGCCACGCCCTCGTCGTCGAAGGGCGAGGATCCCAGGCCACGCACGCGGTGCGGATCATCGCTCAAGGTCACCCCTTCGGCGAAGATGCGCTGGCCCAGCTTGTCCTTCAGGAACGAAACGCCGCGCGCCACCGAGGGCCCGGAAATGGCGCCGATCAGCGGGCCCAGCAGCGATGTGGCCAGCCGGTTCTCGAAGATCACCGGGGCGGTGGTGGAGGCGATCTTGCGGGCGTTCAGGCTGGTGACGGCCCGGCGCCCGGCTTCCGCGCCGATCGCCTCGGGCGTGGGAAGGTCTTCTCGCCAGCGCGTGGCGCGCCCTTCGCCGCCGCGTTCCATGGCCGCGCCCTCGCCGGCGATGCACTGCGCCGACAGGCCGAAGGTCGAGGCGCGATATTCGCCGGAGAATCCCGCGCTAGTGACCAGGCGCCAGCCAGAGTTCGACCAACTGGCCGACCCGCCATTCGAATTGGTTACGCCCTCCACCGCGCGCGCGGCGTTCTCGGCGGCCAGGGCCAGGGCTTCCAGCGCCTCGGGGCCGAGTTCGGTGGGATCGTAGACATTCAGGTCCACCGGCGCGCCCCGCGCCAGGCGGTCTACCGGCGCCAGGCCCGCATAGGGGTCCTCCGGCGCCAGCCGGGCCATGGCCACGACCCGCTCGACGAGCTTGGCTCGGCCGTCCGCCGAGATGTCTGAGCCGGACACGGACGCCTGGCGCTGGCCGATGAACACCCGCACGCCCAGGTCCCGCGCCTCCTCGCGCTCCACCTCCTCCAGGTCCCCCAGGCGAACGGTGACGGAAAGCGCCGCGCGTTCGGCGAAGGCGGCCTCGGCGGAGTCGGCGCCGGCCTTCAAGGCGGCCGCGACGACGTCCTGCAACAGGTTTTCATCCATGCTGGCGATATGGCGGATGCGCGGCGGCGCCGCAAGCGCGCGGCGACCTTCCGCCCCAGCCAGCGGCTAGATCAGGGCGAAGATCATCAGGGCCACGATCTGGAAGATATAGGCCACCCAGGTCAGCAGCATGCCGGCGGCGCGAAGGGCCGACGCCCCGGACGAGCGGCTGATGGCGACGGCGTGCGAGATGCGGCCCGCCATCAGCGTCGCGCCCGCGATGTGCAAAGCCACCGGCGGCGCGCTGACCGCGGCCAGGGCGATCAGCCCGCCGATCCCCGCGGGGACGTATTCGGCGGCGTTGCCAAAGGCCCGGATGGCGCGGGCCAGGGATGGCACCTCGCCGTCGCCGAATTCCACCTTGTGCGTCTGGCGCTGGCGCACCACCAGCAGCGACAGCACCAGCAACTGCAACAGCAGCAGCGCGACCCAGAAGGCCGCGGCCTGGGCGGCCATGTGCAGGGCCGGAAACTGATCCATGAACGTCCTCGCCTCGCCCCCCGGCGCCGAAGGCGGCGATTTGCGCCTCTCGCGTCGGTAAGGGCAAGTCGCCGTTGGAACATTTCCGCATACCGCCGTTCGCCCCAGGCCCGCCAAAAGGCCCTGGCTAGGCGATGATGTCGGGAGTCAGGCTGTCTTCGAGCTTGGTGATCTGGTCGCGCAGGATCAGCTTCTTCTTCTTCAGCCGCGCGATCTGCAGCTGGTCCGCATGAGGCTGAGTCTCCAGGGCCCGCACGGCGGCGTCGAGGTCCTGGTGTTCTTGACGCAACTGGGCGATCTGGGCCCGGATCGCCGGTTCCGAACTGGCGTCTGGTTCGTCGTCGTTCATGCGATACGCCCTCGTCGGCGGAAATCGTGGGGCGGATTCGGCGATGGTGTAGCAGACGCGCCCGCCTCGGCAAGGCGGCTCAGGTGATGGCCTTGGCGAGAACCTTCAGCAGGGCCGGTGGCGCGGCGGGACCGCCCCAGGCCAGGGTGGCCGTCCTCATGGCCCGCTCGACGCCCGGGTTGAGGCCGGAGGCCGCGGGCGTCATGGCCTCGAGCGCCTGCAGCAGCAGTCGCTCGGATTCCAGTTCCGCCGCCTTGATCGCCTCGCGAAGGCGAGCCTGGCCCTCGGCGGGAATCTGGGACGGTAGGGTCTTCAATCGCCGGCGCACGGTCCGCAGGGGCGACGTTGCCGCCGCCTCCCAGGTCCGGGACGCCGTCACCGCATCGCCCAGCAAGCTCCCGTCCACCGCCCGCCGCTCGGCCAGGGTCCACAGCCGCCAAAGCAGGAAGGAGATGCACTGGCCGTGATCGTCCTGCAGGCTGAGGCACGCCGCCTCGACCCCCGGCTGGGTGTGAATGCGGTTGGCGAAGTCCCAGAGCTTCACGGTGTTCCGTCACTCCCGCCGGACACCGTGGGCAGGTCCTCGCCCCAACGACGCACCAGGTCCCACGACAGGCCAAAGAGGTCCAGCGCCCGGCCGACGGACTGGTCGACCATCTCCTCCAGGCTTTGCGGCTTCGCATAGAAGGCGGGCAGGGGCGGCGCGATGGTGGCGCCCATCTCGGCCAGCTTGACCATGGTGCGCAGGTGACCGAGGTGCAGCGGCGTCTCACGGACCAGCAGCACCAGCGGCCGGCGCTCCTTCAAGGTGACGTCAGCGGCCCGTGTCAGAAGGGACGAGGTCACCCCGGTAGCGATCTCGCTCATGGTCCGGACCGAGCAAGGCGCGATGATCATGCCCAGGGTGGCGAACGATCCGGACGCCACCGCCGCGCCGATATCGCCCACGCGATAGGTCACGTCCGCCTTGGCTGAAAGCTCCGCCGGGCTGAGCGCCGTCTCCTGCGCGAGGGTGAGCGCGGCCGCGCGGCTCACGATTAGGTGAGATTCGACCCCCAGCGCCCGGCAGGCGTCCAGGGCCCGCACCCCGTAGAGCACGCCGGAGGCGCCGGAAACCCCAACTACCAGGCGCTTTTGCCCACTATCGGCCATGCCTTGAAGCTCCCGCGCCCGCCGCGAGGGCGTCCGTACATGCGATCTGCTCGAACACCCCGGTGAAACTATATGTGATCTGACTATCCGGGGTGAGGGGTGTTTCCTTCTCACCGTCCTAAGAAGAGGAGTCGCCAACCATGGCTATCGACGCCCGTATCCGCGAACTCGGCATGCGTCACCAGACGCTCGATCGTGAGATTCAGGACGAAGCCAGCCGACCGTCATGCGACGACGTCAGGCTCATGCAGTTGAAGCGACAGAAGCTGCGATTGAAGGAGCAGATGGAAACCCTCAGGTCGCGGATGCACTGATCCAGAACCCAGGGTTCAAACCGCGTTAGATCGGAAACGACCCTCCTCCCCGGCGGGAGGAGGGCTCGGGTCCGCCTAGTCTTCATCGTCCTCGTCCAGGTGATCGCCTTCGTGGTGGTCGTCCGCCTCGAAGTGATCGTCATCCAGGTCGGCTTCGGGTTCCATTTCCAGCACGCCGGTCTCGGACGCCGGACGCAGGGACGGGCCGTCCGACGCCACGATGCCGCGCTTGGCGTCGTCCTTGGCCTTCTTCTCGGCCGCCTTCTTCACCAGGGCGTCGAGCTCGAGCTGGGTCACCAGGCCCAGGGTCACCGGATCCACCGGCTTGATGTTGGCCGCGTTCCAGTGCGTGCGGTTGCGCACCTGGTCGATGGTGGCCTTGGTGGTGCCGAGGATCTTGCTGATCTGGGCGTCGGTCACTTCCGGGTGGTTGCGCACGAACCAGGCGATGGCGTCGGGGCGATCCTGCCGGCGCGACACGGGCGTGTAACGCGGCGCCTTCTTCTGCGGCTTCAGCAGTTCGGCGTGACGGCTCTTCTGAGCCTTCATGCGGTACTTGGAGTCGTTCTGGGCGCGGTCCAGCTCTTCACGGGTCAGCTGGCCGTTGGCGATGGGATCGGCGCCGCGGATGTCGCGCGCCACTTCGCCATCGGCGATGCCTTTCACTTCCAGCGGATGCAGTCCGCAGAAGTCGGCGATCTGTTCGAACGTCAGCGACGTGTTGTCGACCAGCCAGACGGCGGTCGCCTTGGGCATGAGGATCTCGGTCAACTTGGCCTCCCCTTCTTCGTCTTCATGGGGCGTGTCCTGAAAACAGCGGCGCCCGGCCTTTCGGCCGGGCGTGTGGTGAATGCTTCTATAGGCTGTCACGTCCGTTTGTGAAACGTCTATCGCGGCCTGCGACCATTCTGCTGGCGTCACCAGCCGTCATAGTCTGGCCGGCGGTCGGCGTCGGCGCGGGACGACCAGCCGCTGATGCGGTGACAGTCTTCGCCATCGTCGTCGCACCGGAAGTAGGCGCAGCGCAGGCCGCCGTCCGTGCAGCGCCACTCAGGGCCGCCCGTCCGCTCGGCCTCGGACCAGCTCGGCGCGCGCTCATAGCTATAGCCCGGCCTATCGTTCACGGCGCCGTCGCGGTCCCCGTCGTCGGTGGTCGCCGTTTCGTCGGCGGGCGGCGTCGTGGGGGCGTACGTCGGCGGCGTGGAGTTGCGGGCGTAGTCGTTGACCCCGCCCGGGTCGCGACGGAAGTCGTAACCATCCTCGTCATAGCCCTGGCCCTGTCGGCGCGTGTATCGCTCGTCATAGCCGCCGGACCCGGGCTGGGCGTCAAACCGCCGGTCGTATCCCTGGCCGGAGGCGTCGGACCGGTCGTAGCGGCGATCGAAGCTGGTCGAGGCGGCCGGATCACCGGTGGTGAAGTTGTCATAGGCCGGCGCGTCGCCGTCGACCCCGCGACTGTAGTCACGCGGCTCCCAGTCGCCGGTGCGCGCGCACGCCTGGCCGGGATCGCAGCGGAACGTGGCGCAGCGGGTCCCCGTACGGTCGCAGCGATACTGGTCGCCATAGCCGCCAGGGGTCGGGCCTGAACCGATGGGCGCGTCGACCTGGGCGCGCGCAGCGCCGGCCGCGAAGGCCAGGCAGAGCGCGCCGGCGAGAGAAATGAAGGCGAGCAGGGGCCGATAGACCATCACCGATACTCCGAAGCCCCGCAGGCGGCGGCCTGCGGGGTCAACGTCCCTTGCGGGTCAGTCTAGGCCGGAATCACCAGCGCTGGTACCAGCACACGCGCTCACCGTAGCGCCAGGCGCAGACCTGATGGCCGTAGGCGCGTCCGTAGTAGTGGCGGTGACGCCAGCGCCAGTCGTCGTTGTCCCGGCGCGCGTGGTCACGCCAGTCCCGATCGTGCCAGGTGCTGTGATCGTAGTCGCGGTCATAGTGATAGGGCTGCGCCACGGCGGCTCCGGCCGTCATAACAACGCCCGCGCTTGCGGCTGCAATGAGAAGGTTCTTCATGATCATCACCTCAACGGTTCAGGTTTCGAGTGACGTCCCTTGCGGAAAAAACGTCCCACGTTGAGATGGGTTCACGGGTAAAACGGTCTTCGACTTGATCGGCCTGAGTCGATGCTTTCCCGCTTCGTTCAGTGCGGGTGGAACAGGGCGCTGACGGACTCACCCTCGTGGATCCGTCGGATCGCCTCCGCCAGGGCGGGGGCGATCGACAGCACCTTCAGCTTGTCCGACCGTATGGCGTCCGGGATCGGCGCGGTGTCGGTGCAGACGATCTCGACCACCCCGGGCTGCGCCCCGATCCGTTCCACCGCCCCGCCGGCGAAGAGGCCGTGCGTGCAGGCCACGCGGATCGAACGGACATTCCGCTCGCCCAGCCGCGCGATCAGTTCGATCACCGTCGACCCCTTGGCGATTTCGTCGTCCAGGATGATCACGTCCTTGCCGTCCACGTCCCCGATGATCGTGGAGATGCGCACTTCGTCATTGGGGAAGCGCTGCTTGGCGGCAGCCGCCACCGGCGTGCCCAGCAGCCGCGCGAAGGCCGCCGCTTCCTTGGCGTAGCCGAGGTCCGGCGAGACTACGACGGTGTTGGAAAGATCGCCCGTGCGGAAATGGGCCGCCAGCTCGTTCAGGGCGTGGAGGTGGTCCACTGGGATGTTGAAGAAGCCATGCACCTGCGGTGAGTGCAGCGCCATGGTGAGCACCCGGTTCGCGCCGGCGGTCACCAGCAGGTCCGCCACCAGACGTCCGCCGATGGAGATCCGCGGCGCATCCTTCTTGTCCGACCGGGAGTAGGCGTAGTGCGGGATCACCGCCGTGATCCGCCCTGCCGAGGCGCCGCGAGCGGCGTCCAGCATCAGCAGCAGCTCCATCAGGTGCTCCTGCACCGGCGCCACGACCGGCTGGATCAGGAAGACGTCGCGTTCGCGGCAATTGTCCTGGAGCTGGACCTCCAGGCAGTCATTGGCGAAGCGGCTGAGCTTCGAGGGCGATAGCGGAATCTGCAGCTCCGCGCAGATGGCCTCGGCCAGGGCCGGGTGCGCGGTTCCGCTGAAGACGGCGATCCCTCTCATGGCGGTCACGCTCCCCCGCAGCGGCTGTGGCCGCGCTTATGGCCGCGCCGGCCGATTCCGGCAAGGCGTCGGTCAGACCGTCAGGATCACCTTGCCCAGATGCGCGCCGGCTTCCAGCGTCGCCTGCGCCTTGCCAGCCTCTGCCAGCGGGAAGGTGTGGTCGATCACGGTCTTCAACTTGCCCGCCTCGATCCACGGCCAGACCACGCGTTCGACCTCGCCGGCCAGCCGCGCTTTCTCGTCGGCGTCCCGGGGGCGCAGGGTCGAGCCGGTGATCACCAGCCGCTTCTGCATGATCTTCATGATCGGCAGCTCGACCGTGCCGCCGCCCTGCGAGGCGATGTGCACCAGCCGCCCGCCGGTCTTCATGACCTCCAGGTTCTTGGGGAAATAGGGTCCGGCGACCATGTCGAGCACGACGTCCACCCCGCCCTCGGCCTTGCACACATCTTCGAAATCCTCGGCGGTCACATCAACCGAGACGTCCGCGCCCAGGGCCTTGGCCTGCTCGGCCTTGGCGGCGCCGCGACTGGTGGCGATCACCTTGGCGCCCGCCGCCTTGGCCATCTGAATGGCCGTGACCCCGATGCCCGAGGTCGCGCCGTGTAGCAGCAGGGTCTCGCCGGCTTTCAGCGCGCCATGCTCGAAGACGTTGGCGTAGACGGTGAACACCGTTTCCGGCAGCCCCGCCGCCTCCACGAAGCCGAGGCCCTTGGGCACGGGCAGGGCGTGGCGGGCGTCGCAGATGGCGTACTCGGCATAGCCGCCGCCACCCAGCAGGGCGCAGACCTTGTCGCCCGCCTTCCAGCGCCCCGCGCTTTCGACTACCTCGCCGGCCACCTCCAGGCCCAAGGTCGCCGGCGCGCCCGGCGGCGGCGGATAGAAGCCAAGCCGCTGGATCAGGTCGGGGCGGTTCACCCCGGCGGCCTTCACGGCAATCAGGATCTGGCCGGGCTCGGGCGTCGGCCGCGGGATCTGAACCGGCTTCAGGGCCTCGGCGGGACCCTTGCCGCCTTCCACGGCGATGGCGGTCATCATCTGGCTCATCCTGGGCTCCCTCGAACTTGCGCCGTGGCGCGGCCGGGGTTCAGATAGCGCCGGAACAAGATGGAGGCCAGGATGGCGGAGGAACCGGCTGATGTCCGGCGCGGTCGGGGCCAGGCCCTGATCGACCTGGGCCGCGAGGACCTGGAGCTCTTCGGCGTCTCCGAGCTGGAAGAGCGCATCGAGGGCCTGCAGGCCGAGATCGCCCGGTGCCGCGCCCAGATCGATCGCAAGCGGGCGGGCCTCGCGGCGGCCGATGCATTGTTTTCGAAAAGGGATTAGGGTGTCCGCGGCGTTGCGGAGCGGCGTTTGTCGCGTCGTCTCTGGCACGAGGGTTGCAGACCCGGGGGGCGGGTCGGTTTCGGGCCCGAATTGAGGTGCAACGAATGAGTAACCCAGGCGTCAGTGAAGCGGCTCAGTGGCGGGCGGATGTCATACAGGACTTCGCCAGGTCGGAGCTGTTCGAACGCACCTTCCAGGAAGGCATGGAGCTGGTCGAGGAGACCGCCGCCTACCTGGACGGCGCCGGACGCCAGGATTCCAAACTCTTGTCGCGCAACGCCGCTTTGGCTTACGCGTCGGAGAGCATGCGCCTGACCACGCGCCTGATGCAGGTGGCCTCCTGGTTGCTGGTCCAGCGCGCGGTGCGCGAAGGCCATATGGCTCCGGCCGCGGCCTGCGACGCCAGCTATCGCCTGGGCGGGGAAAGCGGCGCGGCCGCCTCTCGCGAGGCGCTGCCCAGTCCGCTCAGCCAGCTCCTGGATCGCTCCGAGCGCCTGTATGAGCGTGTTCGGCACCTCGATCGGCGCATGTATGTGGAAGCCGACGATAGCCAGCCTGCGACCTCGCCGGTGCTTGCCCAGATGGCGCGGCTAAAAGACGCGTTCGGCCACTAGGAGGCCGCTCGCGCGGCGCCGGGCGCCGCGCGTGAATTCTCGAAAGTCAGAAGCGAAACGCGCCGCTGTTGGGCGCGGGCGCGCTACTTCTTGCCGGTGAAGGCGCCGAACTTGGCGTTGAAGCGCGAAACGCGGCCGCCCCGGTCCAGCAGCGTCTGGTTGCCGCCCGTCCACGCCGGGTGCGTCTTCGGGTCGATGTCCAGGTTCAGGGTCGCGCCTTCCTTGCCGTAGGTCGAGCGCGTCTGATAGGTCGTGCCGTCCGTCATCACCACGGTGATGAAGTGATAGTCGGGATGAGTGTCTTGTTTCATGGCGCTGGCGAACCGACTTGAAGGCTGGACCGAAGGGCCGCCACGAGCGCGGCCCCGAGAAGAACGCGCGCCTATACACGAGACGGGTCCCAAAGTGCAAGGGTCGGTTCATGACGGATGATGTCGCTCAGGTCGCCGGAAGGCCGGGCGCTGGAGAACTTCTGAAGGCGGACATGGCCAGCGAGGCCGCCGCCCGTCCGAAACAGCGCAGCCTGAAGCCGCTGGGCCGCCTGGCGCCTTTCGTCGCCGCCCACTGGGGCGACGCCTGTCTCTCGGTCTTCTTCCTGCTCTTCTCCACCGCCGCCAGCCTGGGGCTTTCGGGCGCGGCGCGCCTGGTGGTCGACAAGGGCTTCGCCAGCCAGACGGCGGACGGCCTCAACCGCACCTTCCTGATCCTTCTTGCGGTTGCTGCGATCCTGGCGGCGGCCACGGCCATGCGCTTCTTCTTCATCACCAAGCTGGGCGAGCGGGTGGTCGCGGACCTGCGCGAGGCGATCTATCGTCACGTCGTGACCCTGGACCAGGCCTACTTTCTGAAGACACGCACCGGCGAGGTCCTGTCGCGACTGACCACGGACATGACCATCGTCGAGAACATGGTCGGCTCTTCAGCCTCGATCGCTCTGCGCAACCTGCTCACCCTGATCGGATCGCTGGGCTACCTCACCTTCGTCAGTCCCCGCCTGACCCTGTTCGTCGCCTTGCTGGCGCCGGTGGTGCTGGGGCCGCTGTTCTTTTTCGGCCGCCGTGTGCGCGCCCTGTCGGTCCGCGCCCAGCAGCGCTTCGCCGACGCCGTGGGCTATGCCGGCGAAACCCTCGACGCCCTCGACACGGTGCAGGCCTTCGGCCGCCAGCGGCGCGCGGCCGACCGCTTCACCGACGCGGTGGAACTTGCGTTCTCGACCTCCCTGTCCCGCATCAAGGCCCGGGCCCTGATGACGGCCATGGTCATCACCCTGGTGTTCGGCGGCGTGGCCACGATCTTCTGGCTGGGCGCCCACGCGGTGATCGCCCACACCATGACCTCCGGCACCTTGCTGCAGTTCGCGATCCTGGCCGTGCTGGCCGCGGGGTCCGTGGGCGCGCTGGGCGAGGTCTGGGGTGATGTCCAGAAGGCCTCCGGGGCCATGGAGCGGATCAGCGACGTCCTCGACGCCAAGCCCTCGATCGCCCCGCCCGCCAAGCCGACGCCCCTGCCGTCGCCGGCCCAGGGCCAGGTGGCGTTCCAGGGCGTCAGCTTCGCCTATCCCGGCCGACCGGACCTGCCGGCCCTCGACGGCTTCGACCTCAATGTACGCCCGGGCGAGCGCGTCGCCCTCGTCGGTCCCTCCGGCGCCGGCAAGAGCACCGTCTTCCGCCTGCTGCTCCGCTTCTACGATCCGCAGGCCGGTTCGATCCGGGTGGACGGCGTCGACCTGCGCGACGCCGATCCGGACGAGGTGCGCGCGCGCATGGCGCTGGTGGCCCAGGACGCGGCCCTGTTCTCCGGTTCGGCCCTGGAGAACCTGCGCTTCGGACGCGAAGAGGCCAGCGTCGACGAGCTGAAGGCCGCCGCCCGCGCCGCCGAGGCCGCCGCCTTCCTGGAAGCCCTGCCCGAGGGCTACGACACCGCGCTCGGCGAACGCGCCAAGACCCTGTCCGGCGGCCAGCGCCAACGCCTGGCCATTGCCCGCGCGCTGGTCCGCAACGCACCGATCCTGTTGCTCGACGAGGCGACCAGCGCTCTCGACGCCGAGAACGAGCGCCTGGTCCAACGCGCCCTGCATGACGCCATGAGCGGCCGCACGACCCTGGTCATCGCCCACCGCTTGGCCACCGTCCTGGAGGCCGACCGCATCGTGGTGATGGATCAGGGCAAGGTGGTCGAGGAGGGCACGCACCCCGAGCTCACCGCCAAGGGTGGGCTCTATGCGCGCCTGGCTCGCCTGCAGTTCGGCGATCAGGCCGCCTGACGGCGGCTTCGACGTTTCGAAGAACCGTGTTACGCAATCTGCGCCGTTGGGGCGGGGAGGCGTCGACATGAACCACAAGACTCTGGCTTGCCTGTTGGGCGCGGCCTTGCTTGCAGGCTGCTCCAAGCCCGCCGCGCCAGGAGCGTCCGCGGCGGCGCCCGCCGGCCCGGCCGCATCGGCCGCCGCGGCCGCTCCAATCGCGCCCCCGGCCGCCTCCGGTCCGGAAGTCGCGGGAACCTTCACCGTCGACGGCAAGGCCGCCACCCTGACCCAGGTCACCGCCCATGCGGGCGAGCCCTTCGACGACAAGCCGGTCACGCTGCTGGTGTTCACGGCCAAGGACCAGGGCGGCGACGCCAAGGCCGATTTCGACGCCATGTTCGGCAAGTTCGGCGACGCCCTGGTCATCAAGGTGCAGCCGGACGGGTCGGTCGTTGGCGCTGACGTGGTTCATTCAGGCCTGAAGACGCCGGGGTCGGTCTCCATATCCGGTGTCATGACCATGCAGGGCTATAGCGCCGCGGGCGGGCAGATCTCCGGCCACCTGGCCTCGGGCGGCCCGACGGATGTCTTCGGCCAGAAGCTCCAGGTCGACCTCACGTTCCACACCAAGGCGCCCTGACGAGGGTTGGCGGGGCGCCTAGCGCGCGGGTGTCCCGGCGGCGTCGGTCAGCGAGCGGCCCCTTCGCGCGTGCAGGTCCGCCAGCAGCGTTCGCACCGCCCAGGCGCAGGCCTGGGCCGCTTCTTCACCGCTCAGGCCCCACTGCTGGCGCATCTCGATCCAGGCCTGGCCGCCGTGCAGAAGTTGCAGGACGGCGGCGGCCTGGGTGGCCTCCTTGTCCGACAATCCTTCGGTGGCCGCCGCCGCCGCGGCGCGAAAAGCCTTGGCCCTTTGGTCCTTCACCGACATCCGCATGGCGCGGCCCTGCGGCGTGCTCTGGGTGACGGTGATCAGGTCCGCCACCCGATCAAAGTTGGCGTAGAGAGGCCCGATCTGATCGGCCAACGCCGCCTCATCGCCCGGCAGGCCCTGGGCGCTCACCTCACGGTTCACCCGCTCCCAAAGGGCGCGCATCAGGCTCTCGCGATCGGGAAAGTGGCGATAGACCGTCTGCCGGGCCACGCCGACGCGCCGCGCCAGCGCGTCGTGAGTGACGCGTTCGAGGTCGCCTGCGGCCAGGGCCTCCAACATCGCCGCGACGATGTCGTCGCGGGTCTGCGCCTTTTGGCGATCTCTCAGCGAACCTGCGGCGGTGGGGTCTTTTGGCATCTCGCGAATCAATCTTGTGACAAACTGTCCCGTAATGTTACAGAGTGTCTCGCGAAACGAAATAGTGAGCCCTCCAGGACACGCCATGATCCATCACATCTCCATCGCCGCTCGTGATCCTCAGCGCGTCGCCGGCGCTATTGCAGCCCTGTGGCGCGGCGCGGCCCTGCCGTTCCCGCCTGTGGCCAAGGGGTCCTGGGTCGCCTTCGCCGATGACGATCGCAACACCACGATCGAGGTCTATCCCTTCGGCACCGAGCTGAAGCCGGCGGAGGGCGACGCCGACGGCGAGGCGGTCACCAACGCCGCGCCCTCGCCCTATGTCGCCACCCACGCCGCCGTCGCCTCGCCCCTGACGCAGGAAGAGGTCATGGCCCTGGCGCGGGAGCAAGGTTGGACGGCCAAGTACCGTCGCCGGGGCGGACGTTTCGGGGTGATCGAGTTCTGGCTTGAGGAAACCGTGATGCTGGAGGTGCTCACCGCCGAGATGCAGGCGGAGTACCTGGCGTTCATGACCCCGGCGAACTGGCGCCAGGCGCTGGCGGCAGGCCCGCCCGCCGCCGCGCCTTGAGCTGACGCAGCCAACCGTGCAGGGCCTCGCAGTCGAGGCCATGAAGCATCAGTCGGCGGGCGGCGCTGAACCGCGAGGCCGGCAGGAGCGGCGTGCCGTTCTTCAGGAACGCCATGTGGTAGTCCGAACCCAGGATGCGGGCGACGTAGATGGCGATGGTCTCGTCCAACTGCAGGGAGTGGGCGGCGCGCGCGAAGTCCTCACGCGGGAGCATCAGGGCGTAAAGCGGGGTGTAGGCCTCGATGGCCGTCTGCACGTCGACCACGTTCAGCGGACCTTGGGGCAGGGGCTTCAGCGCGAACGGCTCGTCCGAAATCATCGAAAAGTCCAGTTGCGCGGGGGGCTCCAGTTCGCGGCCCTGGGCGCGCAGGCTGAGGTTCAGTTGGATGATGAAGTTGAAGACGTTGAGGTCGTGCTGGAGAAAGACGTTGTCCTCCAGCGCCTTCAGTGTCGTCGGGCGCAGCGGGACGGTCTCGACACTCACGGGCCCCGCATTGGCCTTGATGAAGGCCAACAGCTCCGTGCCGATGTGGAAGTGACGCAGGATCAAGGTGTTGGCGTCCGGGCTGGCGAAGGTCTTCAGGCCCCAGCCGATCAGGCGGTGGAGCGGCCCGTTCAGGTTCGGCCGCCGCGGCAGGATCGTCCGCGCCACCGCGGCCAAGGCCAGCAATGCCGTGGCGCCCACGCACACCACCGGCCTCAGCCAGCGGTGCGAGACGCTGCGTTGACCCCGCACCAGGGCCTCCTTCGCGCAGGTCGCCAGCGGAAGGCTCTGGTCCAGGGCCAGGGCAAGCCAGGGGTCGGGATGGCGCGGGTCGTAGGCGCGGAGGTGCGGGTCCGGAATGAGGGCGAGGGCGGTCACGGCGCGATCTCCTCGATCTGCAGGACGTAGAGCCGGGCCGTCACCTCGGCGGTGCGCACGATGCGCCTCGCGATGGCTGTGTCGGGCAGCACCAAGCCCAACATCGCCTCGAACTCGGCGATGTGCGCCGCGTCGTTCTCACCGTGGTAGACGAGGAACCGCACGGCCTCGTCGGCCAGCTCCAGGCGTTGCTGCGCCGCACGGCCCCATTCCAGCGCCTTGATCTGACCCAGGCCTTCGATGATCCACATCGCGCCCAGCAGGCCGAAAGGGTTCGGCCGCGAGGCCTCATGGAACATCCAGGCCGAGAGCGCCTCCGAGCCGATGTTCTTCTCGGCGCCCTGAATCTCGCTCAGCGGCCCGCCCGTGGCGACATAGTCCGCCTCCAGCAGCCGGAAGTCCCGGTGTTCGGCCACCGCATGGCGCATCAGGCGCGAGCGGAGCTCCAGATGCTCCTCGTCGATGTTGGAGGCCGCGCGCGACATCCACAACGCCCCGTCCATCACCTGCTGGCGAAGGCCGCTCAGGAAGGCGCGATAGTCTTCCAAGGTGAAGCGCCCATGGGTCAGCTTGCGGATCAGGGGCGTCTGGGCCAGCCGCGCCTCGAATTCGGCGAAGACGATGGCCAGGCGACGCAGGACGTCCGACACATCGTCGCCCCGCGGCGGCATGGCGGCGACCGCGGTCATCACACGGCCTCCAGCATCATGAACCCGGCCAGGGCGCGGCCGCTCTCGGGCACCACGCACAGGACCTTCTGGCCCGGCTGCAGTCGGCCGCTCTTCAGGAAGGCGTCCAGCATCACCCAGATCGAGGCCGAGCCGACGTTGCCGACCTTGTCCAGGTTCGAGAACCACTTTTCGGGCGGGATGGCGCCGGCGGTCTTGTCCAGCAGGCTCATCAGTTCGTCGCGCAGCGATTGCGCCGAATAGTGGCACAGCAGCCAGTCGACCTCGTCCGGCACGATCCGGCCCTCGTCCACCTTCTTCAGATAGACCCCGACCCAGGCGCGGATGACCCGCTTCAACAGGTCGAAGTCCTGCATCAGGGCGATGGACCCGGCCGCATGGGCGGCCACCGGACCGGCCTGGCTCCAGCCCCGGGCGGCGTCGCACCGGTCGTCGCGCGACGCTCCGGCCCACATGCAGGGTTCGAAGGCGCCGGCCAGGGAGACGACGTCGATATGTTCGATGCGCAGCGAAAGGCCGCTCGGCCGCGGGGCCGGCTCCACGACGATCGCGCCGGCGCCGTCCGATAGGGTGAAGCGCAGGAAGTCCGCCTCCGCCGCCAGCCGGCCCTTGTCGTCCACCAGGTCCGTGCCCTCGTAGAAGCCAGGCTGGAACCAGCGGCTGGAGAACTCGCCGGCGCAGGCCACGGCGACGTCGTGCTCTCCGGCCCGCACGTTCAGCCAGGCCGCCTTGGCCGCCATCAGGGCCGACCCGCAGACCGACTGGAAGCTGGCCACTTCGATCGGCCCGCCGCCCAGTTCCCCATGCACGGTTACGCCATGCCCGGGCACGAGGTAGTCCCCCTGGGTGGTGGCGGCCGCCAGATAGTCCAGGTCGGCGTGGCCCAGGCCCGCGTCGTCCAGGGCGGCGCGAACCGCCTTGGCGCACATGCCGGCGTTGCTGTCGGTGGCGCGGCCCGCCGCATCGAGAGCGTAGTGGCGCGTCCGCACCCCGTTCCATCGAAGGGCTCGGCGACCCAGCAGGCTGCAACGGCCATGGATGCGGCCGATGTGGTCCTCGATCCGGTCGTTGCTGATCGGCGCTCCGGGCAGGAAGGCGCCGGCGCCGGTGATGTAGGCGTCTCTCAGAAGGGTCATGGTCTCCACTCACGTTGTGGAGCCGGGGAATACGGGAGGGCAATTTTCAATGCAAGTGATCACTCACTCACAAGTCGGTGAAAACTGAGCTGATCGCATCCGCCCGGCGGGAGCCATGGCGGCGCGCCGACGCGCACACGGGGGTTGGATTTGCGGCTTGTAGGGGCTGGCCTGCGCTAGCCCGACCGGTGCTCTCAACCGGTCGGGCCAGGCGCTCCGCGCGGCCTTGCGGCCGCACGATCGGTCCGCGCGGCCAACGCCGCGCGACGGCTGTAGGCTTGGGGAAGCTGAGCCGAGCGGGACCCTAGGGAGCGACTCGCGCGGCGCCAAACGGAGATGCACCCGATTTGGGCGCCCCGAGCCGACAGGCGGGCGGCTGCGTCAATTCGTGCGGGCAGGCTGTGGCGTTGCGTCCACTATTCCAGGGTGCGCCGTTAACTTGCGTACAATTCGCATTGCCGATAGTTGAGGCGAGGAGCAGACCAAGAGTTACTTGCTCCCCAACCTGGGTAATACGATTCCCAAATTTGAGTAATCCTTTGTATCGGGGTGTGCAGTCTTGATGTCGAGGCCGGAGATTCAGGCCCGGGCGAGTGTAGATCAGTCGCGCGCGGTGGCCCGGCTGAGCTCGGACTATTTCCTGCGGGCGCTTCGCCTGGTGGCCGACCTGCATGATGGCGAGCTGATCACCGGCATCATCTTTCAGGCCATCATCGCGGCCAACACGGCCCATCTGGAGCAGACCGGCGAGGGCGCTCGCCATGCGGGCAACGACAGCGTCCCGCCCGATGACCTGCGCAAGCCCGTCAGCGTGCTCGGCGTCGCCGGGGCCCTGGGCCTGCCTTTCGAGACCACGCGCCGGCACGTCAACCGCCTGCTGGCGTCGGGCCGCTGCAAGCGCGTGCGCGGCGGCGTGATCGTGCCGCAGAGCGCGCTCCAGGATCCGGCCATGAGCACCGCCGCCAGCGCCAACCTGGCCAACGTCAGGCGGTTCGTCCGCGAATTGAGACGCGCTGGCGTTGTCCTCGACTAGTCCCTCGCGCGTGGCGGGCCTTCGTTGCAGGGCGCGCGGCAGAACCGAAATGCAGTGGACATCGGCTGGGGCGAGAACCGCCTTAGGTTTGCCGGCGAACAACGTCGGGCCGGGGGGCTCCATGCATCTGATGATAGGCACGCCGTGTTTCGGCGGCCTCGTTACCCAGCGCTACATGCAGTCGATCTGCAACCTGCTCGAGTTCGGGAACCAGGCGGGCATCGCCATCTCCATAGAGCTGTTGGGCTATGATTCCCTGGTCACCCGCAGCCGCAACACGATCGTGGCCACCTTCCTGGACCATCCCACCGCCACCCACCTGATGTTCGTCGACGCCGACATCGGTTTCACCCCTGACCAGGTGGCCCGCATGCTGGCCCTCGACGAGCCGGTGACGGCCGGCCTTTATCCGCTCAAGGTCATCAACTACGGCGCCGAGGTGCTTGAGCGCGTGAAGGCGGGCGAGAGCCTGGAGTCCGCCCAACTCCGCTATGTCGGCACGCCCGAGCCCGAGGGGGTGCGCCAGGAGTTGGATGGCTTCGTCACCGGAGAGTTCGCCGGCGCCGGCTTCCTGATGATCAAGCGCGCGGCGTTCGAGACCTTGAAGGCGGCCTATCCGGAGATGCGGTATTCAGCCGCCCACAACACGCCCTTTCCCAGCGCCAGTCAGAACCAGTACGCCTTCTTCGACTGCATGATCGAACCTGAAACCGGCCACTATCTTAGCGAGGACTATGCCTTCTGCCGCCGTTGGCGCGCGATCGGCGGCAAGCTGTGGCTCGACCTTCGTAGCCGCCTGATGCACATCGGCCCGCGTGAGTTCGCCGGCGATGCGGGCCTGCGCTATCGGGCGTGATGCGCCCGGACCGGTCTGCTACAAGGCCGCCCGCGCCTCCACCGGAGATGGCTCATGGACGCGGCCTTCCTGCCCCTTCGCCTGCCGGATCGGCTGACGGACGGGGCGATCATCCTGGACCTGCCGGCGCTTGCCGACGCTGACGCGCACAACGCCGGCGAGGACGCCGAGATGCGCCTGCGCTTCGAGTCGCCGAGACCCGCCACACCGGAGGAACACCGCGCCGCCTTTGGCCGCTGGATCGCGGCGCGGGCTGAAGGCGGGCCCAACATCGTCTACGTCCTGCGGGGCCAGGATGGGGCGCTGGCGGGCGGCTGCGAGATCCGTCGCTTAGCGGCGGATGCAGCCAGCGTCTCGTATTGGATCTATCCGGCCCACCGGGGCGCGGGCCTCGCCGCCCGTGCGCTGACTCTGCTGTGCGCGGCGGCCGAAGCGGTCGAGGGGCTGGTGCGGATCGAGGCGCACATCGACCCGGACAACCTCGCCTCGCGCCGGACGGCCGAGGCCGCGGGCTTCGTCCAGACTGGCCAGGTCGAGGATCAGGAGTGGAATGGGCGGCTGGTCAGTCGCCTGCTCTACGAAAGGACCCGCTCGCAAGCCTAGCCGCGCTTGCGCTCCAGTCGCGCCATCATCGCCATGGCGTCGTCCCGAGCCTTGGCGTTGAGGGCCGGGAAGTCGCTGAACACGCCGTCGATGCCGGTCATGTAGAGGGCCATCAACAGGCCGTGGATGTCGCCCGACGAGCGGGCGAAGTCGGCGCGCTTGGGATCGCCCTTCTGCAGGCGCCGGGGCAGGAAGGTGTTCTCGCGCCGGGCGGTCCAGCTGTGGACCATCAAGTTGGCGTCGTGCGCCGCCTTGACCAGGCCCGTGTCGGTGGGAAAAGGCTCGGCGTCCAGGTTCAGCACCATGCCCTGATAGGGGCCGATAGCGTCGGCATAGGCGCGGATCGCCTTGAGCCCGTCCGGGGTGACCATGTCGGCGTAGCGCACGTCCGGCTGGTCGGCGGGCCCGCCCTCCTTGTCCAGCAGCATGACGCGCCGCGCGCGGGTGAAACGGCCGATGGTCTTCAAAGCCCCGATCTCGAAGCATTGCACGAAGATCGCCGCCGCCGGGCTGTCATAGCCGTTGGCCCGGATCATCCTGGCCAGGCGCTCCTCCAGGGGCAGGCCAATGTTGGCGAAGTAGGTGGGGTGTTTCATCTCCGGATAGACGCCGATCACCCGTCCGGTCTTGATGCAGCCGGCGCGGGCGATGTCGATCACCTCCTGGAAGGTCAGGATCTGGCCCTGGCCGTCGAACTTGGCGCTGGCCGGCCGGATGTCGGGCAGCCGTTCGCGGCAGGTGAGGGTCTTCAGTTCCGCCAGGGTGAAGTCCTCGGTGAACCAGCCGGTGACGGACTGGCCGTCGACGACCTTGGTCGCCTTGCGCGCAGCGAACTCGGGCCGCGACGCGACGTCGGTAGTGGTCGAGATCTCGTTCTCGTGCCGGGCTACCAGAATGCCGTCGGAGGTGGAGACCAGATCCGGTTCGATGAAGTCGGCGCCCTCGTCGATGGCCAGTTCATAAGCCATGCGGGTCTCTTCCGGCCGTTCGCCGCTGGCGCCGCGGTGGGCGATGACCAGCGGGCGCCGCTGTGGCGCCGCGTTGACGAGGCCTGGTGCGAGGCTGGGCGGGAGAACGCTGGCGGCGGCGAGGGCGGCGAACTGGCGGCGGGAGAGGCTCATGGATACAGCCTAGCTGGAAATGCGGCAGATTCCATGACAGCCGGGGCGGGTTCGCTGCCCGCCGGATCTAGGCGGCGGCCTGGATCTTCTCGAGCAGCAGGCCGTGGATGTCGAGGTTGCCGGCGACGATGGAGCCGCCTTCCAGCGCGTTGGGGCCGCCGTCCGCATCGGTGACCTTGCCGCCGGACTCGGTGATCATCAGCAGGCCCGCGGCCACGTCCCAGGGCTTGAGGTCGCGCTCCCAGAACCCGTCCATGCGGCCGGCGGCCACCCAGGCCAGGTCCAGCGCCGCCGCTCCGAAGCGGCGAACGCCGGCGACGCGCTGGCTGATCTGGTGCAGTTCCTTGAGGAACCGGGCGTGCTGGCCGTGGCCCAGGAAGGGAATGCCGGTGCCGATGACGCTCTCGTCCAGGCGCTGCCGGGCGCTGACGCGCAGGCGCTTGTCGTTGTGGAAGGCGCCGCGGCCGCGTTCGGACCAGAAGAGGTCGGCCGTGGCGGGATTGTAGGTGACGCCGGCCACGATCTGGCCCTCGCGCTCAAGGGCGATGTTGATGGCGAAGTGCGGGATGGCGTGAAGGAAGTTGGTGGTGCCGTCCAGCGGATCGACGATCCAGCGGTGGGTCTTGTCGGTGCCTTCCATCAGCCCGCGTTCTTCGCCCAGGAAGCTATAGCCGGGGCGGGCCTTTGTCAGTTCCTCGAACAGGGTCTGTTCGGCCTTGAGGTCGGCGGCCGACACGAAGTCGGCCGCGCCCTTCTTGGAGACCTGCAACTCGCTGACCTCGCCGAAGTCGCGCGCCAGGCCCCGCGCGGTCTTGCGGGCCGCGTCGATCATCACCTTGAGAAGGGCCGAGGGGGTGGTCATGGGCTGCTGAGGCTGGGGGGCGAAAGGGCGGCGGAACCTAGCGGCGGCGGGGGGGCAAGGCAAGGCGGGGTGCGCGAGAGGCTCCGGTCGCCGTTCGGCGAACACAGCTTTGCATTATTACGCGCTTTTAATTCCGCCCCGGCGCCGGTCCGGCTTAGATTCCAGGTCATGGGGCCGGCTCGATAATGGATCAAAGTCATTATGTTAGAGGGGATTACAAGATCGATGCCCCAACAGCCCCCTCCATTTGCTGGGCTGCGCGTGCTCGAGGCCGCCTGTCGACTGAAGAGCTATAGTCAAACCGGCGAAGAGCTGGGTGTCACCCACAGCGCCGTGAGCCAGACCATCCGCCGCCTGGAGCTGACGTATGGGCTCAAGCTCTTCCGCCGCCAGGGCATGCGCATGATGCCGACCGACCCGGCCCTGGCGCTCTCCAAGGCCTATGCGGAGGCCGCCCGCATCATCGACCGGGCCGCCGCCGACGTGGCGGCGGACTCTTCGGACGAGAGCCTGGTCGTCGCCATGCTGCCCTCGGTGGCCAAGCTGTGGTTCACGCCCCGGCTGCACCGCCTGCAGGCCACGTTGCCGGAACTGGCGGTGGAGGTGCGCACCGGGCGCGAGCTGGCCGACCTCGAGACCGACGGCGTGGACATCGC
>JAFEEA010000320.1 GCA_018241335.1 Pseudomonadota bacterium
TAGCGGACCATCCGGTCCAGCCGCTCGGCGCCGGCGTCGACCCGGCGCAGCACCGCTGCCGCCAGCAGGAACTTGAAGGTGCTGCACATGGCGAAGCGCTCGTCGGCGCGCCAGGCGACGCGCTTGCCGGAGCCCGTGTCCACCGCGCACAGCCCGATGCGGCCGCCGAGATCGCGCTCCAGCCTCGCCAGCCGCTCGCGCGGGCCGGAGGCCGGGAGGGGGCGGGACAAGGCGGCGGCCGGGATTGCGGCGGCGGCGGCGGCGGCGGCGGCGGCGGACAAGAACACTCTGCGCTGCATGGTCAGAACAACTCCGGACGGCGGGCCTTGAGGGCCAGGACAAGGGCGAGGGTCTTCAGGTCGCGGATCTCGCCGGCCTCGGCGCGCCGCCAGAGGTCGCCCAGGGCCAGCTCGACGACGGTGATGTTCTCATGCTCCTCGGCCAGGCCCCCGCCCTCGCCCACCCGGTCGGCGAGGCCATAGGGCGCCAGGAAGAGATGCGAGCGCTCCGCGGAGACGCCGGGCGAACACCAGACGTGCGCCACCGGCTCCAGCCGCTTGAGCGCCAGGCCGGCCTCTTCCCGGGCCTCGCGCAGGATGGTGTCGTCCGGGCTGTCGTCCCCTTCGATCATGCCGGCCGGCGCTTCCAGAAGCGTCTCGGGGTCGCGCGCCAGCAGGAGGGGCGCGCGCGGCAGGCTGACCATCAGGGCCACCCGGCGCGCCGGGTCATAGGGCAGCACGCAGGCCGAGCGGCCGTGGTCCTCGACCTCGCGGTCGTGCAGGGCGCCGTCCTCCTCGCGCAGGGTGACGACGCGGAGCTTGATGTAGCCGTCGTAGGCCAGGCGGGTCGAAGCGATCTCGGTCATGGCCCGATCCAGCCCGGCGCGCGGGGGCCAAGTCAACCGCCGATAGGGCGGAAACGACCGATCGTTGAACATCGGTCGGCCTGCTGACACTATGCTGTCAGGACACTCCGGCTAAGGTCCTCCCATGCGCCGAACAGAACGCCTCTTCCAGATCATCCAGATCCTTCGCGGCGCCCGCGCGCCCGTCACCGCCCAGTCCATGGCGGGCGAGCTGGAGACGTCCCTGCGGACCATCTACCGCGACGTCGCCGAGCTGCTGGCCCAGCGCGTGCCGATCCGCGGCGAGGCGGGCGTCGGCTACATGCTGGACCAGGGGTTCGACCTGCCGCCCCTGATGCTGACCCCCGACGAGATTGAGGCGGCGGTTCTGGGCGCGCGCTGGGTCTCGGCGCGGGGCGACCCGGCGCTGAAGCGGGCGGCGCGGGACCTGATAACCAAGATCGGCGCGGTGATCCCCGAGCACCTGCGCCCCTTCCTGCTTGAGCCGGCCCTGACCACCCCAGAGGCGCCGCGCATGCTGGCCGAGGACGCGGTGGACATGAGCCGCGTGCGCGCCGCGATCCGCGGCCAGACCAAGATCGTCCTGCTCTACCGCGACGAGGCCGACCGCGAGACGCGGCGCACCATCTGGCCGGTGGCGGTGGGCTACTACGAGACGGTGCGGATCATCGCCGCCTGGTGCGAACTGCGCCAGGACTTCCGCCACTTCCGCACCGACCGGGTCAGCGACGCGGAGTTCCTGGAAGAGCGCTATCCTGGCCGCAAGGCGTTGCTGCGCGCCGAATGGCGCAAGCGTTCGTCCCTCAACGACAACCGCGTCCGCGACCCCCTGTCCAACCGCTGGACGGCGCGGGCGGAGATGAACGCGTAGAGTCCCCTTCCCCCGCCATCGCGCTTGCGCCCTCCCGCGAAACGTGTGATCGACGATCAGTTACGCCGGGGAAGCGCCGCGAAAAAGAGCGCCAGGCGGGAAGGAACAGACGCCAGCATGACCGATATCGTCGACCTCGAACCGGCCGCCTCCCCGCGCGCCGCGCCCCGCCCCCATGCCGATCGCGCCCCGCCGGCCGAGCACTTCGACGTGCTGGTGGTGGGGGCCGGCATCTCCGGCATCGGGGCCGCGGCGCACATGCAGATGCAGACGCCCGACAAGAC
The DNA here is from genome assembly GCA_018241335.1 of Pseudomonadota bacterium. Classification (GTDB taxonomy): domain Bacteria; phylum Pseudomonadota; class Alphaproteobacteria; order Caulobacterales; family Caulobacteraceae; genus Acaudatibacter. The sequence continues at coordinate 2,021 of JAFEEA010000320.1, forward strand.
GTTCGTGGTTCTGGAGACCAAGTCCGGCTTCGGCGGCACCTGGCACACCCACCGCTATCCGGGCGTGCGCTCCGACAGCGACCTCTTCACCTTCGGCTATGGCTTCAAGGCCTGGACCGGGGCCCCGATCGCCGCCGGCGACGAGATCCTGAAGTACCTCGGCGAGGTGATCGACGAACACGACCTGGCCCGCCACATCCGCTATGGCCACAAGGTCACCAACGCCGCCTGGTCCAGCGAGGACAACCTGTGGCGGCTGGAGGCGGTGAAGCTGGAGACCGGCGAGACGGTGCGCTTCACCTGCGGCTTCCTGTGGATGGCCCAGGGCTATTTCCGCCAGTCGGAAGGCTACACGCCCGAGTGGCCCGGCATGGCCGACTTCAAGGGCCAGATCGTCCATCCCCAGACCTGGCCCCAGGACCTGGACTACAAGGACAAGCGGGTGATCGTGATCGGCTCGGGGGCGACCGCCGCCACCCTGGTGCCCTCCATCGCCGCCGACGTGAAGCACGTCACTATGCTGCAGCGGACGCCGACCTATTTCGTCGCCGGCCGCAACGCCAACCCCCTGGCCGAGACCCTGCGCGAGCTCGAGATCGACGAGAACTGGATCCACGAGATCGTGCGCAAGCAGATCCTGTCCCAGGGCGGCATCATCACCAAGCGCGCCTTCGAACAGCCCGAGGCGATGCGCAACGAGCTGCTGGCGGCCGTGCGCATGCACCTGCCCGAGGACCTGGTGGAGAAGCACTTCACCCCCGCCTATCGCCCCTGGCAGCAGCGCATCGCCTTCATGCCCAACGGCGACCTCTTCGAGGCGATCAAGAGCGGCAAGGCCAGCGTGGTCACCGACGAGATCGAGACCTTCACGGAAAACGGCGTGCGCACCCGGTCGGGCGAGGAGATCGAGGCCGACATCGTCGCCACCGCCACCGGCTTCAACCTGAACGTCTTGGGCGACATCGAATTCGAGATCGACGGCCGGCCGCTGGATTTCGCCGAGACGGTGACCTACCGCGGCATGATGTTCACCGGCGTGCCCAACATGGTCTGGGTGTTCG
>JAFEEA010000321.1 GCA_018241335.1 Pseudomonadota bacterium
ATGTGGTCTGCGCCGGCCAGGGCCTGCGCTTCCGCCTCGATCAGCCAGGCGGGGGCGCGAAAGTCGCTCAAGGTGCCGCGGCCTGGATGGCGCGCCGCCGCCGCGTTCAGGCGCGCCTGCAGCACGCCCATGGGCAGGCGCGTCATCAGCACGCTCACCGCTCGCCCACCCAGCCAGCCGCCCCGGTGCAGGAACGGCAGGTAGGACTGGGCCACGGTGACGGCCGTGACGTCCAGGCGCAGCAGCCGCCGGGCGAGCGCCTCGGCGATGCGCCGGGCCGCCTCCAGTTCGGCGCGCCGCCGCGCCGCGCCCTGCACGCCGGCCGCCCGCTGCGCCAGCGCCCGTCGCAGGGCCGCGAAGGGAGCGCTCGCCAGGCGCTCGAACCCGCTGGCCGGCCAGGCGTAGCGCGCCAGGCCAAGGCGGGCGCCATCCAGCGGGCGACCCAGGCGATCGTCCGCGCCTCGCGCGCCCGCGACGTGGGCCTGGAATTCCGGCCAGGCCTCGTCGACCAGAAAGGCGCGCCGTCCCGGCAGCGCCGGCGCGGCCCGCTCGCCATGCTCGTGCAGGAAGCAGTCGGTCTCGTCGCAGGTGGCGCAGTCGCGGGCCGCCGCCTCCGGGGCGGGCTCGGCCTCGGGGTCGGAGGGCGCCGCCGGCGCCGCGTCCGGCCGGGCGGTCAGCCGCACCTCCAGGGATTCGGGCGTCAGGCGGGCGGTCAGCCGCAGGTCCCGCGCCGCCGAGAACCTCAGGTCCACATAGTTCCACGCCACCGTGGCGTCCCGCCCCCAGGCGGCGGCCGAGCCGGGCACGATGCGCGAGTGCGGGTGGCGCTCCACGATCCGGCAACCCGCCTGCAGGGCGGCGTCATAGAGGGCGTTGGAAAGCTGGCAGAGGCCGCCGCCCACGGCGGGAACCATGCAGCCCTGCTGCAGCATGCGCCCGCGCGCGAACCCGCGCGCCGCCAGGGGCGGACCCACCTGCCGCCAGAAGCTGAGCACGGTTCCGGCCGGGATCACGCGCCCGTCCAGGGCGCGGCAGGCCAGGCGCAGGTTCTCCACCTTGCCCAGCTGCCAGGCCCGCTCGGCGGGGTTGGCGTCGCTCCAGAGGGCGGTGACAACGGCGCCCGCCTCGCGCGGGAACGCGGCGGCCTCGCCCCGCGCCAGCCTCGGCGGCCCGCCGGCCAGGTCGACCACCGCGCGCCGCGCGCGAAACACCGCCACCTTTGCCGCGAACACGGCCGAAGACAGCCGCGTGGGCTGGGTCCACGACGGCATGCGCGGGCGTGGACTTGAAACCGCCGTCATGCACCCCTCCGACCCGACGATCATAGGTCGAGGAACGATGCTCTCCAACAGCCGGGGTTGATCGCCAGGGCGCGGGCGGGTTCAGCTAGCCGCCGCACCAGGAGAGCGCCATGCCCGAGACCCACGACGCCGTCACCCATGTACGCGGAACTTCCGACGGCGCGCCCTTCGCCACCGCCCTGGCGTTCGGCCGACACCAGATGACGGCGGACGAGCCGCATGCGCTGGGGGGCGCCAACGCCGGGCCACCGCCCTTCGCCTATCTGCTGTCAGGGCTGGTGGCCTGCACGTGCATCACCCTTCGCATGTACGCCGCCCGAAAGGCGTGGCCGCTGACAGGGATCACGGTGGACGCCGACTACCATCACGTCCCGGACGGCGCCTTCATCGAGCGCGTCCTGCATTTCGCCGGCGACCTCAGCGACGAGCAGCGCGCTCGCCTGGCCGACATCGCCGAGCGCACGCCGGTGACCCTGGCGCTGAAGGCCGGCTCGGACATCCGCACCCGCCTCGGCGACTGACCCCTTCAGGGGCTTGAGGACCGGCGCGTCAGGTGATGCAGGGCGATGCCGCTGGTGGTGGCGACGTTGAGGCTGTCGAAGCCGCCGGACATGGGGATCGAGACCCCGAGGGCGCGCGCGATGAGCGCCGGCGCCAGGCCAGGCCCCTCGGCCCCCAGCATCAGCGCCGCCCGGTCCGGCGGCGCCAGATCGGCCAGGGCGATGGTCCCGGCCGGCGTCAAGGCGATCGGGGTCAGGCCGTGGGCCTCAAAAAGCGCGACGGGGTCTTCGCCTGGCGCCAGCCTCGTGTGCGGAACCAGCAGCGCGCCGCCCACCGAGACGCGCAGGGCCTTGCGGTAGAGCGGGTCGCAGCAGTCGCTGTCCAGGACCACCAGATCGGCGCCGAAGGCCGCGGCGTTGCGGAACAGGCCGCCCATGTTGTCGTGGTTGGCGATGCCGAAGAGGGCCAGCGCAAGGGCGCGCGGCCGGCCGTCCAGCGCGGCCAGGGCTTCGCCGGCCGAACGCTCGGCGCCCCGTTCGCCCAGCGCCAGGATGCCGCGGTGGATCGGAAATCCGACGATGGCGTCCATCACCGCCTGGCCCGCCGCGTAGACCGGAATGTCGCCCGGGAAGGCGCCGATCAGGTCCCCCAGCCGCGCGACCCGCTGCTCGGCGATCAGCAGCGCCCGGGCCCGGTGTCCCGTCCCCCGCGCGTGCGCCCGGGCCAGGGCGCGGAGCACCACCTCGCCCTCGGCGATGAACAGGCCGCGCCGGCCCACCAGGTCGCGCTCGCGGATGTCGCGGAAGGCGGCGATGCGCGGGTCGTCGGGCTCGGTGATGGGGATGATGTCGGGCAAGGCGACGTCTTAAAGCACGCCGCCGGCGTGGCGCGCATCATCGCCCGCGCGGAACTGACGCGCATCCTGCGACGTTTCGCCTTATGGTTCAAAATTGCGCGCGTAGGTACTGGACCCGCGACATGTCTCTACTGGCAGGATTTTATGTGAAATGCGCGCTCATCGGCTTCGCTGGTGCGGCCGCGCTCGCCTGCCTGATCGCCGCCGTCGCCCAGGTCCTGGGCATGAACGGGTTCTAGGGCCCGGCCGGCCTCCCCTCACAGTCGCGAGGGGATCACCACCGTCATGCGCTCGTAGCCCTTCACGAAGGCCGAGTAGTTGCGCTTGGGCTCGCCGACGACCTTCACCTCCGGGAAGCGCTTGAGGATCTCTTCCCAGATGATCTTCAGCTGCAGCTCGGCCAGGCGGTTGCCCACGC
>JAFEEA010000322.1 GCA_018241335.1 Pseudomonadota bacterium
CGGGTCGATGGGGCTGGCAGGCGGCGGCGTTCGGCGTCGCCGTCCTGGCCCCGTTCTGCCTGGCGGTGGCGGCCTGGCCCCAGCCGGCGCTGGCCCTCTTCATCGGCAATCCCCGGACGGTCGAGATCGCCGCCTGGCCCATGCGGCTCCTGGCCCTGGCCATGCTGACCGACAGCTTCGCCTGGATCCTGGGCTACGCCCTGCGCGGCGCGGGGACCACCGTGGCCGCGTCGGCGACGGCGTTCGCCCTGCAATGGGCGGTGCAGCTGCCGCTGAGCTGGTGGGTCGGCGTTCATCTCGGCCTTGGCCTGACCGGGGTCATGGCGGTCTATGCGGCGCGCAGCGTCGTCGAAGCCAGCACCATGAGCCTGCTCTGGCGCGCCTGGACCCGGCGGCGATCTGGCGTTCCCGATCTCGGCGGTCCGGCGCCGCGCCGCATCGTGGTCATGGGCGGCGCCGGCGCGGGCAAGTCGACCCTGGCGCGCGCGCTTGGCGAGCGACTGGGCCTGCCCGTCACCCACCTGGATCGTCTCTACTTCGATCCCGGCTGGCGCGAGGTGGGAGAGGCGACGTTCCGCGACCGAGTGGCGATCGCCCTGGCCGGCGAAGCCTGGGTGGTCGAGGGGACCTATGGCGCCGCCTGCGAGATCAGCCTGCCGCGCGCCGACCTGGTGGTGTGGCTGGATCGGCCGGCGCCGCTGCGGCTGTGGCGAACCTGGCGCAAGACCCGGCTTGGCCGCCGCGCGCCGCGTCCCGACCGGCCCGACGGCTGCGAGGAAGCCTTCAGCCTGCGCTACGTGCTGATCGTGCTCAGCTTCGGCGCCTGGACGCGCGGGGTGGAGCGGTCAGTGCGCGCCATCGCGGCCAGGGCCCGCGTGCTGCCACTGAACTCCGACCGGCAGGCTCTCCAGCTGCTGGAGGCGCTCGGCGCGGCCCCAAGCCTGGTCTAGGACGGACTGAGCACCGCCCGCTCAGCCTCGACCAAGGCCTTCATCCAGTCGCGGACGGCCCGCACGCGGGCGGCGCCGGCGACGTCGCGGTGGGTGGAGATCCAGAACCGGCGGGTCAGGCGCACGGCTTCGGGCAGGACCCGGACGAGGCCCTCGGCCATGAAGCAAGGAAGGACGCCGATCCCGCCGGCGGCCGCCACCATCTGGCGCTGGGCGCGCAGGGACGACGATGACAGGCGTGGGCGCAGGGCGGGGTCGATCTCCTCAAGATAGCGCAGCTCGGGGGCGTAGATCTGGTCCTCGACGTAACCGACCAGGGCATGGCGGGTGAGGTCGCGGGCGGCGGACGGCGGTGGGTGGTCGGCAAGGTAGGCCTGCGCGGCGAAGAGGCCGAGCTCATAGTGGGTCAGGGGTTCGACCAAGAGGCGCGGGTTCTGCGGCGCGCTGAGGGTCACGGCCATGTCCACCTCGCGCTTCAGCGGCGAGAGGAGGCCGGGGTTGGCGATCAGCTCCACCGACAGGTGGGGATGGCGACGGCTGAGGCCCGGAAGGGCGGGGGCCAGGATCTGGCCGCCGAAGCCCTCCGGCGCGCTGATCCGCACCGCGCCGGCGACGCGGTCAGCCTGGGCGGTCTCCAGGGCGGCGTTCATGGCGACCTCGGCCGCTGCAGCGGTGTCCAGCAGGCGCGCGCCGGCGGCGGTGAGCTGCAGGCCCATGCGGTCGCGGACGAACAGGGTGGCCTTGAGGGCGCTTTCCAGGGCGGCGATCCGGCGCCCCACCGTGGTGGCGTCCAGCCCAAGGCGACGGGCGGCGGCGGCGGTGCTGCCGGCCCGGGCCGCGGCGATGAACACCCTCAGGTCGTCCCAGTCGAACATCGGCGGCCTATGCGCTGCATTTTTGCAGGGCTCAAGATGGGAATTTGCAGAGACGCGTGCGGGCTTGGCGGTGCTAGGGGTCTTGCCTGGTGAGGACTGCGGGAAGAACCATGCGTGTGATCAGCCATTTCGTGAACGGCGCTTCGGTCGCCGGGACCTCGGGACGGACCGGCGAGGTGTTCGACCCCAACACCGGCGAGGTGCAGGCCACGGTCGCCCTGGCCAGCGCGGCCGAGCTGGACGCCGCGGTGCGTGTGGCGGCGGCGGCGCAGGTGAAGTGGGCGCAGGTGAACCCCCAGCGCCGCGCCCGGGTGCTGTTCGAGTTCAAGCGCCTTGTGGAGGCGCGGATGGACGAACTGGCGACCCTCCTGTCGTCAGAGCACGGCAAGGTGGTCGCCGATTCCAAGGGGGACATCCAGCGCGGGCTGGAAGTGATCGAGTTCGCCTGCGGCATCCCACACGCGCTCAAGGGCGAATACACCGAAGGCGCCGGCCCCGGCATCGACGTCTATTCCATGCGCCAGCCGCTGGGCGTGGTCGCCGGCATCACCCCGTTCAACTTCCCGGCCATGATCCCGATGTGGATGTTCGGCGTGGCCGTGGCCTGCGGCAATACCTTCATCCTGAAGCCCTCCGAAAAGGACCCCAGCGTGCCGGTGCGCCTGGGCGAACTCTTCATGGAGGCGGGCGCGGCGGCCGGCATCGACGTGGCCGGGGTGCTGAACGTGGTGCACGGCGACAAGGCCGCGGTGGACGCCATCCTGGCCCATCCCGAGATCCGCGCCGTCAGCTTCGTCGGCTCGTCCGACATCGCCCACTACGTCTATTCCACCGGCACGGCGGCCGGTAAGCGGGTGCAGGCGATGGGCGGCGCCAAGAACCACGGCATCGTCATGCCCGACGCCGATCTGGACCAGACGGTGAAGGACCTTGTCGGGGCCGCCTATGGCTCGGCCGGCGAGCGCTGCATGGCCCTGCCGGTGACTGTGCCGGTGGGCGCCAAGACTGCCGAAGCCCTGCGCGAGCGCCTGCTGGCCGAGATCGACACCCTGAAGGTCGGGGTCAGCACCGACGCCGCGGCCCAGTACGGCCCCGTGGTCAGCGCCGCCCATCGCCAGAAGATCGAGGACTACATCCAGCTGGGCGTCGACGAGGGCGCCGAACTGGTGGTCGACGGACGCGGCTTCAAGCTGCAAGGCTACGAAAAAGGGTTCTTCGTCGGCCCCAGCCTGTTCGACCACGTCA
>JAFEEA010000323.1 GCA_018241335.1 Pseudomonadota bacterium
TTTCGCAACATTCAGGCTGCGCCGTCGGCGGAGCGGGCTATGGTCCGCGCCCTTCAACCGGAGCCTCGTGATGGACGATTTCGACGCGGCGCTGAGCCGCGCCCGTGAGCATGCCCTGGCCTTTCTGGCCGGGCTTGACCAGCGATCCGTGGCCGCCACCGTCGGCGCCGCCAGCCTGCGGGCGCGGCTCGACGGCCCCCTGCCGGAGCAGGCGACCGACCCCGCGCGGGTGGTCGACGACCTGGTCGCCGCCACCGAAGGCGGGCACCTGGGCTCGGCCGGCGGGCGGTTCTTCGGCTGGGTGATCGGCAGCCCGCTGCCCGCCGCCCTGGCCGCCGACTGGCTGGTCTCGACCTGGGACAACAACGCCGCCATCCACGCCTCCAGCCCCGCCGCCTCGGTGGTCGAGGAGATCGCCGGCGCCTGGATGAAGGAGATCCTGGACCTGCCGCGCGAGGCCTCGTTCGCCTTCACCACCGGCTGCCAGATGGCCCACTTCACGGGGCTGGCGGCGGCCCGCAACGCGGTGCTGGCGGCGCGCGGCTGGGATGTCGAGACCAAGGGGCTGGCGGGCGGACCCGCCATCAGGGTGCTGGCCACCGAGCATCGCCATGGCACCGTCGACCGGGCGCTGCGCCAGCTGGGCCTCGGCACGGACTGCATGGTCGCCCTGCCCACCAACGCCGACTCGCGCCTGACCCCCGAGACCCTCGGGCGGGCTCTCAGCGAGCGCGACGCCCCGACCATCGTGATTCTGGACGCGGCCGACCTCAATGTCGGCGCCTTCGATCCCTTCGAGGCGCTTGTCCCCCTGGCCCGCGCCGCCGGCGCCTGGACCCATGTGGACGGCGCCTTCGGCCTGTGGGCGCGGGCGAGCCGCCGCCACCGCGACAAGACCCTGGGCGTCGACCTGGCCGACTCCTGGGCCACCGACGCCCACAAGTGGCTCAACACGCCCAAGGACATCGGCGTCGCCGTGGTGCGCGACCGCAAGGCCCACCAGGCGGCGATGGGGCTGGCGGCCAGCTATATCGTCCGGGCCGAGGACGGCGCCCGCGACGCCATGGACTTCACCCCGGACTGGACGCGCCGGGCCCGAGGCATCCCCGTCTACGCCGTCCTGCGCGAACTGGGCCGCGACGGCGTCGAGGCCCTGATCGACCGCTGCTGCGACTTCGCCGCCGACCTGGCGACCGGAATCGGGGCGCTGGAAGGCGCCGAGCTGGTGGGCGGGCGGCCGACCCTGAACCAGGGCATCGTCCGCTTCCTGGACCCCCGGCCGGGCGCCGCCGACGCCGACCACGACGCCTTCACCCTGCGCATGATCGCCGCCATCAACGCCGAGGGCACGGCCTTCTTCAGCGCCGGCATGTGGCGCGGCCGACGGACCATGCGGATCAGCGTGGTGGGCGCGCGCACCACCGCCGAGGACATCCGCCTGACCCTCGACGCCGTCGGCCGCGTCCTGGAAGCCGAGCGGGCGGCGCTGCAGGCGCGCTAGGGCTCTCGGTGCTGGTTCACGCGGGGCGGCGCGCGACGTAAAGGTGCGTCTCCCAGGGAAGGCCGATGCGGTCGCCCAGGGATTCCACCGCCGCCTGAAGGGCGTCGAACAGGCGCAGCCGCGTGTCGTCCGGCAGGGCGCGGTAGCTGGAGTCGGTGCGCAGGTACTTGCCCAGGGTGCGGCCGTCGACGGTCCAGGTCCAGGCATAGCCCCGGTGCGTCACCGGGCCGAAGAGGCCGCTGGCGTCGATCATCCCCGCGAACGGACCGGCCGGCAGATACGCCGACTGCGGCGGCGGCAAGCCCCAGATTCCCGGCGCATGGGCCGCGAAGACCTTTTCGAAGGCCGCCAGGAATGGCTCGGGCGGCGGCATCGGCACGTGGCCGAAGATCGCCAGGGCGCCACCCGGCTTCAAGGCCAGGGCCGCCTTGGGAAACCCCACCGACGGGTCGACCCAGTGCCAGGCCTGCGCCGAGGCGACCAGGTCGAAGCCGCCCGGCGGCGGCTGGTAGGCCTCGAAAGTCGACACCACGAAGTCGACGTTCGCGGCGCCGGTCCGGGCCCGCGCCCGGGCGATCAACTGGGCCCCCGGGTCCAGGGCGGTGACGTGGGCCGCGCGGGCGGCGAGGTCGCCGCTCGCCTGGCCGGCGCCGCAGCCGACCTCGAGCACCCGGGCGGCCGGGCCAAGTCCGGCAAGGGCCTCAAGGTCGTCGAAAAGGGCGGCCGGATAGCCCTGGCGGACCTCGCCATAGAGGTCGGCGACGGTGTCGAACGTCTCGCGCGCTTCCATGGGTTGCACTGTCGCGGCGGCGGCGGGGGCCGTCAACGGCGGGCGTTGGTGCGCAGCACGAAGCCGATGACCTCGGCCACCGCCCGGTAGAGGGCCTCCGGAATCTCGGTGTCGAGCTCGACCGACGCCAGGGCTTCGGCCAGGGCCGGATCCTCGCGCAGTGGCACGCCGTGTTCGCGCGCGGTCGCGACGATCTTCTCGCCCAGCCAGCCGCGGCCCATGGCGACCACGCGCGGCGCGCCCGGCGCCTCGTAGCTGAGCGCCACGGCCAGGGCGCGACGGCCTGGTTCGTCGGCCTCGCTCATGAGGTGCGGTCCAGGATGTGGCCCGGCGACAGGTCCACGTCGCCCGGATGCGCCGTCGGCGGCGGCGCCCCCGGCAACACCCGCACGGCCGCGTCCGCCCCCTGCGGCCCGGCGAGGGCGGCGACCAGCTCCGCGGCGCCGGCTTCGAGGTCGTTCAGGGCGCCTTCCCGCTCGGCCCAGAGGGTGACCCGGGTGCGCCCGCCGCTGAGGCTGACCTCGACATGGACCGGGCCGCCCGGTTCGATGTCGAGGCTGAACCTGGCCCGCCAGGTGGGCGCCGCCGCGTCCGCCCCGCCCCGCCCGCCGTCGCGGCTGATCTCGAACTGGCCAGCCCCCGGCCCGGCCGGGGTCGCGACCGGCAGGTCGAAGCGCCAGGCGGCGCCCGTCGCCCGGCCCGGGATCGAGGCCGCCTGGGACAAGGCCAGACGCGCCAGCGCCG
>JAFEEA010000324.1 GCA_018241335.1 Pseudomonadota bacterium
CCAAGCGTGGCAATTACACCCTCGACACATGGTGAATTTCTCGTAACCTTCTCTGAGGCGCTCGGCTCGACCCGGGCGTTCAAGAAGAAGACCGAGGAACGCGCCTTTCAGGGAGGCCCCTATGCGCCGCAACGACGCGTGGAGCGCGCAGGCCATGCCTGCCAGTCCGGACCGGGCCGCCAAGCCCATCGCCTGCATGATCTTCGTCGCCGCCCTGGGCGTGGCCTTCTGGGCCGGCGTCCTGTGGGTGACGATGCCCCTGCTGAACTAGCGGGGCCGGGCGGCGCCCGTCAGGCCCGGCCGATGCTGGCGTAGGCGAAGCCTCGCTCGCGAACCTCGTCGGGCCGATAGATGTTGCGCAGGTCGACGATGGCCGGACGGCGCATCAGCGCCTTGACGCGGTCCAGGTCCAGCGCCCGGAACTGGTCCCACTCGGTGACGATCACCACCACGTCGGCCCCGGTCACGGCCTCGTAGGGGCCGGCCTTGAAGTCCACGTCCCGCAACAGCTGGCGCGCCTCGTGCCCCTCGGGGTCATAGGCCTGAACGTGCGCCCCCATGGCCTGCAGGGCCGGGACGATGTCCAGCGCGGGCGCCTCGCGCATGTCGTCCGTGTTCGGCTTGAAGGTCAGGCCCAGCACCCCGACGGTCTTGCCCTTGAGCTCTCCGCCCAGGGCGGCCGCGACGCGGCCCGCCATGGCCTTCTTGCGCGCGTCGTTGACCCGCACGGTGGTCTCGACCAGCTGCAGCGGCGTGCCGAAGTCCTGCGCCGTCTGCACCAGGGCCAGGGTGTCCTTGGGAAAGCAGGAGCCGCCGTAGCCGGGGCCGGCATGCAGGAACTTGGCGCCGATCCGCTTGTCGAGGCCGATGCCGCGGGCCACCTGCTGCACGTCCGCGCCCGCCTTTTCGCAGAGGTCGGCGATCTCGTTGATGAAGGTGATCTTGAGCGCCAGGAAGGCGTTGGCCGCGTACTTGATCAGTTCGGAGGTGCGCCGGCCGGTGAAGACGATCGGCGTCTCGTTCAGGAACAGGGGCCGGTAGAGCTGGGTCATCAGGGCCCGCGCCCGCTCGTCCTCCAGGCCCACCACCACACGGTCGGGCCGCTTGAAGTCCTCGATCGCCGCGCCTTCGCGCAGGAATTCGGGATTGGAGACGACGGCGCAGTCGGCGTCCGGGCGGACACGGCGGATGATGGCCTCGATCTCGTCGCCCGTGCCGACCGGAACGGTGGATTTGGTGACCACGACCGTGAAGCCGTCCAGCAGGCCGGCGATCTCTTCGGCGGCGGCATGGACATAGGTCAGGTCGGCGTGGCCGTCGCCGCGCCTGGAGGGGGTGCCGACGGCGATGAACACCGCGTCGGCGCCGGCGATGGCCTCGGCGCCGTCGGTGGCGAAGGCCAATCGCCCTTCGCGCACGTTGCGCTCGACCATGACGTCAAGGCCGGGCTCGAAGATCGGCATCTCGCCGGCCTTGAGGCGTTCGATCTTGGCGGCGTCCTTGTCGATGCAGGTGACCTGATGGCCGAAGTCGGCGAAGCAGGCGCCGGACACCAGCCCGACATATCCCGTACCGATCATGGCGACGCGCATGGAGGCTCCTCAAGCAGGCTCGGACGGGTGGACGACCTTCAGTGTCCGGAAGCTTATCTGGCGGCTCTAAGGCACAGTTTTAAGACGCCCGCCATGGCTCAGATTTCCTGGTTGTAGGCGCCGATCTCGCCGCGCTTGGCCAGCCGGGGCTTCACCTCCTTGTGGAAGAGGTCGCGCATGTCGTCGGCGGAGCGCGTGCTTTCCACCACCACCACCAGTTCCGGCTTGTTGGACGAGGCCCGCACCAGCACCCAGGAGCCGTCCTCCAGCGCCACGCGCACGCCGTTGACGGTGATGACGTCCTTGATCGCGCGGCCCAGGATCTTGCCGCCGCCGGCGGCGAAGGCCTCGTACTCGCGAACGATCCCGTCGCAGACCTCGTACTTGATCTCGTCCGCGCAGTGCGGGCTCATGGTCAGGGACGTATAGGCCACCGGCAGCGCGGCCTTGAGCTCGCTCAGCCGCTTGTCCGGGTTGCGGTCCAGCATGGCCAGCACCGCCGCCGCCGCGGTCAGGCCGCAGTCGTAGCCCCGGCCCAGCGGCGCGTTGAAGAAGAAGTGGCCCGACTTCTCGAACCCGGCCAGGGCGCCGATCTCGGCCGTCTTGCGCTTGATGTAGCTGTGGCCGGTCTTCCAGTAGACGGTGGATGCGCCGTGGGCGGCCAGCACCGGATCGGTGGCGAAGAGCCCGGTGGACTTCACGTCGACCACGAACTTGGCGTTCGGGTAGAGCGGGGCCAGGTCGCGGGCCAGCATCAGGCCGATCTTGTCGGCGAAGATCTCCTCGCCGGTGTCGTCGACGACGCCGCAACGGTCGCCGTCGCCGTCGAAGCCCAGGGCCAGGTCCGCGCCGTGCTCGCGCACCGCCTTGGCCATCTCGCGCAGCATCTCGTGGTCTTCGGGATTGGGATTGTAGCGCGGGAAGGTCCAGTCCAGGTCGCAGTCCATCTCGATGACCTCGCAGCCCATGCGGCGCAGGGCGTCAGGCGCGAAGGCGCCGGCCGTGCCGTTGCCGCAGGCGGCCAGCACCTTCAACGGCCGCTTCAAGGCGCAGTGCGCGGCGACGTCGGCGATGTAGCGCTCGCGCACGCCGTCCACATGGGTCAGGGATCCGCCGGGCCGCGCGACGCCGGTTCCGCCGAGGACGATCGCCTTGACCCGGCCGATCTCGTCGGGGCCGAAGGTCAGGGGCGGGCTGGCGCCCATCTTCACGCCGGTCCAGCCGTTCTCGTTGTGGCTGGCGGTGACCATGGCCACGCAGGGGGCGCCCAGGTCGAACTGGGCGAAATAGGCCACCGGCGACAGCGCCAGGCCGATGTCCAGGACCTCGCACCCCGCCGCCAGCAGGCCCAGGGTCAGGGCCTGCTTCACCGAGAGCGAATAGGAGCGATAGTCGTGCCCGACCACGATCCGCCGCTGGCCGAGCTCGTGGAT
>JAFEEA010000325.1 GCA_018241335.1 Pseudomonadota bacterium
CTCATCCTCCCACGCCTCCGGCGCGGGCCCCTCCTTCTCCCTCTGGGAGAAGGCATAGGAACTCGCCATGTCAGGCAAGGAACACCTCTCCCAGAGGGAGAGGGAGGGGCCCGTTGCGCAGCAACGGGAGAGTGAGGGGATCAGGCGCCGCCGAGCCGCGCCCTCAGATCGGTTCGTTGTCCAAGAGGCGCGTGCGGCCGAGGCGCGCGGCGGTCAGCACCCGGGCCGGCGCGTCGATGGGGCCGGGGCCAAGGCGCTCCAGGTATTCGGCGCTGCGGACCTCCAGGTAGTCGACGCTGTCGAAGCCGGCGGCCAGGATCGCCTCGATGGCGGCCGCCTCGGAGGCGTCCACCGCCGCGCCCTTGGCCACGGCCTGGGCGCAGGCCTTGAGGGCGCGGTTCAGCGCCGGGGCGATGGCCCGTTGCTGGGCGCTCAGGTAGGCGTTGCGGGACGACAGGGCCAGGCCGTCGTCGGCGCGCATGGTCGGCCCGCCGATGATCTCCACCGGCAGGTCGAGGTCGCGGGTCAGGCGGCGGATCACCTGCAGCTGCTGGTAGTCCTTTTCCCCGAACACGGCGACGTCGGGCGCGGCCTGGGTCAGCAGCTTGGTGACCACCGTCGCCACACCGCCGAAATGGTGCGGCCGCGCCGCCCCCTCCATGCCCTCGGAGACGTGGGCCACGGCGACGCTGGTGGCGAAGCCCGGCGGATACATCTCCTCGGCGCCCGGCGCATAGAGCAGGTCGCAGCCCGCGGCGGCCAGCAGCTCGGCGTCGCGGGCCTCGTCGCGCGGATAGGCGTCGAAATCCTCGGCGGGGGAGAACTGGGTCGGATTGACGAACAGGCTCGCCACCACATGCTCGGCGTTGGCCCGGCCGATCCCCACCAGCGACAGGTGCCCCTCGTGCAGGGCGCCCATGGTCGGAACCAGGGCGACCCGCTCGCCGGCCGCCCTCCACGCTGCGACACGCGCGCGCAGATCGGCCTTGGTGCGAACCGTGGGGAGGGCTGTCATCGGGCGCGGGTCCTTGTGCGAGCGGGCTTATGGCCCGACGGGCGGCGCGGGTCCAGCGGCCCCATCCTTAACGCCGCGTTGACGCCGGGGATGGGCGGGGTATCCACTGGCCCTGCAAAACTGATTTGCGAAACCGATTTGGGGCGAGTGGGGCCGTGTCCGACAGGCGTGTGATTGTCATCGGCAATGAAAAGGGCGGCGCGGGCAAGTCCACCGTCGCCGTCCATCTGGCCACAGCCCTGATGCACGAGGGCGCGCGGGTGGCCGTGGTCGACCTGGACCTGCGCCAGCAGTCCTTCGGCCACTTCTTCGCCAACCGCCGGGCGTGGGCCGAGGCGCAAGGCGCCAGCCTGCCGCACCCGCAGGTGATCGGCCCCCTGGCCGACGAGGCGGGGCTGGACGACGCCATCGCCGGCGACGCCGACTTCGTGATCATCGACACCCCTGGCGCCGACACCGAGCTGTCGCGCGCCGCCCACCAGCGGGCCGACCTGATCGTCACCCCGATGAACGACAGCTTCGTCGACTTCGACGTCCTGGGCGTGGTCGACCCGGTGACGCTGAACCTGGTCCGGCCCAGCGTCTACGCCGAGAGCGTCTGGGACGCGCGCAAGACCCGCGCCGCGGCCCGGGGCCGCTCCATCGACTGGGTCGTGCTGCGCAATCGCCTGGCCAGCGTCGAAGCCCGCAACCGAAAGCGCGTGGACGAACGCCTGACCGCCCTGTCGCGCCGCGTGGGCTTTCGCTGCATCGCCGGCCTGCGCGACCGGGTGATCTATCGCGAGCTGTTCCCCTTCGGCCTGACGGTGGCCGACCTGGGCCCCGGCGTGCGGCCGGTGCAGGTGTCGCTGACCCATGTGGCCGCGCGCCAGGAGCTGCGCGCCCTGATGCACGAGCTGGGCGTGATCGCCTATACTGGAACCGCCCACGCGGCGGAGTGACCGCGGCCTCCGACCTTGAGGTCCATGCCTGATGATCTACCTGGCGCTGGCGGCGCTGGCCTTCGCCGGCCTGGTTTGGATCGGGCGAGGCAAGGCGCGCCCCACCAACCTGGCGCGCTACGGCGTCGCCCTCCTGGCCCTGGCGGCGGCCGGCGGCGCTTTCTACGAGGCCCTGCGCGCCCAATGGGTCGGTAGCGCCATCCTGATCGCCCTGGCGCTCTACACCGGCCAGTCGGCGCGTCCGCCCAAGCCCGGCTCGGCGGTTCCGCCCCCCGCCGGCGACATGAGCGCCGACGAGGCCCGCGCCATCCTGGGCGTGGAGGCCGACGCCACCGCCGCTGAGATCCGCGCCGCCTATGCGCGGCTGATCAAGCGCGTGCACCCGGACGCCGGCGGCGCGCCGGGCCTGGCCGCCCAGCTGAACGCGGCCCGGGACCGTCTGCTAAAATAACCCCGGAAGCTGGTGGCGGCGACGGGAGGGCCGGTGGCGGACATCAAGATGATCCTGATCGGCGGCTCGTCCCATGCGGGCAAGTCGACCCTGGCCCGAGCCCTGGCGGCGCGCCTTGGCTGGGACCACGCCACCACCGACCGCCTGGCGCGCCATCCCGGCCGGCCCTGGGCCTCGGCCGAATTCACCCCGCCGCCGCACGTCCTGGCGCATTATCGCGACCTGGATGGCGAGGCGCTGATCGCCTCGGTGATGGAGCACTACACCGACCGAATCTGGCCCATGGTGGAGACGCTGGCGGCCGAGCGCCTGGCGCCGGACGGCGCGCCCCTGGTGCTGGAGGGCTCGGCCCTGCTGCCGGCCAAGGTGGCGGGGCTTGGCGAGCCCGCGGTGGCGGCGGTGTGGCTGACCGCCGAGGCGGACCTGTTCCGCCGCCGGATGCATGCCGAAAGTCGCTATGACGAGGCTGGGCCCGATGGCCGGCGCCTGATCGACGCCTTCCTGGACCGGGCCTTGCGGTTCGACCGGCTGATGATGGACGAGGTGCGGCGACTTCACCTGCCATATCTCGTGGTGGAGGAGGGCGCGTCGGTGGACGACCTGGTC
>JAFEEA010000326.1 GCA_018241335.1 Pseudomonadota bacterium
CCAAGCCCGACCTGCTGGACGGCCGCTACCGGCTGCCGCGCATCGAAAAGGTGTGACCCATGCCGCCACGCGCCGCCCCCATGAGCCGCCTGGCGGGGTTCTCGAAACCCGAAGGGTTGCGTTTTAGCCGCTGGGTGGTGTTCTCGGTGATCGCCGTCGGGGTGATCGTGGCCATCGGGCTTTCGATGTACGACCGGGTTCTGAACGTCCGCGACGCCAGCGCCGAGAGCGGCGCCGCGGCCGTGGCCGGTCCGCCCTGCCCGTCGGTGGCGCGCGCCGACTTCGTGGCCCGTCACCTGGAGACCCGCTTCGCCAGCGAGTTCAACGGCGTCACCTTCGCCCGGCGCTTCGGCCAGGTGTCTTGCAGCGAGGCGGCGGCCAAGGGCTGGCTGGGGCTGAAGTCCTATTCGGTCTGCCAGTTCTCCAGCCCGGACGTGCTGGCGGTCCATACGGCCAAGGGAACCTGGTACTTCAATCCAGGCATCGGCCGCAAAGCCAGCCTGCTGATGGACCGCGACGCCCCGCGCTGCGTGATGGCGGCGCCGGACTGGTCCTGATAGGGAGCGCGGGCGCCCTTACGTCAAGCGGCGCCGACCGGAGTTCCCCTTGTCCACCGTCAGCGTCTTCGACCTGTTCAAGCTGGGCATCGGCCCATCCAGCAGCCACACCATGGGGCCGATGACGGCGGCGGGCCGGTTCGTCGCGCGGCTGGCGGCGGCGGGGCGGCTGGGGCGGGCAGCCCGGGTCGAGGTCAAGCTCTACGCCTCCCTGGCGCTGACGGGCCGGGGCCACGCCACCGACCGGGCGGTGATCCTGGGCCTGGCCGGCTTCGAACCGGCCACCATGGACCCCGACGCCGGCGAGGCGGCGTTGTCGGCGATCGCCGAGGGCGGCCGCCTGGTCCTGGGCGGCCAAGACTTGGGCGGATGTGTCGAGATCGCCTTCGACGCCGGCCGCGACATCGTCTGGGCCGGGCGCGAGCGCCTGCCTCAGCACCCCAACGCCCTGGTCTTCACCGCCTTCGACGCCGACGGCGGCGAGATCGACCGGCGCGCCTGGTTCTCCATCGGCGGCGGCTTCGTGCGCGACGAGGACGAGATCGGCCGCAACGAGCCCGGCGAAGCGTCGGCCGCCGTCCCTTATCCTTTCGAGTCCGGCGACAGCCTGATGGCGATGGCGGCCGAGGCGAACCTCAGCATCGCCGGCCTGATGGCCGCCAACGAACAGGCCCTGCGCCCGCCCGAGGCGGTGGAGGCGGGGCTGGACGCCATCTTCGAGGCCATGGAGGCCTGCATCGACCGGGGGCTGCGCGAAGGCGGGCGCCTGCCCGGCGGGCTGGAGGTCAAGCGGCGGGCGCGGCAGCTGCATTCCTCGATCATGGCCAAGGTCGAGCGCCAGATCGCCGACCCCCTGGCGGCGATGGACTGGGTCAACCTCTGGGCCCTCGCCGTGAACGAGGAGAACGCCGCCGGCGGCCGGGTGGTCACCGCCCCTACCAACGGTGCGGCCGGCATCGTGCCGGCGGTGCTGAGGTTCTACGACCGCTTCCACAACGGCACGCGGGCGGGGCGGCACGCCTTCCTGCTGACGGCCGGCGCCATCGGCGCGCTCTACAAGCGCAACGCCTCGATCAGCGGGGCGGAGGTGGGCTGCCAGGGCGAGGTGGGCGTGGCCTGCTCCATGGCCGCCGCGGGCCTGGCCGCCGCCATGGGCGCCAGCAACGCCCAGATCGAGAACGCCGCCGAGATCGGCATGGAGCACAACCTCGGCCTCACCTGCGACCCCATCGGCGGCCTGGTGCAGATCCCCTGCATCGAGCGCAACGCCATGGGCGCGATCAAGGCCATCGACGCCGCGCGCCTGGCCCTGCTGGGCGACGGCGAGCATTCCGTCAGCCTCGACAAGGTCATCGCCACCATGAAGCGCACCGGCGCGGACATGAACGAGATCTACAAGGAAACCTCGCTGGGCGGCCTCGCCGCCGACGCCGACCTGTCGGTCAACCGGGTGGAGTGCTGAGCTCTCTCGCCAGTTCGCCGATGATCGCCAGGCCCCGGTCGGCGTCCTCAGGCGAGGCGGCGCTGAAGTTCAGGCGCATGGCGTTGGCGCGGCCGGGGGCGGCCAGGAAGTGCTCGCCGGGGGTGAAGAGAACGCCGCGCTCCAGCGCCTTCTGGAACAGCAGGTTGACGTCGACGGCGGGGTCCAGGTCGACCCAGAAGAAGAGGCCGCCGGGCGGGACGTGCCAGGTCGCCAGGCCGGTCAGGTGGCGCGCCATCGCCTCGGCGAAGAGATCGCGCTTGCGCCGATAGCCGGCCACGACGCGGCTCATCCGCTGGGCGCGGTCGGGGGCGGTGAGGAACTGAAGGACCGTCCACTGGGCCAGGCGGTTGGTGTGCAGGTCTGCCGCCTGCTTGAGCTGCAAGAGGCGCGGGTAGAGGTCGGGCGAGGCGGTCAGGAAGCCCAGTCGCAGGCCGGGCGCGGCGGTCTTTGAGAACGAGCCCTGGTAGATCCACGAGGCGGCCTTCACGTCGGCGCAGATCGGCCGGCGCTCGCACGGGTCATAGGCCAGGTCGCGATAGGGATCGTCCTCGAACAGGATGACGTCGTGGACGTCGCACGCCGCCGCCAGGGCCTGGCGCTCGGCGGCGCTCCAGCAATGGCCGGTGGGGTTCTGGAAGGTGGGGGTGACATAGGCGAGGGCGGGCGGGTCCGCTTCCCAGCCCGCCGCCGGGTCGGCCCGGTCCAGCAGCGGGAACCGGGCGCCGAAGAAGCGGAACACCTGCAGCGCCGCCAGGTAGGACGGCGACTCCACCGCCACCGCCACGCCCGGGTCGACCACCAGCTTGGCGGCCAGGTCGATGCCCTGCTGCGAGCCGGAGAGGATGATGATGCGGTCGGCCGCCGTGTCGAGGCCCAGCGCCGTCAGTTCGCCCGCCACCTGGGTGCGCAGGTCCAGCTCGCCTTCGCTGGGGCCATATTGCAGCAGGCCGCGCGGGGCGG
>JAFEEA010000327.1 GCA_018241335.1 Pseudomonadota bacterium
AGTTCGGCCGCGTGGTCAACATCACCAGCCACATGGTCAAGGAGCCCAAGGCGATCCTGGGTCTCTCGAACGGCGCCAGGGCCGGCCTCACCGGCTTCGTCGGCGGGCTGTCGCGCGACGTCGCCCGGCACAACGTCACGATCAACAACGTCCTGCCCGGCCAGTTCGACACCGACCGGCTGCGCTCCAACCACGCGCGGTTCGCGGCCGCGTCCGGCGCCGATGTGGAGGCCCTGCGCGAACGCCAGAGGAGCCAGATCCCGGCCCGCCGCTTCGGCGACCCGGCCGAGTTCGGCGACATGTGCGCCTTCCTCTGCGCCGCCCGCGCCGGCTACATCACCGGCCAGAACATCCTGCTGGACGGAGGACTCTATCCGGGCTTGCTGTGAGGGAGGCGTCGGCGCGCGTCGGCGCGCCGAGCCTGAGGCGCCGCCCTACTGAGGCGTGACGCGGGTCGTGGTGGTGACCTGGTCGGACGAGGACGACGCGGCGGCGGGGGCCGTCGTCGTGGTGTGGCGTGTCACGTGGGTGCGCGTGGCGTGGTGACCACTGGTGCGACGCGTCGTGACGGTGGTCTCGACCTGCGGGGCCGGCGGGGGTTGCGCCGCCACGACCGCGGCCGCGTTGCGCGCCGCTGAGGCATCGGCCGCCGAGGCGGCGGCGGCCTGCTGCGCGCTGTCGGCGCGGGCGTTGGCTTCGGCGGCCTGCTGTTGAGCGGCCACGGCCTGCTGCTGGGCCTGGGCCGCCTGGTCCTGCGCGGCGGAGACCTGGTCGCGGGCCGCGTCGGCAGTGGCGCGCTGGGCTTCGTTGGCCTGGGCGACGGCGGCGTCCTTGCGTTGCTGGGCGAGGCCAATGGCCGTGTCGGCCAGGGCCGACGCGCGGATCGCCTCGCGGATCGCGGGCTCCTTGTCGCCCGTCGCGAAGTCTTCCTTGGCGCTGGCCAGGGCCGCCCGGGCCTCGGCCGTATCGCGCGGGGCGTCGACGCCGGCGCCGAGGGTCTCGGCGGTATGGATCTTGGCCTCCGCGGCGGCGATGGCCTCGCGGGCGCGGTCGCTGGCCTTGTTGGCCGCCGCGGGCGTTGCGACGGCGAGGGTCATCGCGCTCGTCGCGAGCAGCGACGCAAACATCGTCTTCCGAAACATGGCGTTCTCCTAACCGTGTCGATTACCGGCTTCGGGGGCCTTCGGGTCCCTTCGGCGCCGGATTGCAACGGTCGAAGCGCGGATATGTTTCAGCTTCACCGCGCCGCCGCGTCCGACCCGCCCGGCCAAGGGAGGGTCGTGCGGCGTCGCGATTTCAGCATTCTAGTAGCGGTAGTGGTCCGGCTTGAACGGGCCTTCCTGGGGCACGTTGATGTAGTCGGCCTGGACCGGGCTGAGCTGGGTCAGCTTGGCGCCCAGCTTCTCCAGGTGGAGCATGGCCACCTTCTCGTCCAGGTGCTTGGGCAGGGTGTAGACGCGGGTTTCGTACTTCGGCCCGTTGGTCCAAAGTTCGATCTGGGCCAGGGTCTGGTTGGTGAAGCTGGCGCTCATCACGAAGCTGGGGTGGCCGGTGGCGTTGCCGAGGTTCACCAGGCGGCCTTCCGACAGCACGATGATCTTCTTGCCGTCCGGGAACTCGACGTGGTGCACCTGCGGCTTGATCTCGTCCCACTTGAAGTTGCGCAGGCCGGAAATCTGAATTTCCGAGTCGAAGTGGCCGATGTTGCAGACGATGGCGTTATTCTTCATCCCGCGCATGTGGTCGACGGTGATGACGTCCTTGTTGCCGGTCGCCGTGACATAGATGTCGGCGGTCTTGAGCGTGTCCTCGATGGTTAGGACCTCATAGCCCTCCATCGCCGCCTGCAGGGCGCAGATCGGGTCGATCTCGGTGACGATCACCCGCGCGCCGCCCTGGCGCAGCGAGGCGGCCGAGCCCTTGCCCACGTCGCCGTAGCCGCAGACCACGGCCACCTTGCCGGCCAGCATCACGTCGGTGCCGCGGCGGATGGCGTCCACCAGGCTCTCGCGGCAGCCATAGAGGTTGTCGAACTTGGACTTGGTGACGCTGTCGTTGACGTTGATGGCGGGGAACGGCAGCTCGCCGCGCTCGGCCATCTGGTAGAGGCGGTGAACGCCCGTCGTGGTCTCTTCGGAGACGCCCTTGATGGCGTCGCGGATGGCCGAATAGAAGCCCGGCTTTTCCTTCAGGTAGCGCTTCATGACGCTGTAGAGCGCTTCCTCTTCCTCGTTGGTCGGCTTGTCGAGGATCGTGGGGTCCTTCTCGGCCTTCGGGCCGAGCACGCACAGCAGGGTGGCGTCGCCGCCGTCGTCGAGGATCAGGTTCGGGTAGCCACCGTCCGACCATTCGAAGATCTTGTGGGCGTAGTCCCAGTACTCCACCAGGTTCTCGCCCTTGAAGGCGAACACCGGCGTGCCCTTGGCGGCGATGGCCGCGGCGGCGTGGTCCTGGGTGGAGAAGATGTTGCAGCTGGCCCAGCGCACGTCGGCGCCCAGGGCCTGCAGGGTCTCGATCAGCACCGCCGTCTGGATGGTCATGTGCAGCGAGCCGGCGATGCGCGCGCCCTTCAGGGGCTTGTCCTTGCCGAACTCGGCGCGCACGGCCATCAGGCCCGGCATCTCGGTTTCGGCGATCTCGATTTCCTTGCGGCCCCAGTCGGCGAGGGCGATGTCCTTGACGATGTAGTCAGCCACGGCGGGCTCCTTGAGTGTCAGTCGGTTGGTCGGGCGGGGTGATCTGGCGGTGTCTATAGACCGGCGGCCCCTTCATCGCAACTATCACATAAAGAAGTCTTTATATCAGCGGCGGTGTTGGCGAGGGCGCATTGCGAGTCGCTCGCGCTGGAGCCGAACGGCGCCGCGCCCTAGACTTGAGGCCATGCAGACCAACGGCCTCTCGCCCGCTGAATCCGCGATCCTGACCCGCCGCATCACCGTCCTGTCGGTGGCGACGGCGTCCGTGCTCGTGGCGATCAAGGCGGTGGTCTGG
>JAFEEA010000328.1 GCA_018241335.1 Pseudomonadota bacterium
GGCGGGCCGATGAACACGGCCTCGTCGGCCATCTCCACGGCCAGGCTGTCGGCGTCGGCCTCGGAATAGACCATCACCGTCTTGATGCCCAGCCGGCGGCAGGTTTTGATGATCCGCACGGCGATCTCGCCGCGGTTGGCGATCAGGATTTTCGAGAACATCAGCTTCCGTGGGCCCGTTTCGGCATTATGTTTCGCCGGTTAGACGCCATCCGCCTCCCTGACAACAGTGCCGCCGCGTCATACACACCGCCTCTCGCCCCAAGGTGACCCCATGACCGACACCGCCGCCGCCCACGTCTCCCAGTCCGGCTTCGACCTGACGCCCCCCTCCCCCGAAGAGCGCAAGGCCCTGGAGGCCGGCCTCAGCCGCGAGGAGGCGGACGTCCTGCTGCACCACGGCACCGAGGCGCCCTTCTGCGGCGGCCTGCTCGATAACAAGGAGGACGGCGTCTACTGCTGCCGCCTGTGCGGCCTGCCCCTGTTCCGCGCCAAGACCAAGTTCGAGAGCGGCACCGGCTGGCCCAGCTTCTTCGCCCCCTTCGACGAGGACCATGTGCGCGGCGTGCGCGACACCAGCTACGGCATGATCCGAATCGAGACCCGCTGCGCCCGCTGCGACAGCCACCAGGGCCACGTCTTCCCCGACGGCCCGGCGCCGACGCGGCTGCGCTACTGCATCAATTCCGTGTCGCTGGAGTTCGTCATGAACGGCCAGCCCCTGCGCGACCCGCTGAAGCGCGGCGATCACATCTCGGGCTGACGGCGCGCGGCGGAGCCCCTCACCCTCCCAATCGCTCCGCGATCGGGCCCCTCCCTCTCCCTCTGGGAGAGGTGTTCCGAGTCTAGCCCGGCGAGGCTTCCATTCCCTTCTCCCATAGGGAGAAGGAGGGCCCCACGCCGAAGGCGTGGGAGGATGAGGGGTTCCGCCCTCCCCCATAGAATTCCCCAAACAAAAACGCCGCCCCATCGCTGAGGCGGCGTCCGGATGCCTGTCGGCGCCGCGAGAGGCGCCGGCGCGATCCTACTTGTGCTTCTTGCGCTTATCGCCGTCCGTGATGTCGGCGATGGTGCCGCTCAGGGGTTCGCCACCGGCGCTGGTGACGATTTCACCGGCATCCTGAACGCCCTTCTTGGCTTGATGGTATTCTTCGTGCTTCGGCGCTTCGTCCGCCGGCTTCTTCTCGTCGGCCATGATGGCTCTCCCTCAGATCCCGATCGCGATAATAGACAAACTTCGGGCCGCGAGCCCCTGTGTGTCGAGGCCCAGCATCGCACGCCCGCAAACGGATGTCAGCCTTCGGCGAACAACGGCGCGCGAATGGCGCGCGTTCACAGCGGAATGTTGTCGTGCTTCTTCCACGGATTGGAGAGCTGCTTGTTCTTCAGGCTCTTGAGCGCGCGCACGATCCGCCGGCGCGTGCCGTGGGGCATGATCACGTCGTCGATGTAGCCGCGCGAGGCGGCCACGAACGGATTGGCGAAGTGGGCGCGGTACTCGGCTTCCCGCTCGGCGAGTCGCTCGGGCGCGTTCATGTCGGCGCGGAAGATGATCTCCACCGCCTGCTTGGGGCCCATCACCGCGATCTCGGCCGTCGGCCAGGCGTAGTTCAGGTCGCCGCGGATGTTCTTCGAGCTCATCACGTCGAAGGCGCCGCCATAGGCCTTGCGGGTGATCAGGGTCACCTTGGGCACCGTGGCCTCGGCGTAGGCGAACAGCAGCTTGGCGCCGTGCTTGATCAGCGCCCCCTGCTCCTGCTTGGTCCCCGGCATGAAGCCCGGCACGTCGACGAAGGTCACGATCGGGATGTTGAAGGCGTCGCAGAAGCGCACGAAGCGCGCGCCCTTGCGGCTGGCGTCGATGTCCAGCACACCTGCCAGGACCTGCGGCTGGTTGGCGACGAAGCCCACCGTCTCGCCGTCCATGCGGCCGAAGCCGATGATGATGTTCTTGGCGTAGTCCGGGCTGATCTCGAAGAAGTCGCTCTCGTCGACGACCTTCAGGATCAGTTCCTTCATGTCGTAGGGCTTGTTCGGATTGGCCGGCACCAGGGTGTCCAGCGACTTCTCGTCCCGATAGGGCTCGTCGTAGCTCTCGCGGACCGGCGGCTTCTCGCGGTTCGACAGCGGCAGGAAGTCGACCAGCCGGCGCACCTGGGTCAGGGCCTCCAGGTCGTTCTCGAAGGCGCCGTCGGTGACGCCGGACTTCAGGGCGTGGACGCGGTAGCCGCCCAGGTCCTCGTGGCTGACGTCCTCGTTGATGACGGTCTTCACCACGTCGGGACCGGTCACGTACATGTAGGACGTGTCCTTCACCATGAAGATGAAGTCGGTCATGGCCGGCGAATAGACGTCGCCGCCGGCGCAGGGGCCCATGATCACGCTGATCTGCGGGATGACGCCCGACGACAGCACGTTCTGCAGGAAGATGTCGGCGTATCCGGCAAGGCTGTCGACGCCCTCCTGGATGCGGGCGCCGCCGGCGTCGAACAGGCCGATGATCGGCGCGCCGTTGCGAGCGGCCATCTCCTGCACCTTCACGATCTTCTCGGCGTGCGCCTTGCTGAGCGAGCCGCCGAAGACGGTGAAGTCCTTGGAGAAGACATAGACCACGCGGCCGTTGATGGTCCCCCAGCCGGTGACGACGCCGTCGCCCGGAATGCGCTGGGCCTCCATGCCGAAGTCGTGGCTGCGGTGTTCGACGAACATGTCGAACTCCTCGAACGAGCCCTCGTCCAGCAGCAGGTCCAGGCGCTCGCGCGCGGTCAGCTTGCCCTTGGCGTGCTGGCTGTCGATGCGCCGCCCGCCGCCGCCCGCCCGCGCCTGGGCGCGACGCTTCTCGAGCTCCTCGAGGATGTGCTGCATGGGACGTCTTCTCCCGCCGAACCCGGCCGCCGAAACAAGCCGCAAGCCCTAGACGCGCGCCGAAGCGGTGACAAGCTCACTCGAGGGCGCCC
>JAFEEA010000329.1 GCA_018241335.1 Pseudomonadota bacterium
CCCCTCATCCTCCCACGCCTTCGGCGCGGGCCCCTCCTTCTCCCTCTGGGAGAAGCGATTCAGGCGTCGCCGGTCGTGCTCGGAACACCTCTCCCGAAGGGAGAGGGAGGGGCCCGATCGCGCAGCGATTGGGAGGGTGAGGGGGTCAGTCGCCAGACACGAACGGCTTCGGCGCTTGAATCGCGGGGCGCCGTTGCATTCCCGGCCAAGGGCGTGTATCTAGCCGCACCCTTTTTCAGGCCCTCATCAGGCCGCTAACTCCTCGCCGTGCGGGCGCTCCCTCGCGCGGCGGTTTTCGTTTTCGAGGCAAGGCCATGGCCGATATCGTCCTGAATGTTGAAGTCCGCGAACAGACCGGCACCGGCGCGGCCCGCGCGGTCCGCAACGCCGGCAAGGTGCCGGGCGTGCTGTACGGCGGCCCCAAGGCTCCGGTCGGTATCGCGGTGAAGTCCAACGAGTTCCGCAAGGCGCTCTTCACCGGCAAGCTGCTGGGCCACCTGGTGACCCTGAAGCACGGCGACGAGACCCAGCAGGTCATCGCCAAGGACGTTCAGTTCCACCCGGTGACCGACGAGCCGGTCCACTTCGACCTCTACCGCGTCGACGAGCACCAGCTGGTGCGTATCGCCATCCCGGTGCACTTCCGCAACCAGGAAGCCTCGCCCGGCATCAAGCGCGGCGGCGTGCTGAACATCAACGTGCACGAGATCGCGCTGATGGTTCCGGCCGACCAGATCCCCGAGGAGCTGGTGGTCGACCTGACGGGCCTGGACATCGGCGACGCCATCCGCGCCGCCGACCTGAAGCTGCCCAAGGGCGCGCAGCTGACCGCCCACGATCGCGAAGCCACCGTCGCCTCCATCGCGACGTCGTCGGCCCTGCAGTCGGAAGAAGCCGCGGAAGCCGAGGCTTCCGAAGGCTGATCCCGATCGCGGCGCGTTCCGGAAGGACGCCATGCTGATCCTGGCGGGCCTGGGCAATCCCGGCTCGAAATACGCCAAGAACCGCCACAACATCGGGGCGATGGCCGTCGACGCCATCGCCCGGCGCTGGGACTTCGGCCCCGAGAAGAGCCGCTTCCAGAGCCTGGCCCGAGAAGGGTCGATCCCGACGCCCGGCGGCGCGGTCAAGGCCCTGATCCTCAAGCCTCAGACCTACTACAACGACGCCGGCCGCGCGGTCGGCGAGGCCATGAAGTTCTTCAAGCTGACCCCCGCCGACGTGGTCGCCTTCTACGACGAGATCGACCTCGCCGAGGGGCGCTTCCGGATGAAGACCGGCGGCGGCGCGGCGGGAAACAACGGCATCCGCTCGATCACCGCCCATATCGGCCCCGACTTCCGCCGCGCCCGCCTGGGCACCGGGCACCCCGGGCACAAGGACCTGGTCCAGCACCACGTCCTGTCGGACTTCCACAAGGTCGAGATGATCTGGGTCAATACGCTCATCGACGCCTGCGCCGACGCCCTGCCCTTCCTGGCCGCCGGTGACGACGATCGCTATCAGGGCGAGGTCCTGCGCCTTGCGCCAGCGCCCAAGCTCGACCCCCGCGCCCATGCCCGCGGCGACGATTGACGCCTCGCGAGCGGCCGTGGGATAGGCCCAAGGATCAAAGAGGACCCTCATGGGTGGTATCAGCCTGCCGCTCGGCGTTTTCGGCCTGTCGCTGCTGTTTTCGGTGGTGATGTGCGTGCACGTGGTGCGCACCAACCAGCAGCTCTACTGGCTGGGGATCATCCTGTTCTTCCAGCCGCTGGGCGCGCCGGTCTACTTCATCGCCGTCGTCCTGCCGGAGCTGACGCGCGGCAAGGCCGCCCGCACCCTGGGCCGCGCCGCGCGCGAGACCCTGGACCCGACCCGCGAGTACCGCCGCGCCAAGCAGGCCGCAGATGACACCCCGACCGTGGCCAACCAGATGCGCCTGGCCCAGGCCGCCGCCGGCCTCGGGCGCTGGGACGAGGCCGAGCGCCTGTTCGCCGAGGCGACGCGCGGCATCCACGCCGAAGACCCGACCCTGCTGCTCGGCCGAGCCACGGCTCTGGTGGAGCTGAACCGTCCGGCCGAGGCCCTGCCCCTGCTCGACCAGCTGGACGCCCTGCCGGACCACACCCCCAGCCCCCAGGAAAGCCTGACCCTGGCGCGCGCCTACGAGGGCCTGGGCCGCAACAGCGAGGCCGAGACGGCCTACAAGTGGGCGTCCGAGCGGGTGCCCGGCCTGGAGGGCCTGGCCCGCTACGCCGCCTTCCTGGCCCGCACTGGCCGCCAGGCCGAGGCCCGCGAGATGCTGGCCGAGATCGACCGCCGCGTCGCCCGCACCAAGGGCGCCTTCCGCGCCGAGGCCAAGGCCTGGCGCGACCTGGCCGCCGAGGCCCTGGGCTAGCCGCCGGCGGCGAGATAGCCTGGTCCCGCGCCGGATCGGCGAGAGCGGGAGCGGAACGCCATGCCAGCCTATATCCACGGCGACATCGAGATCACCGATCCGGAGCTCTATGAGACCTACCGGCTCCAGGTTCCCGCCATCATCACCGCCCACGGCGGGCGCTATCTGGTCCGCGGCGGCGCGCCCGAACTGCTGGAGGGCGAGGGCTCGCCGCGCCGGCAGGTGCTGCTGGAATTCCCCACCATGGCGCAGCTGCGGGCCTTCTACGACGGCCCGGACTACGCGCCGCTGAAAGCGCTTCGCCAGCGCGCCAGCCTGGGCCGGCTGGTCGCCATGGAGGGCGTGGCGCCGCCGTGACGCCGGCCCCCTTCGCGTCCGCGCCCGCGATGTGCTAGGTCGCGCGACCCGAACGCAATCAAGAGATCGACGTGGCCCTGAAAGTCGCCATCGTCGGCCTGCCCAACGTGGGCAAGTCGACCCTGTTCAACGCCCTGACCCAGACGGCCGCCGCCCAGGCCGCCAACTATCCCTTCTGCACCATCGAGCCCAA
>JAFEEA010000032.1 GCA_018241335.1 Pseudomonadota bacterium
CGGTCGCCGACCTGGAAGGTCTCGCGCGGGATCGACTGGTCGCGGCGCATGATGCCTTCGCCGCGGCCCAGGTCGACGATGACGTTGCCGTACTCGACCCGCTTGGCGACGCCGTTGACGATCTCGCCGACGCGGTCCTTGAACTCCTCGTACTGGCGCTCGCGCTCGGCCTCGCGGACCTTACCGGTGACCACCTGGCGGGCCATCTGGGTCTGCACCCGGCCGATCTCGAAGGGCGGCAGGATCTCTTCGTAGACCTTGCCGATCACGGCGTCCTTGTCGTCGCGCTTGGCGTCCGACAGGCGCTTCTGGGCGTATTCGTTGACCTCCTCGGCGTCGTCCTCGACCACGGTGACGTAGCGCTTGAAGGTGGTCTCGCCGGTCTTGGGGTCGACGCGGACGCGGATGTCGTGCTCGGCGCCGTACCGGGCCCGGGCGGCCTTCTGATAGGCCTCCTCGATGGCCTCGATGACCACTTCGCGCTCGATCGACTTCTCGCGCGCCACGGCCTCGGCGATCTGGAGCAGCTCCAGCCGGTTGGCGGAAATGCCGGTGACACTCATGGAATGACGTCCTCTTCGTCGGAATCTTGTGTTTCTTCGGCCAGCCGGGCGGCTCTCGCCTCGGCGCCGCGTTTCATCAGCTCGTCGGTCAGCACCAGCTTGGCGTCGCTGATCCAGGCGAACGGCAACAGGGCGGTCTCTTCCTCGCCCTCCAGGTTGATGGCGACGTTGTCGCCCTCCACCCCGGCCAGCTCGCCCTTGAAGCGCTTGCGGCCCTCGGCCAGGCGGTCGAGCTCGATGCGGGCCTCGTAGCCCTCGAAGGTCTCGAAGTCCTTGAGCCGGGTCAAAGGCCGGTCGATGCCGGGGCTGGAGACCTCCAGCATGTATTCGCCGCTGATCGGGTCGGCGGCGTCCATCACCTGGGAGATGGC
The DNA here is from genome assembly GCA_018241335.1 of Pseudomonadota bacterium. Classification (GTDB taxonomy): domain Bacteria; phylum Pseudomonadota; class Alphaproteobacteria; order Caulobacterales; family Caulobacteraceae; genus Acaudatibacter. The sequence goes on from JAFEEA010000032.1 coordinate 935, forward strand.
GCGCGACAGGGCCGTGCAGTCCTCGACCAGCATGGTGCCGTCGCTGGCCCGCTCGGCCATGATCTGCAGCCGCCGCGCCTCGCGCCCGGCCATCAGCCGCAGGCGGACGATCTCATAGCCCGCCGCCTCGGCCACGGGGTCGAGCAGGTCCAGCAGTCTCAAATCTTCGGCGGTCTTCCCGCGCAAGCTTGGCCATCCTTCGGCAAACAAAAAGCGGCGGGCCTTTCGGGCCGCCGCTCGTAAACGCTATCCAGCGCTAACGGACGATGTGAGGCCTATATAGCAAGCCCCCTGCCGATTGTCAGCCCCCTTCGACGCCCAGCTCCGGATGGGCCTTCAGGGTTCGCGCGGCGCTGGCCAGATGCACGCAGAGCCGGCCGGTATAGATCCAGTGCAGGGCCTCCCGGCCGGCCTCGGTGAACCGCACCGCCCCGGGGCAGACCTCCATGTAGCCCTGCTCGACCCCCGCCCGGATCATCCGGCCCAGGTGCACCCGCGAGACCTGGAACCGCCGGCCGGTCGCCGCCTGCGAAAAGTCGATCCAGCCGGCCGGCGGAAAGGCGTCGGCCCGCGCCACCAGCTCGTGGACCAGCTGGATGCCGGCCAGTCGATCCATGAAGATCCGGTACCAGGGCCCATGCGCGTGGCCCTGCCGGCTGCCCGCCACGAAGGCGGCGCCCTGCTCCACCGCCAGGGTGTTCATCACCCCCGGCGCGCCAAGGCCCCGCTCGACCATGCGGACGGCCGGCTCCACCACCGCCACGGCGTCCAGCAGGCTGGCCTCGTGACGCCGGTAGGACATCAGGAAGCGGGGCGTCAGGCTGTAGCGGCGGGGACGCACGCCGGGGTCCGCGCGCACGTAACCCAGGTGGATCATCAGCTCCAGCAGCGCCCGCGCCCGGCCGGCGCTGACCAGGCCGAAGCCGGCGATGAAGGTCTTCAGGCGCGCCAGGGTCAGGCCGCCGGTGGCGTCCAGATAGACCGCGCTCAGCGCCGCCACCGTGCGGCCCGCGTCGCGCAGCATGCCCCCCAGCGCCGGATCCCCGTCGGCGTCCAGCAGCATGTTGGCCGCCAGGCGCTGGGCGGCGGCCGGATACTCCGCCCGTAGCCGAAGCCGGTCCCGCAGGGCCGGGAGCTGGCCTGCGTCAATATCCCACGCGTACAGACTGTCGAACTGGCCCACCTGGCGCCACCACACGAACCGAACAGCCAAGGTTCTGCACGGCCGGGCCAGCGACGCAAGGCGCCGGCCGCCAGCGGCTAGTGGCCGCCGCGTTCGGCGCGCAGGCGCTCGTTCAGCGCCAGGCTGGCGTCCATGCGGGCCAGCTGTTCGGGCGTCGCCTCGGTCTGGTGCTCCGCCTTCCACTGCGCCTGGGGCATGCCGTAGACGAGCTCGCGCGCCGCCGCCCGGTCCAGCGTCCCGTCCGAAGCCTCGCTCAGCCAGTCGCCGAGGCAGTTGCGGCAAAAGCCGGCCAGCCCCATCAGGTCGACGTTCTGGGCGTCGCTGCGCATCTGCAGGTGATCGACCAGGCGCCGGAACGCGGCGGCGGCGAGCTTGTCATCGATGTCGGCCACGGCGAACTCCTGCGTCGGCGGGGGGTGAGCATAGCGCATCGGACGGGCGCGCGGCGACAATGGGACTCTTTGGAAGTCCGAGGCGGGTGGCTTTCAGGCCTTGGGAGGCGTGTGACGGTTATCACCACCTGTCTTCGACCAAGACGCAACGCACGGGTCAATTTCAAAATCACCCGCCATGATCTCGTAGGCTTGAGCCCACTCGTAACGCTCATTTGGAGCAATGCTGCTTATGGCGAAGGCCTGAGCAGTGGCGAGATCGGCTTCCCCCATCTCAACGCACTCCATGTGCGGCATTTCACCCGCGATTGGCGGGCCGTAGAACTGGATCGTAAACGGCATGCACAGACGGTAGTACGGCGTCGGGCACAGGCAAAGCACACCTTTCGTGCGACCGTTGAGGGTGGCAAGCCGACGTTTGGACTGTTACCCTAGGTAGTGTCACGGCGTCGGCGTCTTGGTGAGCAGCACAGTCTTCGACTGGGGCCAGATTGGTTCAATTCCAATGCGTCCGTGACACCCTGACAAAGCTCGGCTGAACGTCGGCACTAGGTGGATTTCGGCCAAGGCGATGGGGCGCGAAGCGGTCATGCAGTTGACGGCGCCGAGGTAAGGTCCATGGGTCTAGACGCTAGAGTCTACCTGCGTGGTCACGGCCCTGATGACGATGACTGCGACAATCAAGAGGCCGTCCACCGACGCCTGGGAAACGCCAGCCTCATTGGGCACATTCGAGAGCGAGCGGCCATGATCCTGCCCGCCAACTCGGTAGTTCTTGAGCGCGTGATCTATTCCGGTTCACACGCCGGGGATGAACTTGAACTCGCACTGGTTCCGGCTCTGGCAGACGAGCTCAGACGGCTATCTGCCGACTGTGATACCGAGCTCCGCCGCTTCGTTCGCTCAATGACCGATCTCGTTGAAGCGGCGTTTGAACAGGACAACCCGATCTGCTTCTGAAGCGGCGAATGCTCCAGGTCCGCTTTGGTTCGGAAGCTGAAAACGCCCTCGCGCCCCCACGCCGTCGCCCCTCACCCCTCCGTATCCACGCTCGCCTGCATGGCCGGGGCGTAGCGGGGGCCGGTGACGGTGTTTTCGTTCACCAGCGCTTCCAGCTTTGCCACGATCTCCGGCGACAGGCGCACGTCCGCCGCCGCGGCGTCCTCGCGCATGTGGTCGGGGCTGGTGGTGCCGGGGATGGGGACGATGATCGGGTCCTTCTGCAGCAGCCAGGCCAGGCAGAGCTGCGCCGGGGTGCAGCCGGCCTCGACGGCCAAGGCCGCGAACCGGTCGAAGAGGCGCAGGTTGGCGGCGAAGGCCTCGCCCTGGAACCGCGGCATGCCGGTCCGGAAGTCCCCCTCGGCCAGCTGGGCGACGTCCTTGACCCCGCCGGCGAGGAACCCCCGGCCCACCGGGCTGAAGGCCACGAAGGCGACGCCCAGCTCGCGGCAGGCGTCCAGCACGGCGATCTCCGGGTTGCGGGTCCAGGGCGAATATTCGGTCTGCAGGGCGGCGATGGGGTGGGTCGCGTGGGCCCGGCGCAGGGTCGGGGCCGAGACTTCCGAGAGGCCGACGTGGCGGATCTTGCCCTCCGCCACCAGCTCGCCCAGGGCGCCGACGCTGTCCTCGATGGGCACGCGCTTGTCCCAGCGGTGCAGGTAGTAGAGGTCGATGACCTCCACGCCCAGGCGGCGCAGGCTCTCCTCGCAGGTGGTCTTCAGCCGCTCGGGGCTGCCGTTCAGCTCGCGCTCCTCGCCGCGGGTCATGCCGCACTTGGAGGCGAGGACGAACTCGCCGCGCCGCGGGCCCAGCACCTCGCCCACCAGGCGCTCGTTGTGGCCCAGGCCATAGACCGCGGCGGTGTCGAAGAAGGTGTAGCCGGCGTCGAGGGCGCCCAGCAGCACCCGCTCGGCCTCAGCGCGCGGGGGCGGGGGGCCATAGGCGTGCGACAGGCTCATGCAGCCGAGGCCGATGGCCGAGACCTCGAGGCCGGCGATGCTGCGCTTGTCCATGGTGGCGTCCCCTTCCTGATTGGCCCGTTCGCCGGGCTGGGCCTCATAGCCAATTTGGGGACCGGCAAGCCATCCTTTACGCAAACTTAGAGCCGTGGTCCCTAGGTTCGCGCGGACTGAAAAGGCGTTCGCCCGATGATGTTCACCCTCTTCTGCCTGGCGACCTGCGTGCTGGCCTTCAACGTCGCGGCGCGCCTGAAGCCCTGCAATCCGGAGCAGGCCCGCTTCGTGTGGAACGAGCTGGCGGTGGACGCGGTCTATTTCCTGGTCAGCGTGGTGTTCTACGGCGGCGTCTCCCTGGCCCTGACGCGCTGGGGCGTCACGGCGGCGATGGGGGCCAAGGCTCCCGGGGCGCTGAAGGCCATCGAGGGCGGCTACGGCCTGATGCCCACCCTGCCCGTGGCCGTCCAGGCCCTGATCGTCCTGGTGCTGACCGACATCTGCCAGTACTGGCTGCACCGCCTGTTCCACGGCCATGCCCTGTGGCCGTTCCACGCCGTGCACCACAGCCCGCGCCACGTGGACTGGACCACGACCTGGCGGGTGCATCCGGTCCAGTTCCTGGTCTACAGCGCCGGCGTCGCGGCCCTGATCCGGGTGCTGGGCTTCTCGCCGGTGGTCTACCAGGTGCTGGCGCCGCTGAACCTCTTCATGGGCGCCCTGGTGCACGCCAACCTGGACTGGGACTTCGGCCCGTTCCGATACGTGATCGCCAGCCCGGTGTTCCACCGCTGGCACCACGTCGACGACCCGGCCGTGCGCGACAAGAACTTCGCCCCCACCTTCCCGGTTCTCGACCTGATGTTCGGCACCTTCTACATGCCCAAGGGCGAGCGGCCGCGGGTCTATGGGGCCGAGAACACGCCGGAGGGGTTCCTCGGCCAACTCGTCTGGCCGTTCACGGAGATCCTGGGGCGGTTCAAGGCCAAGCCAGACGCCAAGGCCGGCCCGCGCCTGGGCGCGCCCGCGGCCTGATCCATGGCGGCGTTCGATCCGGTCCAGGCGAGCGACCGCTATCTGGACGCCCTGTCCCCCGCCCTTCGCGCCGCCGGCGCGGCCTATGCCCAGCAGCGCGAGGCCGCCTGGGTCCTGACCGGCCTGCTGATCCTGGCCGTGGCCATCATCGTGCTGAAGACCGAGCTCTTGGCGCGGGTGTCGGAGCGCCTGCAGGAGGATCGGCCGCGCCCCTGGACGGCGGCCTTCGTCTGCGCCGGCGTCCTGCTGCTGGCGGTGACCCTGGTCAAGCTGCCGCTGGATGTGGCGGGCGAATGGCTGGCCGACCGCACCCGCCTTGGCCCCACGGCGCCGGTGACGGTCTATCTGGCCCGCGCCTGGGGGCGGGACTTCACCCTCTGCCTCGCCTTGACCTTCGGCGCCGGCCTCCTGATCGGCCTGGCGCGGCAGGCGCCCCGCTCGTGGTGGGCCTGGACGGGCGTCCCCATCGTCCTGGCGGTGATCGCCCTGGTCTGGGGTCCCTACGCGGCCCAGGCCGGGCCGGCCGCCCTGCCGCCCCTGCCGGCGGGCGAGGCGCGCGACGGGATGCTGAAGCTGCTGCGCGAGGCGCACCTCTCGGCCGGCCAGGTCTATCTGGTGGCCAGCCCGGAGGTGGACGGCGACGTCACCGGCCTGCCCGGCCAGGCGCGGGTGAGCGTCAACCAGGGCATGCTGGACCACGCCAGCGTGCCGGAGATGCGCGCCGCCATCGGCCACCTGGCCGGCCACTTCGTGCACGGCGACCAGTTCGGCCTGGCGGCCCTGCTGGCGGCCATGGGCTTCCTGTCCCTGATCGCCATCGATCGCCTTCACGGGCCCGTGGCGCGAGCGCTGGGCGAGGGGCGGCTGCGCGGACCGGGCGATCCGGTCGGCGCGCCGGTCTGGCTCATCCTGGCGGTCCTGCTGACCGGCGCCGGCACGGTGGCCGAGCGCAACTACATCCGCTGGATCAACGTCCGCGCCGACCAGTTCTCCCTGGACCACGCCCGCGCGCCGGACGGCCTGGCCGTCAACCTGGTCCGCAACTGGCGCGACGACAAGGTTGACCCCGGCCCCTTGGAAGAGGCGATCTTCTTCGACCACCCCTCCCTGGAACACCGCTTGAACCACGCCATGCGCTGGAAGGCCGAGCACGGCGATCCCGCGCCCGGCCCCCTGCGGTAGAGCGGCAATCGTTCGCCAAACCGGAGCGTCCCTTCTCCCCTTGCGGGAGAAGGTGTCAGGCGAGCAGCCTGACGGATGAGGGGTCGACGAGACGTCGGGCGTTGGCATGGCGGACGATCGTCCTGAAGCGCCGCCCGACCCCTCATCCGACCTCCTTCGGAGGCCACCTTCTCCCGCAAGGGGAGAAGGATCATGAGCGGGGCCCGTCCCTTTTGACCCGAGACAACCCCTAGGCCAGCCAGACCATCATCCGCGTCGGCACCTCGGCGCCGCCGCGGGCGCGGCTGGGGGTTTGCTGGACTTCGCCGGTGTAGAGGAAGCCGGCGTTGATCAGCACCTGGCCGGAGCCGGGGTTGTCGACGAAGTGGCCGGCGACGACCCAGCGCTTGCCCCACTCGTCGCGCACCCAGTCCAGGGCCGCGGTGGCGGCCTCGGTGGCGTAGCCCTTGCCCCAGTAGGGACGGCCCAGCCAGAAGCCGAGCTCGGGCGCCGGCCCGTTCTTGGCCTGGAAGCCCAGGATCCCGACCAGGTCGCCGTCCTCGCCGTCGATGGCGAAGGCCACGTGGCGCGCGAAGTCGGCCTCCGCGGCGTGGGCCACGAAGCCCTCCGCCGCCGAGCGCGGGTAGGGATGGGGCAGGGCGGCGGTCATGCGCGCCACGCCGATGTCGCTGGCCAGCATCGCCAGGCGCGGTGCGTCGTCGGCCTGCACCGGACGCAGGGTCAGGCGCGGCGTCTCGATGACCGGGCCCTTGCGGGCGCCCCGCAGGGGGCTGGCGCTCTTGGGGCTGATGCTCTTGGGGCCGAGGCCTTCTCTGGTGCACAGCATGGTCGAAATCTCCCGCCTCCTGGTCGGCCGAAGCCGGCTGGAGGTCTCTTGGACAAAACAAAAGCGGGGAGTCCGGCGTCCGGACTCCCCGCTGATGGTTCGCCTGTCCGGATCGCTAAATTTGAGGCGATCCGGGGGTCAATTTCGGATCGCTTATTTCTCGGCGGTCACCACGTTCACGTAGGTGCGGTCGTCGCGCTTGGTCACGAACTTCACGGCGCCTTGCTCGGTGGCGAAGAGGGTATGGTCCTTGCCCATGCCCACATTGTCGCCCGGCCAGAACTTGGTGCCGCGCTGACGCACGATGATGTTGCCCGCCGCGACGGCTTCGCCGCCGAACTTCTTCACGCCAAGTCGGCGGCCGTCGGAGTCGCGCCCGTTGCGCGAGGAGCCGCCCGATTTCTTGTGTGCCATTGATCTAGTCTCCGAAACTCGAATTGCTAGGCTTGCGCCGAAAAAACCGGGCGCGGGCCTTTAGGGTCAGGCCTCGTCGGCCTTCTTCTTGGCGGGGGCCTTCTTGGCCGGCTTGTCGGCGGCTTCAGCCTTGGCCGGGGCGGCCTTGGCGGCGGCCTTCTTGGCCGGAGCGGCGGCCTTGGGCGCCGCGGCCGGGGCTTCCACCGGGGCCTTGACGAAGCGGGCCAGGTTGCGCGCGCGCAGGTCCAGTTCCGCCTTGGGGGTCAGGTCGACCGTCCCGTCCCAGGTCTCGCTCTTGCCGGCGCCGGCCAGGGCGGTGACGCGCAGGACCGTCTCGGTCTGGCGATGGCCCCGCGTGCGGCGGTAGCCCTGGCGGCGGATCTTCTTGAAGATCTTGACCTTCTCGCCCTTGCGGGTCTCGACCAGGGTGGCCGACACCGAGGCGCCCTCGACGACCGGCGCGCCCACGGTGACGGCGTCGCCTTCACCGATCATCAGCACCTGGTCGAACGCCACCTTGGCGCCCGGCTCGCCGTCGAGCTTTTCGACGACCAGCAGGTCGCCGGCCTGGACCCGGTATTGCTTGCCGCCGGTCTTGATCACCGCGTACATCGGTATCGCCTTCGAATAAGAGACTGTCGTCGCAAAAAGGAATGCGCCCGAGGGCGGACCCGCGGGCGAAGGGAGGCGGCTTTATAGCGATGAGCCCCGCGAAGTCAACGCAGCTTTGGGCGTCTGTGGCGCGAACGAACCACGCTAGACCGCTTCGCGGGGATGGGCGAGAGGCCGCGTCACGCCTGCCCGTGGACGTCGCGCCCTCGCGCTCCTAAATGGTGCGCCATGACCCAGACTCCCGTGACCGTCCTCACCGGCTACCTCGGCGCCGGCAAGACCACCCTCCTCAACCGCATCCTCACCGAGGACCACGGCAAGCGCTACGCCGTGATCGTCAACGAGTTCGGCGAGATCGGCATCGACAACGACCTGGTGGTCGGCGCCGACGAGGAAGTGTTCGAGATGAACAACGGCTGCGTCTGCTGCACGGTGCGCGGCGACCTGATCCGCGTGGTGCAGGGCCTGATGAAGCGCCAAGGCAAGGGGTCGAAGGGCTTCGACGCCATCATCATCGAGACCACGGGCTTGGCCGCCCCCGGCCCGGTGGCCCAGACCTTCTTCGTCGACGACGACGTCAAGGCCAAGACCCGGCTGGATTCGGTGACCACCCTGGTGGACGCCAAGCACATCCTGCTGCGCCTTTCAGACAGCCGCGAGGCGCGCGAGCAGATCGCCTTCGCCGACCAGATCGTGCTCAACAAGACCGACCTGGTGTCGGAAGACGACCTGAAGATGATCGAGGCGCGCCTGCGCCGCCTGAACCCCCTGGCGCCGATCCACCGCGCCCAGCGTTCCAACGTGCCGCTGGACGCCATCCTCGGCCGCGGCGGTTTCGACCTGGACCGCATCGTCGAGCTGGAGCCGGAATTCCTCAATCCGGCCCACGGCGAGCCGGGCCACGTGCACGACGAGCACTGCGACCACGATCATGGCCACGATCATCATCATCACGGTCACGACCACGGCCACGACCATGGCGATTCCGCCCACGACGAGGACATCAAGGGCATCTCCCTCAGCCTCCACAAGCCGGTGGACTCCCACAAGATCACCCGCTGGCTGAACGACCTGCTGGCCCTGCAGGGCCCCAACATCCTGCGCGCCAAGGGCATCCTGGACGTGGCCGGCGAGGATCGCCGCCTGGTCTTCCAGGCCGTGCACATGATCCTGGAGGGCGACTTCCAGCGCCCCTGGAACGACAAGGACCAGCGCTACAGCCGCATGGTCTTCATCGGCCGCGACCTCAACGAAGAGCAGCTCAAGGCCGGCTTCGAGAGCTGCGCGGCCTGACGAGGGGCCCACCCAACCCAACCGTCATCCTCGGCCGTCAGTGCCGAGGACCCATGAACGCGTGAGGCCGTGTGGCGCGCTTCGAAGGGCGCGCCATTCGCGAACCTCGACGTCGTGCGACGCTCCGCTGCCGCTCGCGACTTCGCATCCCGTGATCATGGATCCCCGGGATTGACGCCCGGGGATGACGGAAAGGGGGAGGGCGTTCCCTACCCCACCTCTTCGCTGATCAGGCCGATGCGGTCGTAGCCGGCGGCCTTGAGGTCGTTCACCACCGCCATGAACTGGCCGTAGGCGACGTGGCGGTCGGCGCGGATCATCACCCGGGGGTGGGCCGACGGGGCGCCGAGGGCGCGGCCGAGGTCGGCGGGCAGGGCGCCCAGGCTGGTCTGGCGCGCGGCGCCGCCGCTGGTCAGGAAGAGGCCGTGCTCGGTCACCGAGACGAAGGTCGGCGGATTGGCGCTGGCGTGGCCGTCGGCCGGCGGCATGTCCAGCTTCACCGCCACCGTCGCCAGGGGCGCCGTCACCATCATCACGATCAGCAGCACCAGCATCACGTCCACGAACGGGGTGACGTTGATGTCGGCGTTCTGCTTGAGGTCGAAGCGGCCGGCCAGCCGGCCCGCGCCTTTCGCGCCCGCCCGCGCCATCGAAAGTCCCATGGGCTCCTCCCGCCGGCGCTGGCGCCCCGGCCCAGTGCAAAGGCGGCCACGCCGGTTCTGATGGCGGAAGGCTGCGCCCGGCCATCGGCCAGGAAAAGCGAAAGGCCCGGCGCTGGGATGCGCCGGGCCTTCACAAGTCTGTTCTTTGGACCATCAGGTCCAGGCGGAGCCTGGATCTAGCCCAGGTCTTCGCTGATCAGGCCGATCTTGAAGTAGCCATCGGTCTGCAGCTGATTGATGACGTCCATGAACTCCCGGTACTTCACGTGCTTGTCGGCGCGGATGAAGACCCGTTCGTTGGTGGGGTTCGGCACGCCCAGCGAGGCGGCCAGGTCCGGCGCCAGGTTCTCCAGGCGCGACTCACGGATGTCGCTCTTGCCGAACGAGACGTAGATGCGGCCGGTGTCCTGGATGGAGATGAAGGTCGGCGGCTTGGAGTCCAGGTTCTTCGGCGGCGTGGCCGGCGGCAGGTCGAGCTTGATCGACACGGTCGCGAGCGGCGCGGTCACCATGAAGATGATCAGAAGAACCAGCATCACGTCCACGAAGGGGGTGACGTTGATGTCGGCGTTCTGTCCGAGGCTGAACTTCTTGCCCCCGCCGCCGCCACCGAGCTTTGCACCCATGGATATCTCCCTAGGGCGGGCCGCCAACCGAGGCGCCCGCGTTCATTCGGCCAAACCCATGGCAAGGAAGGCCGGCGATGTAAAGCCATTCTCTCGCCGACCGGCGTGTGGCCAACGCGGGCGCCTTCCCGCCGGGCGCCAAGGCCGCTATGGGCTGGCGCATGACCGCGACACTCGCCCTCGACGCCTATGTGACGGAAGCCGTCTTTGACGCCGGCCTGGCCGCCTTCGCCCTGGGCGACGGCCGGGTCGCCTGGGAGGACGGCCTGAGCGGGGAGGCGCACGACGGGGCGATTCTCTGCGCCGTGGGCCACCCCTCCGGCGACGGGGTGATCACCGGCGGCGACGACGGCCGGCTGGTCTGGTCTCGCCGTGACGGCGGCGCCGTGACGCACCAGGCGCTGGCCGAGCTCAAGAACCGATGGATCGACGCCGTGGCCGCCTCGCCGGACAGCGGCCTGGTGGCCTTCGCCTCGGGGCGCGAGGCGCACGTGCGCGACCTGGCCGATCCGAAGTTCGAGCGCGCCTTCGCCCATGAGAAGTCAGTGGCGGGCCTGGCCTTCGATCCCAAGGGCCGGCGCCTGGCGGCGGCGACCTATGGCGGCGTCGCCCTCTGGTACGCGCGCATCGCCGACCAGAAGCCGGTGATGCTGAAGTGGGCCGGCTCGCACGTGGCCGTGGCCTTCAGCCCCGACGGCAAGTTCCTGCTCAGCGCCATGCAGGAGAACGCCCTGCACGGCTGGCGGCTCAGCGACGCCAAGGACATGCGGATGGGCGGCTATCCGGCCAAGATCAAGTCGATCGGCTTCCTGGAGAACGGCCTCTGGCTGGCGACCTCCGGCGCCAACGGGGTGGTGCTGTGGCCCTTCCAGGGCGCCAACGGCCCGATGGGCAAGCAGGCCAACGAGATCGGCTTCGACGAGAGCGCCCTGGTGGCGCGCCTGGCCGCCCAGACCAACGGCTCCCTGCTGGCCGCGGGGCTGGACGACGGCCGCGTGTGGGTCTGCGACCTGAAGTCCCAGCGGCTGGAGATGCTGAAGGCCGAGAAGGGCCCGCCCATCACCGCCCTGGCCCTGACCGGCGGCCGCGTGGCCTGGGGCGACGAGGACGGCGGCGCCGGCGTGGCCGTCATCCCGGCGCTCTAGCCCTCATTCCCCGACCAGGCTCTCCGTCGTCACCACCTGGGCTCCCGCCTCGGCGAAGGCGGCGTTGTGGGCGGCGATGATCTGCGGCGCCGTCCTGCCGCCCCAGGACCAGGTGGAATGGCCGTCGCCCACCACGGTGACCTTCAGGCCCCGCTCCAGCGCCCCCTTCACGGTGGCGGCCACGCATTCGTCGGTCTGGGCGCCCATCAGGATCACCCCGTCGGCGCCATGGTCCTCGAGCCAGCGCACCAGGGCGGGCTGGCTGAAGCTGTCGCCCACGGACTTGGAGAAGGTCGGCTCGCCCTCGCACTGTCCCAGCGCCGGCCAGACGGGCCAGCCCGGCTTGCCAGGGGCCAGGGCGTCCTCCGGCGCGCCGTCATGGCGCACGAAGGCCACCGGCCGGCCGCCGCGCCGGGCCCATTGGGTCACCGCGCGCACGCGCGAGACCAGGGCGTCGGCGTCGTGGATGACGGGCATCTTCAGGCCATCGAACATGCCGGTCTGCAGGTCGATGACGATCACGGGACTGGGCGCGGGCTTGCTCATGGCGCAAGCCTAACACTGCGCCGGAACAGATCAAGAACTAGTCTTCGAAGCCCTTCATCTCGCACCAGGCGTCGAAGGGGTCGCGCCGGGTGCGCCAGGCGTTGATCGGCGCGCTCTCGTCGCGATAGCCGAGCGCCATGCCGGAGAACACCATGTGATCCTCCGGCAGGTTCACGAACCGGGCCACGGTCTGGGCGTAGCGGGCCCAGAACTCCTGGGCGCAGGTGTCCAGGCCGCGCTCCACCGCCAGCAGCATCACCGTCTGCATGAACATGCCCACGTCCGCCCACTGCGGCGGCCCCAGCTTGCGGTCGAGGCAGAAGAACAGGCCCACCGGCGCGCCGAAGAAGGCCGCGTTCTTGGCCAGCTGGCGCAGGCGCCCCGGCTTATCCTCGCGCGGGATGCCGATCGAGGCGTAGAGGTCCTCGCCGCAGACGAACCGACGGGTGCGGAAGGGGTCCCAGAGGTCGGGCGGATAGACGTCGTATTCGGTCTCTTCCATGGGCGAGGCGGCGACCAGCGCCTTGAACTGCGCCATCGGCTCGCCGGCCAGGGCGTAGACGCGCCACGGCTGCAGGTTGCCGCCGGAGGGGGCGCGGTGGGCGGCCTCCAGGATCTCGCGCACCACGTGACCCGGCACGGGGTCGGGCCTGAAGGCGCGCACCGAGATCCGCCTGGCGACCGCTTCCGACACGTCCATTCACCGACCCTCGTTCAATTTGCGCGCCTTGACGCGGCCCCGCTCATTACGGAATGCCTAGGCGCCCCTCCGCAACGTCAGACAAGCCTTCAGCCATGACCCAGGCGGCCGCAAGACCCAGGACGGCCCCGACCCGACCGCGCGGACGCGGCCCTTGGCGCCTGCTCCGCGAGCTGGTCGTCGGCGTGCTGATCTTCCTGCTCGTCGCCCCGCCGCTGGCGGTGCTGGTCTATCGCTTCGTCCCCGTGCCGATCACCATCCTGATGATCGAGCGGGCGATCGAGGGCCGCGGCCTCGACCACCGCTGGGTTCCCCTGTCGCGGATCTCGCCGGCCATGACCCATGCCGTGGTGGCTTCAGAGGACGCCAACTTCTGCCAGCACCACGGCTTCGACTTCGGCGCCATCCAGAAGGCGGTGGCCCACAACCAGGCCAGGCCGGGCCGCATCCGGGGCGGCTCCACCGTCAGCCAGCAGACAGCCAAGAACGTCTTCCTGTGGCCGGACCGCTCATGGGTCCGCAAGGGACTGGAGGCCTGGTTCACGGTCCTGATCGAGCTGATCTGGGGCAAGCAGCGGATCATGGAGGTCTATCTGAACACGGTGGAGATGGGGCCCGGCGTCTATGGCGTGGAGGCCGCCTCACAGCGTTACTTCCACCACGGCGCGCGCACCCTGTCGGCCGTCGAGGCCTCGCGCCTCGCCGCCATCCTGCCCAATCCGCTGAAGTGGAGCGCCGCCGATCCGGGGCCCTACGTGCGCCGGCGAACGGGCCGCATCGACGCCCGCGCGGGCACGGTCAGCCGGGGCGGCCTCGCCGACTGCGTCCTGGACTGAAAAAACGCCGCGGCGAGTCGCGGCATATTTTCCGCCGATTCACCATTCCCATTGGCCCTTTCATTTACCGCGCTGCCCCATTCTGAGCGGTGAAATACGACCTGCGCGCCCATTCCGGGCGTCGTGGAGGCGGGGGCTGGCGGATGATGACGCAAGCGAAAGAGGCGACGGCGACACCGTGGCGAGCTCGGCTCGCTCGGGTCATGAGCGTGTTCACGCGCAACGAGGGGTCCGTGGCGGTGCAGTTCGCCCTGCTGGCCCTGCCGCTGTGCATCCTGGCCTTCGGCCTGATGGACGTGAACCGCGCCACGGTGGCCAAGCAGCAGCTCCAGGACGCCCTGGACGCCGCCACCCTGCTGGCCGCCCGCACGACCACGGCGACGACGGACTCGGCCCTGACCGCGGTCGGCAAGCCGGCGCTGCAGTCGAACCTGACGAACCTGTCGGGCGCCACCCTCAGCACCGCCACCTTCAGCTTGAGCGGCAGCTACATCAACGGCAACGCCACCATCACCATGACGCCGATCGTGGCGAACCTGTGGATGAACGGGGACATGACCATCACCGCGACCTCCCAGGTCGTGCGCACGATGGATGACCTGGAAGTGGCCCTGGTGCTCGACAACACCGGCTCCATGGCCTCGACCCTGGGCTCGACCAGCACCAGCAAGATCTCGGCCCTGCAGACGGCTTCCCAGAACCTGGTGACCACCCTGTTCGCGGCCGCCGCCAACAGCGCCGACCCGACCAATGCGGTGAAGATCTCGGTCGTGCCCTTCAGCCACACCGTCAACGTCGGCAGCGGCTACCAGAACGCCACCTGGATCTCGCCGGGCCTGCCCAGCGCCTACGGCACGGACAATTTCTCCACCGCGGGCACCAACCGCTTCACGATGCTGAGCCAGATGGGCCTGTCGTGGAAGGGCTGTGTCGAAATGCGCAAGGCGCCCTACGACACCCAGGACGACGCCCCGACGTCGGCCACGCCCGCGACCATGGTCGTGCCCTATTTCGCGCCGGACGAGCCGGACTCGGGCAAGACGTCCTACACCTACTACAACAACTGGATCACCAACGACGTCACCAGCAGCACGACCCCGGCGACCCGCCAGAACTACGTGCCGAAGTACGCCGCCAGCAACAAGTCCAAGCTGGCCTCGGCGCCCTACTGGGCTTCCGGCGGCGTCACCGGCACCGACGATTTCGGCCCCAACCGGGAATGCGGCATCGCCTCGCTGCAGACGCTCAGCAACTCCGAGACGACGGTGAACGCCAAGCTCCAGTCGATGGTCGCCCAGGGCAACACCAACATCGCCATGGGGCTGGCCTGGGGCTGGCTGACCTTGTCGCCCAATGGGCCCTTCGCCAACGGCGTCGCCTACAACACGGCCAACCACGACAAGATCGTCGTGCTGCTGACCGACGGCGACAACACCAACGACGACAAGAATTCCAGCTCCCACGCCAACAACCACAACAACTCGATCTACACCGGCATCGGCTACATCGGCCAAGGCCGTCTGCTGAACTCCTCGGGCGTGGCGCTGGGCACAAGCTCCACGGCCACCCAGCGGCGCGACGCCATCGACAGCCGCGAGTTGCTGCTCTGCACCAACATGAAGGCCAAGAACGTCATCATCTATACGATCGGCGTGGGGGTCTCTTCGCACTCCCAAACGATCCTGCAGCAGTGCGCCTCGGGCACGGACCACTACTACGACGTGACCGACGCCAGCCAGTTGACCAGCGTGTTCAACGCCATCGCGGGCTCGATCCAGAACCTGCGCCTGTCGCGCTAGGACGGCGCGAACCAGGAAGTTCCCCACGGCGTCCCTCCTCCCCAGACGGGACGCCGAGCGCCGGGCCGAAAGGTCCGGCGCTTTTTTCTTGAGCGGAAAGCCAATCAGGCGCGCGGCCGTGTTCGAGATCGAGGCGGCAGTCCAGCCGCCCCCTACTTCAGGGCTCAGCCCTGGCGGCGGGCGGTCGGCGCTCTCTGCGCGGTCCCGGCCAGGGCCGCCGCGTCGCGCACGGCCCCCAGCAGGGCGGCGGCGGTGATCGGCTTGGTCAGGTGGCCGTCGGCGCCGGCGTCGCGGGTGGCCGCGACGTCCTCGGGCATGGCGTTGGCGGTCAGGGCGATGATGGCGATACGGGCCGGGCCGGCAGCGGCCTCGCGCGCCCGGATCGCCCGGATGGCGGTCAGGCCGTCCATCACCGGCATCTGCATGTCCATCAGCACCAGGTCGAAGGCGCCGGCGGACCAGGCTTCGACGGCTTCGGCGCCGTTCTCCACGCACACCGGATGGATGCCGGCCGAGCCCAGCAGCAGCTGCACCACGCGGCGGTTGGTCGGGTGGTCCTCGGCCAGCAGCACCTGCAGGCCCGAAAGGTCGTCGGGGTCCGTCGCGGCGGGTTCAGAGCCCGGGGCGGCTCGCGGCGCTTCGGCGGCCCGGCCGAACGGCAGCGCCAGTTCGAAGGCGGCCCCGGCGCCCGGCGTGGCGGTCGCCGACAGGGTTCCGCCCATGGCCGCGGCCAGGGACCGCGAGATCGCCAGGCCCAGGCCGCTGCCGCCATAGCGGCGCGTGATCGAGCCGTCGGCCTGCTCGAAACGGTCGAACAGGCGCCGCGCCGTGTCGGCGTCGAAGCCGATACCGGTGTCGCGAACCCGGAAGATGGCGACCACCCCGTCCGCCGCCCGCTGGGCGGTCAGGCTGAGGGTGACCGATCCCTGGTCCGTGAACTTGACCGCATTGGAGACCAGGTTGCTCAGCACCTGGCGCAGGCGCGCGGCGTCGCCCAGGACCAGTTCGCCGAGCCCGTCGCCCTCCAGCTCGACGCGGAAGGCCAGGCCCTTGCCCTCGGCGGCGGCTCGGAAAAGCGCGCCGACGTCGTGCGCCGCCTGGGCGGGATCCATGGGCTCGGGCTTGATCTCCAGCCGCCCGGCCTCGATGCGGGCCAGGTCCAGCACGTCGGACAGCAACGCCCCCAGCGTCTGCGCCGAGGACTCGATCAGCCCCACCATCTCGCGCTGGCCGGAGGAGAGCTCGGTGCGGCCGAGCGCGCTGGCCACCCCCATGACCCCGTTCAGCGGGGTGCGGATCTCGTGGCTCATGTTGGCCAGGAATTCGCTCTTGGCGCGATTGGCCGCCTCGGCCTCGTCCCTGGCCCTGGCCAGGGCCATGGCCGCGCGCTTCTCGTGGTCGATGTTGCGGATCACGCCGACGATGCGGATCACCTCGCCGGTGTCGTCGCGGACCGCCTCGATGGCCGACTCAACCCACACCTCCGGCGCCTTGCCCTGCAGCAGGCGATAGGTGGTGCGGAACGGCGCCCCGTGGTTCAGGTGCCGGTCCCACATGGCCAGGGCGGCCGGCCGGTCCTCTGGATGGACGACCCGCCAGATGTCGGCGGACATGTCCTCATAGGCGATCTTGGCCTCGGCGAAGCCGCGGTCCTTCCAGCCCAGGCCGTTCAGCTCCTTGCGGCGGAAATCCACCTCCCAGATGTTGACCTCGCCGATCTCGCTGGCCAGCACCAGGCGCTGCTCCGAGCGCTCGCTGGCTTCTAGGGCGTTGACCACGTCGGTGATGTCGACGCTCATCAGCATCAGGCCGCCGATCTCGCCGCTGGCGTCGCGCCAGGGGCTGTGTTCGCTGCGGATCCAGGCCGTGCGGCCGTCCGGCAGATCCAGCCGGATGCGATCGCCGCGCACGGTCTCGCCGGACAGGGCGCGGTCGAAAGCCTCGCCCCAGCGTTTCCGCGTCCCCGGCAGGATGTCGTAGAGCCGCTTGCCGATCACCTGCTCGGGGGTGAAGCCGCGTTCCTCGAACCAGCGCGGGCTGCCCTGGATGATGCGAAGCTGGGTGTCGGTCATGACCAGGGCCACGGGGGCGGCCTGGACGACGGAGGCCAGGGTCGCGCGGGCGGCGCGGGCCTCGGCCTCGGCCCGGGCGCGGGCCAGCACCGCCTGGTGGCGCTCCAGGTCGTCGGCGATCAGGTCAGCCAGGTCGCGCAGGCGCCGGGCCAGCCGCGCGTCATAGGCGCGGGGCTGGACGTCCAGCACCACCAGCACGCCCACGGCTTCGCCGCCCAGCAGGATCGGCGCGCCGGCGCCGAAGCGCACCAGCGCCAGCACCTCCGGCTCGATCAGCGGGGCCAGGTCGGTGTCCGCGGGCAGGTCCTCGACCCAGACCACCTCGCGCCGGCCCATCACAAGCTCGGTGAAGGCGGTGTTGGGGCTGCCGCCGCCCTTGCTGCGCCAGGGCGCCTGGCCGGGGCGCAGGATGGTGACCTCGCCGTCCGGGGCGCCGAACAGGGTCATGGCCACGCGGACGATGCGGTCGAAGCTGGGTTTCAGGGCGGCCAGGTCGATGTCGCCATCCAGGAGCCGCTCATAGTCCGGCCGGCCTTCTTGGCGGCCGGTCAGCGTGGTCTCGTCCTGGTCCATTCCGCCCCCCGGCGGCTGTTGAGGGACCACTCTAGGCGGCGTCAGGTTAAGAATTGGGTGCGACGACGCGCCTCACCGCCAGCTATAGTTGAAACTGACGCTGATCCGGGGCGAGCGCGCGCCATTGGCCGGCACCTCGTGGCGCAGCCAGCTTTCCCACAGATAGACCGTGCCGGGGGCGGGGTTGAGGGTGACGAATCCCTGACGATTCTCGGGCGCGTCCGCGCGGCGCGGCGGGGCGGCCATCATCAGCGGCAGGCGAGGGTCTTCCAGCCGCAAGCCGGCCGCTCCCTTCGGCGTCGCCACGTAGATCGTGCCGGACAGCACGCTGTGCGGATGGATATGGCCGGTGTGGGCGGCGCCGGGCTTCAGGACATTGACCCACAGGCTGTCCATCACCAGTCGCCCGCGCGGCCCAAGATCGAAGGCCAGGATCTCGGCGAAGGCGGCGGCGTGCCGGTCGAGCTTGCGCTTCAGGTCCGCGAACACCGTCGCGCGGCGAGGCAGGTCGTCCAGAGAGGCGTAGGAGGTATAGCCGCCATAGCCGTTGGCGCGGCACCAGGCCTGTCCGGCCCGGTCCTCCTCGGCCAGCATGACGCAGGCGTCGGCCAGCTCCTCCAGGAAGGCGGGAAAGCCGCGGTCGTCGGCGAGGTTGGCCTCGTAGACCTCGGTGGCGAAGAGGGTGCGCGTGGTCATGCAGTCCTTCTCTTCCCCCCTTGGGGGAAGTCCCGGCGAAGCCGGGGATGGGGGCTCCAGCGAAGTACTGGCCGCCCGCGTCAAGCTGGAGCCCCCTCCACCGCTCCGCGGTCCCCCTCCCCACGGGGGAGGAGAAAGCTCGGTTCAGCTCAGCTTGATCTCGCGCAGGCGCTCGTTGAGGTAGTCCTCGGCGGTGATCGGGACCGGATAGCGGTTCGGATTGTCCGGCGTGATGCAGCCGGGCAGGGTCTCGATCAGGAAGTCGGGCCGGAAGTGCAGGAAGAAGGGCGTCGAATAGCGCGCCTTGCCCCGGCGCTCCGGCGGCGGGTTGACCACCCGGTGGGTGGTGGACGGCAGGACGTTGTTGGTCAGGCGCTGCAGCATGTCGCCGATGTTGACGACGATGGAGCCGGCCGGCGGATTGATCGCCAGCCACTCGCCGCTGCGCTCCAGCACCTCCAGCCCGGCCTCCTCGGCGCCCAGCAGGCAGGTGATGGTGTTGATGTCTTCATGGGCGCCGGCGCGGATGTTGGGCCCGTCGAAGGGCGCCGGCGGATAGTGCAGCAGGCGCAGCACGCTGTTGCCCAGCTCCACCGTGTCCTCGAAATAGTCCGTCGGCAGCTTCAGATAGGCGGCGATGGCGCGCAGCAGGCGCCGGCCGAAGCCCTCCAGGGCGTGGTAGAGCCAAAGCTCGCTGTCCTTGAAGCCGGCGATCTCGGCGGGCCAGATGTTGTCGGGCATGGAGGCGCGGAACGGGTGGCCTGGGGGCAGCTCGCGACCGACGTGCCAGAATTCCTTGAGGTCGAAGTGCTCGGCGCCCTTGGCCGTCTCGATGCCGAAGGGGGTGTAGCCGCGCTGGCCGCCCGCGCCCTCGATCTTGTAGCGGCGCTTCACCTCTTCCGGCAGGGCGAAGAAGGCCTTGGAGTCGGCGATGGCCTTGTCGATGCGCGCCTGGTCCAGGCCGTGGTGCTCCACCGCCGCGAAGCCGTAGCGCACGAAGCTGTCGCCGAGGTCCTTGGAGAAGCCCGCGAAGTCGCTCTCGTAGCGCCGGAAGGACACGGGCGCGATGCCGCGCCGGGTCAGAACGTCGGTCAAACTGGTCTCCAACAGTTCGTTTTGGTCCGCTCTCCGGACCATGTGGGAACGTTTTAGCGCGCATGCCCGACTTTCGCGAGCGGGCGTCCCCGAAACGGTTGAAATGGCGGCGGCTTCGGGCCAAAGGTCCGCTCATTGTGCACTGCGGGAGAAGGCCATGGCGGACAAGGTCTCGAAGGCTGCGACGGAGGCCCTGGCCGGGCTCCTGTTCGACGGCATGACCATCATGGCGGGGGGCTTCGGCCTCTGCGGCATCCCCGAGAACCTGATCGCGGCGATCCGCGAGGCGGGGACCAAGGACCTGACGGTCATCTCCAACAATTGCGGGATCGACGACTTCGGCCTGGGCGTCCTGCTGGCCGGCGGCCAGATCAAGAAGATGATCAGCTCCTACGTCGGCGAGAACAAGCTGTTCGAGCAGCTCTACCTCTCCGGCGAGCTGGAGCTGGAGTTCAACCCCCAGGGCACCCTGGCCGAGCGCATCCGCGCCGGCGGCGCCGGCATCCCGGCCTTCTTCACCAAGACCGGGGTCGGCACCCTGGTGGCCGAGGGCAAGGAGACGCGCGAGTTCGACGGCGAGCTCTATGTCATGGAGCGGGCGCTGAAGGCCGACCTCTCCATCGTCAAGGCCTGGAAGGGCGACGCAGAGGGCAACCTCGTCTACCGAAAGACGGCGCGGAACTTCAATCCGATGATGGCCACCGCCGGCAAGGTCACGGTGGCCGAGGTCGAGCATCTGGTCGAGATCGGCTCGCTCGACAAGGACAACATCCACACCCCCGGCATCTTCGTCGACCGCCTGTTCCAGGGCGCCCGTTTCGAAAAGCGCATCGAGCGCGTGACCACCCGCCCGCGCGCCAAGGAGACCGTGTAAATGGCCTGGACTCGTGACGACATGGCCGCCCGCGCGGCCCGGGAGCTGAAGGACGGCTATTACGTCAACCTCGGCATCGGCATCCCGACCCTGGTCGCCAACTACATCCCCGAGGGGATGCACGTGACGCTGCAGAGCGAGAACGGCATGCTGGGCATGGGCCCCTTCCCTTTCGAGGGCGAAGAGGACGCCGACCTGATCAACGCCGGCAAGCAGACCATCACCGAGCTGCCGACCTCGTCCTATTTTTCGTCCGCCGACAGCTTCGCCATGATCCGCGGCGGCCACATCGCCCTCTCCATCCTGGGCGGCATGCAGGTGTCCGAGAAGGGCGACCTGGCCAACTGGATGGTGCCCGGCAAGATGGTCAAGGGCATGGGCGGGGCCATGGACCTGGTGGCCGGCGTCGGCAAGGTGGTGGTGTGCATGGAGCACACGGAGAAATCCGGCGCGCCCAAGCTGCTCAAGGCCTGCAACCTGCCGCTCACCGGCGCGGGGGTGGTGGACCTGCTGATCACCGACCTCGGCGTGTTCGAGATCGACCGCAAGGGCGGCGGCGTCACCCTCACCGAGCTGGCCACGGGCGTCACCGTCGACGAGGTCAGGGCCAAGACCGAGGCGGCCTTCAAGGTCGCCGTCTAGCCCCCGCGGCTCAGGCGCCGGCCGCCAGCGGCCGGACGGTGTCGATCATCGTCCGCGCGAAGGCCTCGGGCTCTTCGAACGGCGGCATGTGGCCGGATCTCTCCATCCACACCAAGGTCTTGGCCGGGGCGGAGATGGCCTCGAAGTAGGCGGCGCTCACCGGCGCGGCCACCTGCATGTCGTGGCGGCCCAGCACCAGCACGACCGGGACCTCGAAACGGGCCGCGTCGCGGATCAGGTTGATGGGCGTCAGCTGGCTCCACATGGCCTTGGTGGAGAAGATCGAGCCCCGCACCAGCCGCACGATGTCCCAGACCGACGCCTCGGGGGTGCGCAGCGCGTGGACCGTCATCCGCATCAGCGACCCGCCGGGGCCCAGCGCCCCGCCCAGGGCCGTCAGCCAGCGGCGCTGCTGGGCCAGGGCCTTCATCTCGTGCGGCGGCGGGCCGATCGCCTCCATCGCCGCGATCGCCTTGCGGTTTCCGCGCCGCTCCGCCTCGGCCACGACATAGGCGTAGGAGGCGTCCTCGCTGGCCGCCATGTCCGACACCTGGCCGACGCCCACATAGGCGGCCACCTTGTCCGGGTGGCGCGTGGCGTAGAGCACCCCAAGCACCGACCCCCAGGAGTGGCCGAGCAGCACCACCTTGCGGGGCCCGAACCGGGCCCTCAGGGCGTCCACCAGCTCGTCGAGGTCGGCCAGGAAGCGCTCGATGGTCATGGACTCGGGCGGGATCGTGGGGGCGTAGGATCGTCCCGCCCCGCGCTGGTCCCAGTAGACGACGGTGAAATGGTCCTCCAGGCCGGCCTGGTAGGCGCGGAAAAGGGCCGTCTCCGACCCGCCGGGCCCGCCATGCAGCACCACCAGCAACGGATTGGCGCTGTCGCGGCCGCGGATCATGACCCATTGGTCCAGCCCGCCCAGGTCGATGCGGCCGCACTCGGCCACGGACGCCGGCGCCGGCCGGCCCGAGGCGTCCCTGAACGGCGGCGTGCGCCCCCTGGCCTTCAGCATCGCCCCCTCCGTTCCGACCCCGGCCCTGCATAGCAGGCGGGGACGCCCGGCGTCAGGGGTGCGAACCTTGCCCCGTCCCTCCCGTTCACCCCGGCGGGTTTGAGGGTTAGGCGCCTAGGCCTTCAGCATCGTGGCGATGTCGTCCTTCAGCGCCAGGCGCTTCTTCTTGAAGTCCTCCAGCACCTCGTCGGCGACGGCCTCCAGGCCGGTCTCCATGCGGTGCACGGCGCGGTTCAGCTCGTGATAGGCCTCGGCCACCTGGGCGAAACGCCCGCCCCCGGTCTTCAGCTCGGTGATCCTGGCGGCGAACTCCGGGAATTCCTCATGCAGTTCGTGCGGCGTGTGGCTCATGGCCTGGATCCTCGTACGTCTTGCCCGCGCCAACCTTGGCCGGGCGAGCTTCACAAGGCCCCGGCCGCGCCGGCCACGCCTTGCGCTGGATCAAGCCGCCGGCGGGCGTAGAATTCGCCGTCGCCTGTAACCCAAGGCCCGGCCGCTGCGTATAGAAGGCATGAAAACCCTGAGACACGCCCTCGTGGCGGGAACCCTGATCGCCGCCCTGGCCGCGCAGAGCGCCGGCGCGGCGGCCCTGCAGACCGCGGTCTTCGCCGGCGGCTGCTTCTGGTCGATGCAGCACGGCATGGAAGAGGTGCCGGGCGTGGTGAAGGTGGTGGCGGGCTACGCCGGCGGCCACGTGCCCCACCCCAGCTACGAGCAGGTGGTGACCGAGACCACCGGCCACTACGAGTCGGTGCAGGTGACCTATGACCCGGCCAGGATCACCTATGGCCAGCTCGTCGCCCGCTACTTCCGCCTGACCGACCCCACCGACGGCGGCGGCCAGTTCTGCGACCACGGCCCCTCCTACCGCCCGGCGATCTTCGTCGCCAACGGCGCCGAGCAGGCCGCCGCCGCCGCGGCCAAGGCCGACGTCTCCAAGGCCCTGCACGGCAAGCCGGTGGCCACCGCCATCCTGGGCGCGACGACCTTCTGGCCGGCCGAGGCCTATCACCAGGACTACGCCCGCAAGAACCCGCAGGCCTACATGGCCTACCGCATCGGCTGCGGCCGCGACGCGGCGCTCAAGGCCGTTTGGCGCTGAGCGGCCCCCGCGGCCGGGGCGCATAGCCCTCGCCGAGGAAGCTGGTCACCGAGCGCCAGTGGTTCAGGTCGAGGCTCGTCTGGTTGATCTGGCGGTCCCCGGCGCGGGCGAAGTCGGCGCTCATCGCGGCGGTGTTGCGCCCCTCCAGGCTCACCGCCAGGACCCGGCGGCCCTGCGCCGCCGTCAGGGGCGCGGCCAGCTCGGCCTGGTTCTGGGGCTCGGCGCCCTTGACCCACGCCTTCAGCGGCGGCCCGCCGGCGCCGAAAGAACCGCGCCCATAGTAGGCGGCCTCGTTGAACAGGAAGCGGTCGTCCACGGCCACGGCGCTGAGGCCCCCGTTCAGGTCCTCCAGCGCCGCCCGCTCGGTGATCGTCCGGGTCGTCTCGCGCCAGCCGCGCAGGCGCTTCAGCCCATTGGCCAGGCCCGCCTTGTCGGCCAGGGCCGGCCAGGCCAGGCCGATCATCAGGGCGGCCACGATGACGCCCTGGCTGATCACGACCGCCCCCAGCCAGCGCCGGGCCCGCCAGCGCACCAGCCAGGCGGCGACCAGCACCGATGCGGGCGCATAGGCCGCCGCCGCCCAGTTGGCGTTGGCCCGCGCCACGAAGGCCTCCACCAGGATGATCGCCAGGGGCGGCAGGGCGAAGCAGAGCAGCAGCAGGTCCGCCTCCGCCAGCCGCCTGCGCCAGGCCAGCCAGCCGCCGGCCCCCAGCAGCACGGCGAAGGGGATCGGCCCGAACACCCCGAACTGCGCGCCGAGGAAGCTTAAGGACGGGACGACGTCGAACCGCCGCCCGCCCCAGTCGGCGTTGGAGGCCGTGTGGGCCACCGTCGCGAAGCCGTGGCCGGCGTTCCAGATCAGGTTGGGCGCCGCCAGGACCGCGAAGGCCGCCAGCGCCGCCAGCGCCGCCGCCGGCGTCCACGCCCGCCGCGCCTCCCGCGACAGCGCCAGGTGGGCCGCCAGCCCGATCGCCGCATAGAGCGCCGCGTACTTGGCCAGGAAGGCCAGGCCCAGGGCCGCGCCGAACCCCGCCGCCGCCGCCAGACGGGCGCGGCCCGTCGCGTCCTGCAGGGCCGCATAGGCCCACAGCGCCAGCGAAAGGCCCAGCAACAGCGCCGGGTCGGTGCTGACCACGAAGGCCGACAGGGCCACTCCGGGCGACAGGGTGTAGAGCACCCCCGCCGCCGCCCCGCTCCAGGGCCCGTAGAGTCGCCCGCCCGTCCGCGCCAGGACCAGGGCCGTGGCGGCGTGGATCAGGGGCGAGGAGAGGCGCACGAAGGGCTCGGCGTCGCGGCCCATCACCGTGGTCGCCGCGATCAGCCAGGCCACCAGCGGCGGCTTGGAGACGTAGCCGAAGGCCAGGGTCCGCGACCACAGCCAGTACTGCGCCTCGTCCGGATAGAGCTCCAGCGGGCTGGCGAACAGCACCAGCAGGCGAAACAGGGTCACCAGCCCGACGATCGCCACCACCGTGCGCCAGGCGCGGGCGGCGGCCAGGCCGGCGTCGCCGTCTTCGGGCGGGGTCCGGCGCGTTGTTCCGGGACTTGAAGTCTGGGCCTTGGGCATCGCCGAACCGATACGCCGCCGCGCGCCGCCAGCGGAAGAGGGTCCGCGAAGATGGCGGCGCCCTTTTCTTATCGGCCCGATCCTGCTTATGGACCGCGCCCCCCAACGGATGCCCCATGACCGACACCGCCCGACCCGAGCCGACCCTGCCGCCCGTTCCTGCCGAGTGGGCGCCCCACCGCGCCATGTGGGTCGGCTTCCCCAGCCACGCCGACCTCTGGGAAGACGACCTCGAGCCCGCCCAGGCCGAGGTCGCCGCCCTGGCGCGCGCCCTGGCCGGCCCCGGAGCCGAACAAGTGAAGCTGATGGTCGGCCACGACGACGCCCTGCCGGCGGCCCGCGCCCTGGTGGGCGGCGTGGCGGGGATCGAGATCGTTCCCGGCCGCTTCGGCGATGTCTGGCTGCGCGACACCGGACCGATCTTCCGCACCGCCGCGGCGGCCGCCGCCTTTCGTTTCAACGGCTGGGGCGGCAAGTATGTCCTCGACCACGACGACGAGGTGGCCGGCCAGATCGGCCAGGCCTCCGGCGCGGCCCTGACGACGCACGACTTCGTGCTGGAGGGCGGGGCCCTGGACCACGACGGCGCCGGCACGGTCCTGACCACCCGCCAGTGCCTGCTCAATCCCAACCGCAACCGCGGCTGGAAGCAGGCCGACGCCGAGGCCGCCCTGGCCACGGCCCTCGGCGCGCGCAAGGTGCTGTGGCTGGGCGACGGCCTGATGAACGACCACACCGACGGCCACGTCGACAACCTGGCCCGCTTCGTCGCCCCCGGCGTCGTCGCCTGCCCGATGGGCTTCGGCATGGACGACCCGAACGCCCACGCCTACGACCAGGCCGCCGAGACCCTGGCCGGCATGACCGACGCGGACGGCCGTCGGCTGAAGGTGCTGCGCATCCCCTCGCCCGGCCGCATCATCGACGAGGACCACCGCACCGTCCCCGCCAGCCACATGAACTTCCTGATCGCCAACAAGGCGGTGATCGTCCCGACCTACGGCGGTCCCGCCGGCGACTTCGCGGTGCAGGCCTTGCAGAGCGCCTTCCCCGGCCACACCTTGCTCGGCCTGCCGTCCCGCGCCCTTCTCACCGGCGGCGGCTCGTTCCACTGCATCTCGCAACAGGAGCCCGCAGCCTGATGCCCCGCACGCTGAAGCTGGCCGCCATCCAGACCCGTTACGGCGACGACCTGGCCGACAACATCGCCCGCACCGAGGGCTTCATCCGTCAGGCGGCCGCCGCCGGCGCCCAGGTGATCCTGCCGTCCGAGCTGTTCCAGGGGCCGTACTTCTGCGTCGCCCAGGAGGAGCGCTGGTTCGCCACCGCCCACCCCTGGCGCGAGCACCCGTGCGTCAAGGCCCTGGCCCCCCTGGCCGGCGAGCTGGGCGTGGTGATCCCGATCTCGATCTTCGAGCGCGAGGGGCCGCACTACTTCAACAGCCTGGTGATGGCCGACGCCGACGGCTCCCTGATGGGCGTCTACCGCAAGAGCCACATCCCCGACGGCCCCGGTTACATGGAGAAGTACTACTTCCGGCCCGGCGACACCGGCTTCAAGGTCTGGGACACCCGCCATGGCCGAATCGGCGTGGGCGTGTGCTGGGACCAGTGGTACCCGGAGGCCGCCCGCGCCATGGCCCTGATGGGCGCCGAGGCCCTGCTCTATCCCACCGCCATCGGCTCGGAGCCGCACGACCCCACCCTCGACACGGCCCTCCCCTGGCGGCGGGCGATGCAGGGCCACGCGGTCTCCAACATCATTCCGGTGGTGGGCGCCAACCGCATTGGCTTCGAGCCCTGGGACGGCTATCCGAACGGCGGCCAGCGGTTCTATGGCTCCAGCTTCATCGCCGACCACCGCGGCGACCTGGTCAGCGAACTCGGCCGCGACGAGGAAGGCATCGTCTCCGCCACGGTCGACCTCGACTTCCTGGCCGCCCACCGCGCCGCCTGGGGCTTCTTCCGCGACCGCCGGCCGGACCTCTATGGGTCGCTGGTTTCGCCGCGCCCGGCCTGAGGCCCATGGAGCTCGAAACCGAGCGCCTGATCCTGCGCCGCTGGCGGGCCCGCGACCGCGAGCCCTACGCCGCCCTTACCGCCGATCCAGAGGTCATGCAGTGGCTGGGCGGCGTGCTCGACAAGCACGAGAGCGCCGAGCACATGGACCGCTGCGACGCCCACTTCGATCCCTGGGGCTATGGCCGGTGGGTGCTGGAGCGCAAGGCCGACGGCGCCTTCCTGGGCTATTGCGGCATCGCCAACATCTGGCCGGGCCTGCCGGTCGAGGGGGCGGAGATCGGCTGGCGCCTGGCGCGCCACGCCTGGGGCCAGGGCTACGCCGCCGAAGCCGCCCGCGCCGCCATCGCCGACGGCCTGGGCCGCTGCGGCCTCACCGAGATCCTGGCCTTCACCGCCGAGACCAATCTGCGGTCCCAGGCGGTGATGCGGCGACTGGCTCTGCGCCGCGACCCGGCCCGCGACTTCGACCACCCGCAGCTCGAGCCGGGCGATCCGCTGCGACGGCATATCGTCTACGTCGCGCAGGAAGCCTGAACCCCTCACCCTCCCAATCGCTGCGCGATCGGGCCCCTCCCTCTCCCTACGGGAGAGGTGTTCCGAGCTAGACGCGGCGACCCTCAAATCCCTTCTCCCAGAGGGAGAAGGAGGGGCCCGCGCCGGAGGCGTGGGAGGATGAG
>JAFEEA010000330.1 GCA_018241335.1 Pseudomonadota bacterium
GATAGGAATCGATCACCGCCTTGAGCTTGGGCGCCGGCATCAGCCTGGCGAAATTGTCGAGCTTGGCCTCGTCGAGGTCGGGCAGATCGCCAGGCGCCGGCTGGGCCTCGCCTGCCCCCGCCCCGTCGTCGGCCCACAGTTCGGCCGCGGCGAAGCGGGACACGACACGCAGGAAGGCCTCTGGGTCGATGGGCTTGGAGACGAAGTCGTCCATGCCAGCGGCCAGGCAGGCCTCGCGGTCCGAACGCATGGCGTTGGCGGTCATCGCCAGGATCGGCGTGCGGCTGCGCGGCCCGTCCAGGGCGCGAATGGCGCGGGTGGCCTGCAAGCCGTCCATCCTGGGCATCTGGACGTCCATGATCACCAGGTCGAAGGCGCGCGCCTGGACGGCGGCCACGGCCTCCTCCCCATTGACGGCGCATTCGACGCTGTAGCCGGCCTCTTCCAGAACGGTGCAGGCCAGCAGGGTGTTGATCTCATTGTCCTCGGCCAGAAGCAGGCGACCTCGGCCGGCCGCGGGCGTGGCGGCCTCGCACGTCGGTTCAGGCAGAGCCTCGGGCGCCGCCGCCTCCGGCGCCGGCTCGTCGTCCCAGGCGGTCTCGAAGGTCCGCGCACGTTCCACGCGCAGGCCGTTCAGGGCGTCGACGAGGGCCTGGTGGCGGATGGGCTTGGTCAGCACCACGTCGAAGCCGGCCTTGGCCGCGCGCTCGGTGCGCCAGCTCTCGCCGATGGACGAGGCGAGGACGATGCGCGGCTGGTCCAGGGCCCCGTTGGCGCGGATCTTGGCCGCCACCGTCTCGCCCGACATGCCGGGCATCATATGGTCCAGCAGCACTACGTCGTAAGGCGCGCCCACCGCGTCGGCGCTGACCAGGGCCGCCAGGGCCGAGGGCCCATCCACAGCCTCGCCGGTCTCGGCCCCCTCGGTCTCCAGCTGGCGCAGGAAGATGCTGCGGTTGATCTCGATGTCGTCGACGACCAGCACCTTCAGGCCGCGCAGGTCCTCCAGCCCGGCCGGCCGGGCCTGCGTGCGCCCGCCGGAATTCGGCAGGGCGATCTCGAACCAGAAGACGCTGCCGCCCCCCTCGCGGTCCTCGACACCGATTGTTCCGCCCATGATCTCCACGAGCTGACGGCAGATCGACAGGCCCAGGCCGGTGCCGCCATAGCGGCGGGTCACCGAGCCATCGGCCTGCTGGAACTTCTGGAACAGTTTGCCCTTGGCCTCGGGATCGAGGCCGATGCCGCTGTCCTGCACCTCGAAACGCAGGCTGGTGCGGCCGGGGCCGCAGGAGCGGGAGGTGACCTCGACAGCCACGAAGCCGGCCTCGGTGAACTTCAGGGCGTTGGTCAGGAGGTTCAGCAGGATCTGCCGCAGCCGGGTCGGATCGCCCTTGAAGGCCGCCCGCGCGCCCTCGTCCAGGAAGGCGGCGATCTCCAGCGACTTCTCGGTGGCCTTCGGCGACAGGAGCTCGACGACGTCCTCGACCACGGTGGCGAGGCAGAAGTCGATTTCCTCGAGCTCCACCTTGCCGGCTTCCAGCTTGGAGATGTCGAGGATGTCGTTGATCAGGTTCAGCAGGCAGTCGGCCGAGGTGCGCACCGCCTCGGCGAACTTGTGCTGCTCCGGCGACAGGTCCGTGCGCAGCAGAAGGGCGTTCATGCCGATGACGCCGTTCATCGGCGTGCGGATCTCGTGGCTCATATTGGCCAGGAATTCGCTCTTGGCCCGGTTGGCGGCGTCGGCGTCCAGGGCGGCCGCGGCCAGGGCGGCTTCGCTGCGCTTGCGCGCGGTGATGTTCTGAAGCGCCCCCACGAGGCGCAGCGGGCGGCCGTTCTCGTCGCTCACCAGGTGGGAGGTGGAGAAGGCCCACACTTCCTTGCCGTCGGATCGGCGCACGCGGTACTCGGCGCGGTAGGGCTCGCCCGTCGCCTCATGCCGCGCCCAGGCCGCCTGGGCGGCCGGCACGTCGTCGGGATGGACGCTGGCCCAGATATCCCGGTACAGCCCCTCGTAGGTCATGGGGACGTCGAAGAAGGTGTCCTCGGCGCCGACCTTGAACAGGGTGCGCGAGACGTAGTCCATTTCCCAGATGTGGATGTCGGCCAGCTCGGCGGCGAGCTTCAACCGCTCTTCCGACCGGCGGCTCTGCTCCAGGGCCTCGACCATGTCGGAGACGTCGTGACTGGCGATGAGCAGGCCCAGCACCGCGCCATCCTCGCCGCGCCAGGGGTTCATTTCCACTTGAAGCCACGGCTGTCGCCCATCCGGCAACGGCACGGCGACGCGCTCGACCCGCACGGTCTCGCCGGCCAGGCACAGGCGCATGGTCTCGCCATAGCGCTCGGGGCCGCCCGGCATGATGTCGTAGATGCTGCGCCCCACCGCGTCGGCCCGGGTCACGCCCACCTGCACCGACCAGGCCGGGCTGACCTCCACGATGCGCAGATCGCGGTCGGCCATGACCAGGGCGAACGGCGCCATGCGAATGAAGGCCGCCGTGCGCTCACGGTCGGCTTCGGTACTCGCTCTCGACGGCGCAGAGCGCGTGCGAGACCCCATTGCCCCCCTCCCAGGACATTACGCAGCGGACGGCATATCCCAGCGCGCGTTAACGTCCGGTGAGGGCTGAAGAATCTGCCCGCCGGCCGGCAAATCGCCTTGCGCTGGCGCGGCGGCTCCGTAAGAGGAAAGGCGGTTGGCCCGGTAGCTCAGCCGGATAGAGCAGCGCTTTCCTAAAGCGAAGGTCAGGGGTTCGAGTCCCTTCCGGGCCGCCACGCAGACACGAAACGCGTCACTGCAGCCAAGTCGCGGCGCCGAACTCCGGCGCCACGCGGCTTGCCGGCGAATGACACGGTATCAGTGTTTGAGATCGCAATGCGTGCCAAAAAAGGAGTCGCCATTGCTGTTCAGGCCGATGCTAGGAC
>JAFEEA010000331.1 GCA_018241335.1 Pseudomonadota bacterium
TACGGCGCCGCCGGGCCGATCGTCGGCACGATCATCACCGCGGCCCTTGCCCTTCTGCTTGCGGTGCCCGTCGCCTTCGGCATCGCCTTCTTCCTGGTGGAGATGTGCCCCGCCTTCCTGAGGCGATGGATTTCGACGGCCATCGAGCTGCTCGCCGGCATTCCCTCGATCATCTACGGCATGTGGGGCCTGTTCATCTTCTCGCCCCTGTTCGCCAAGTTCATCGAGATTCCGCTGATGACCAAGGCCGAGCCGGGCACGATCATGGCGACCCTGGTCCAGGGCATCCCGAACGGCTCGGGGATCCTCGCGGCCTCGATCATCCTGGCGATCATGATCCTGCCCTTCATGGCCGCCACCCTGCGCGAGCTGCTGCTGACCGTTCCGCCGCAGGTGCGCGAGAGCGCCTACGGCCTGGGCGCCACCACCCAGGAGGTGGTGATGAAGGTCACCCTGCCCTACGTCCGCCGCGGCGCCATCGGGGCGATCATGCTGGGCCTGGGCCGCGCCCTCGGCGAGACGATGGCCGTCACCTTCATCATCGGCAATTCGCACAATTTCCCGAGGGGCCTGTTCGACTCCGGGTCGACCATCGCCTCGACGATCGCCAACGAGTTCGCGGAGGCCAGCACCCCGATGCACACCGCCTCCCTGATCGCGCTGGGCCTGGTGCTGTTCCTGCTCACGTCCATCGTGCTCGGCCTGTCTCGGCTGATGCTGCGTACTTCAGCGAAGGTCTGACCATGGCCGTCTCCCAAGCGCGCGTCGCCACCCGCCGGCTTTCCAACAGCCTGTTCGTCGGCTTCTGCTACTTCGTCACCGGCATCGCCCTCGTGGCCCTGACCGCCATCCTGTGGTCGCTGGTGATCAAGGGCGTCGGTGGCCTGAACCTGCACGTCTTCACCATGTCGACGCCTGCGCCGGGATCGGATGGCGGCCTGCTGAACGCCATCGTCGGCTCGCTGATGCTGTGCCTGATGGCCATGGTCATCTGCGTCACTATCGGCATCCTGGCCGGCACATGGCTGGCGGAGTTCGCCGGCGCCAGCGTCTATGGCTCGGTCGTGCGGTTCCTGAACGACGTGCTGCTGTCCACGCCGTCGATCCTGACCGGCCTCTTCGTCTGGTATCTTCTGGTGCGGCCCTTCCACGGCTTCTCGGGCTTCGCCGGCGGGATCGCCCTGGCCATCGTCGCTTCGCCGGTGATCACCCGCACCACGGAAGAAGTGCTGCGCCTGCAGCCCACGTCCCTGCGCGAATCCGGCATCGCGCTCGGCGCGCCCTTCTGGCACGTGATCCGGCGGATCCTCTGGCGCGCGGCCGGCAGCGGCATTCTGACCGGCGCCCTGCTGGCCTTCGCGCGGATCAGCGGCGAGACCGCGCCGCTCCTGTTTACGGCCTTGAACAATCAGTTCTTCAGCCTGGACATGCGCAAGCCGATGGCCAACCTGCCCTTCGTCATCAATCAGTTCGCGCTGTCGGCCCAGGACAACTGGATCCGCCTGGCCTGGGTCGCCGCCCTGCTCATCACCGTGTCGGTCCTGGCCGTCACCATCATCGCCCGCGCCGTCTCAGGGGAGCCGCGACGCTCATGAACAGCCTTGCTCCGGATACGTTCGACGTCTCCGTCAAGCCGATCACCGACCGGAAGATCGAGCTGGATATCCAGAATCTCGACTTCTACTACGGCAAGACGCATGCCCTGAAAGGGGTGTCGATGCAGATCGCCGACAAGGCGGTCACCGCCCTGATCGGGCCGTCGGGCTGCGGCAAGTCCACTCTGCTGCGGGTGATGAACCGCATGTACAACCTCTACCCGGGCCAACGCGCCACCGGGAAGATCTTGATGGGCGACCTGGGCGGGGTCGATATCCTCAGCCCCAGCGTCAACCTGCCGATGCTGCGCTCCAAGATCGGCATGGTGTTCCAGAAGCCGACGCCGTTCCCGATGTCGATCTATGACAACGTCGCTTTCGGCGTGCGCCTCTACGAGAGCCTGTCCAAGCCCGACATGGACGCCCGGGTGGAAGAATCCCTGCGCGGCGCGGCCCTGTGGGACGAGGTCAAGGACAAGCTGCACACCTCCGGCCTCGGCCTTTCCGGGGGCCAGCAACAGCGCCTGTGCGTGGCGCGCGGCATCGCCGTGAAGCCCGAGATCCTGCTGCTGGACGAGCCCACTTCGGCCCTCGACCCGGTCTCCAGCGCCAAGCTGGAAGAGACCGTCACCCAGCTCAAGGCCGACTACACGATCGTCATCGTCACCCACAACCTGGGCCAGGCCGCGCGCGTCTCGAACTACACGGGCTTCATGTACCTGGGCGAATTGGTGGAGTTCGGCGAGACGGCCAGCATGTTCACCAACCCGGTCACCAAGCGCGCTTCGGACTACATCACCGGCCGCTTCGGCTAGCCGTACGTTCTGTCACAAACCGTTCCTAGCCTTTCAAGGCTGGACCCCGAGTCGGACCCTTCAACGCCATGGAACACACCGTCAGGGCCTACGACGAAGAACTGGACGCCATCACCGCCGAACTGTCGCGGATGGGCGGCCTGGCCGAGGCCGAAGTCACCGACGCCATCCGAGCGATCTCGCGCCGGGACGTGGCCATCGCCCAGGCGGTGATCGGCCGCGACGCCAAGCTCGACGAGCTGGAAGCGGACATCGAGCGCAAGGCCATCCGCCTGATCGCCATCCGCCAGCCGGTGGCCGACGACCTGCGCCGCACCGTGGCGGCCATGAAGATCAGCATGAACCTGGAACGCTGCGGCGACCTGGCCAAGAACATCGCCAAGCGCGCCCTGGTGATCGCCGAGTCTGAGCCCCTCTCCCCCCTCACCCGCTCCATCGAGCGGATGGGCGAACTGGTGGCCGGCCGGCTGAAGGACGTGCTGGACGCCTTCGC
>JAFEEA010000332.1 GCA_018241335.1 Pseudomonadota bacterium
GTCGGCGACGTGGCGGTGCCGGAGGCGCGCCTGGACGCCCTGGCCGCCATCGCCGGCTCCAAGGAGATCATCCCCGCGCGGATCAACTTCGTGGACGTCGCCGGCCTGGTGCGCGGCGCTTCCAAGGGCGAGGGCCTGGGCAACCAGTTCCTGGCCAACATCCGCGACTGCGACGCCGTGGCCTTCGTGGCCCGCTGCTTCGAGGACGGCGACATCACCCACGTGGAAGGCCGCGTCGACCCGCTGTCGGACCTGGACATCATCGAGACCGAGCTGATGCTGGCCGACCTCGAGAGCCTGGAAAAGCGCCTCCCCAACCTGGAGAAGCGCGCCAAGGCCGGCGGCGACAAGGAAAGCGCCCTGACCCTGAAGCTGGTCAACCTGGCCCTGGCCCAGCTGCGCGAGGGCCGCCCCGCCTTCACCGCCGACGTGCCGGCCGAGGACGACAAGGCCTGGCGGATGCTGCAGCTCCTGACCTCCAAGCCCGCCCTCTACGTCTGCAACGTGGACGAGGACTCGGCGGCCACCGGCAACGCCCTGTCGGCCAAGGTCGTGGAGCGGGCCAACAAGGACGGCGCCAAGGCGGTGGTGATCTCGGCCAAGATCGAGAGCGAGATCGCCATGCTGGACCCCGGCGAGCGGGCCGAGTTCCTGGAGACCCTGGGCCTGGAGGAGCCGGGCCTCAACCGCCTGATCCACGAGGCCTACGCCCTCCTGGGCCTGCAGACCTACTTCACGGTGGGGCCCAAGGAAGCGCGGGCCTGGACCATCCCGGTGGGGGCCACCGCGCCCCAGGCCGCCGGGGTCATCCACACCGACTTCGAAAAGGGCTTCATCCGCGCCGAGACCATCGCCTTCGAGGACTATGTGCGCCTCAAGGGCGAGGCGGGCGCGCGCGACGCCGGCAAGCTGAAGTCCGAAGGCAAGGAATACGTCGTCCGTGACGGCGACGTGATGCACTTCCGCTTCAACGTCTGAGCCTCGCGCCCCGGCCCGCGCTTGCGGCGCGGGCGTTCCTCGCGGCAATCGCCTTCGGCGATTCCATGCCGCCGCTTGCAGCGGCGGCCGCTCGTGCCCCCGGCCCGCGCTTGCGGCGCGGGCGTTCCTCGCGGCAATCGCCTCCGGCGATTCCATGCCGCCGCTTGCAGCGGCGGCCGCTCGTCACCCCCTTTGAGGGGGCGAAGGTCATGTTTCGACGCTGCAATGTGACGCCGGTCCCCCGGGGGACCGGCCGGCGCGCGGGCTGACTGTCACCCCCCTGATCGCCGCCCGCGCGCCGGCTTTAGATTCCCTGCGTTGCCGACGCCCTCGCCCGTGGCTTAGGGAGGAGGCAAAGGCTCAGGGAGAAACGCATGGCCGAGTTCATCAAGATCAAGAGCGGCGACGGCTTCGAGTTCGCCGCCTACCACGGCGCGCCGGCCGGCAAGCGCCGCGGCGGTGTCATCGTGATCCAGGAGATCTTCGGCATCGACCAGTATGTGAAGGCCGACGTCGAACGCTGGGCCGCCCTGGGCTTCGAGGCCGTGGCGCCGTCGATGTACGACCGCGTCGAGCCCGGCTTCGTCGCCGGCCACGACGAAGAGGGCATGGGCCGCGCCTTCGCCACCGTGCGCGCCGCCAAGCCGGAGGACGCCCTGGCCGACATCGCCGCCTGCATCGGCTACCTGAAGGCGAAGGGCC
Source organism: Pseudomonadota bacterium (assembly GCA_018241335.1). Classification (GTDB taxonomy): domain Bacteria; phylum Pseudomonadota; class Alphaproteobacteria; order Caulobacterales; family Caulobacteraceae; genus Acaudatibacter. The sequence goes on from JAFEEA010000332.1 coordinate 1,681, forward strand.
CGGTGTTCATCGTCGGCTACTGCTACGGCGGGACCATGGTCTGGCAGGCGGCGGGCCGGCTGGACGGCCTTGCGGCGGGGTCGAGCTACTATGGCGGCGGCGTCGCCGGGGCGGCGGACCTGACGCCCAAGTGCCCGGTGATCTGCCACCTGGGCCGCAAGGACGGCCACATCCCCGCCGACGAGGTGAAGGCCAAGCTGAACGCCGCCCAGCCCCAGGTGCCGGTGTACATCTACGAGGCGTCCGGCCACGGCTTCAACAACGACGGGCGCCCCGATAGCGACCCCGGCGACGCCAAGCTGGCGCGCGAGCGGACGCTGGCGCTGTTCGAAGCCAACGGCGCGCTCTGACGTGGGCGAGGCCATCCGCCTCACCAGCGGCGCCGACGGGTTCTCCTTCGGCGCCTACCACGCCCCAGCCGAGGACGCGCGGCGCGGCGGCCTGGTGCTGATCCAGGAGATCTTCGGGGTCACCGACCACATCCGCGAGCTGGCCGACGGCTACGCCGCCGACGGCTATGAGACCATCGCCCCCAGCCTCTACGACCGCCGCAATCCGGGGTTCGAGGCCAGCTACGGCTCAGAGGACGTGGCCGAGGGCGTCAGGCTGTCCCAGGCGACGCCCTGGGACGAGGTGGCCGGCGACCTTGCCGCCGCCGTGGCGGCCCTTCAGCCGCCGGTGTTCGTGGCCGGCTACTGCTGGGGCGGCACGGCGACCTGGCTGGCGGCCTGCCGGGTGGACGGCGTGGCCGCCGCCTCGAGCTTCTATGGCCGGCGCATCCCCGAGCTGCTGGACGAGACGCCCCGGTGCCCGATCATCCTGCACTTCGGCCGCCACGACGCCTCCATTCCCATGGCGGTGGTCGAACAGATCGGCGAAGCCCACCCGGACATCCCGATCCACGTCTACGACGCCGGCCACGGCTTCTTCTCCGACCGCCGCGCCGACTATAGCCCCGACGCCGCGCGACTGGCCCGCCTTCGCACCCTGCAACTCTTCGCCCGCAACGGCGGCGGTCGCAGCGAGGTCTAGGGCGGCGGCTGCGGAGCCCCTCACCCTCCCGTTGCTACGCAACGGGCCCCTCCCTCTCCCTCTGGGAGAGGTGTTTCCAGCACGGCCGGCGAGGCTTCTTTCCCTTCTCCCAGAGGGAGAAGGAGGGGCCCGCGCCGAAGGCGTGGGAGGA
>JAFEEA010000333.1 GCA_018241335.1 Pseudomonadota bacterium
GCCATGAAGCTGGCCCAAGCCCTGGCGACCGGCCCGGCGTCGCTTGGCCTGTCGCGCCAGATCATGTGGGCCTCGCTGGACAACGACTGGGCCGCGCAGCTGCACAGCGAGCGCAACGCCCAGCGCGACGCGGGCAAGACCGACGACTTCCGCGAGGGGGTCTCGGCCTTCCTGACCAAGCGCCCGGCCGCCTTCACGGGCAAATAGACGCCCGCCCGCCCACGCGGCTAGAGTTGGCCAAACGTCGAAAAGACCCGAGGAAGCCCCATGACCGACCAGTTGCTCGAAACCTTCGAAGACGGCGTCGCCACCTTGACCATGAACCGGCCCGAGGCGCGCAACGCCCTGACCGGCGAGATGCAGGCGGCCTTGTCGTCGGCGGTGGACCGCCTGGCGCTGGACCCCAAGGTCCGGGTGGTGGTGCTGACTGGGGCCGCCGGGGCGTTCTGCGCCGGCGGCGACGTCAAGGGCTTCGCGGCCGCCAACAGCAGCGGCGCGGGCGTGGGCTCGGGCTCCGGCCCGACCCTGGAGCAGAGGGCCGCCGGCCTTCGCCATTCCATGGAGGTGGTCAAGCGCCTGCATGAGATGCCCAAGCCGACCCTGGCGGTGATCCCGGGGCCGGCGGCGGGGGCGGGGCTGTCGCTGGCGCTGGCCTGCGACCTGCGCATCAGCGCCGACCATGCCAAGTTGACCACGGCCTTCTCCAAGATCGGCCTGGCCGGCGACTACGGCGGCTCCTACTTCCTCACCCACCTGGTGGGCGCGGCCAAGGTGCGCGAGCTCTATTTCACGGCCGACGTCATCACCGGCGCCGAGGCCCTGGCGCTCGGCATCGTCAACAAGTCGGTGCCGGCCGAGGAGCTGCCCGCCGCGGCGGCGGCCTACGCCCGCTACCTGGCCGGCCTTCCGACCGTGGCTATCGGCTACATGAAGCGCAACCTCAACGCCGCCGCCCACGCCACCCTGTCGGAGGTGCTGGACCTGGAGGCTCTGCACATGGTCCGGACCATGAGCACCGAGGACCACAAGGCCGCCTCGGTGGCCTTCGTGGAAAAGCGCGCGCCGACCTTCGCCGGGCGCTGAAGGCGGACCTGGGGCGGAAGGCGGTTGCGGCGCGGGCCGCTTGGCCCGATGCTGGCGGCGTTTCAACCGTCCGATTTCCGCCGGGGCCTCGCCCGGGCGCCTAAACGATTTCAGAACCTCGCCTTCGTCCCGCCGGGGACGCCGGAGACCATTCCATGTCGTCAGGTCTGTTCAGTGACCTTCTAGTCGTCGATTGCGCCAGCTTCATCGCCGGTCCCGCGGCCGGGACGGTGATGAGCGACTTCGGCGCCCGGGTGATCAAGATCGAGCCGCCCGGCATGGGCGACTCCTACCGCAACCTGTTCCGCCTGCGCGGCGCGCCGCCGGACTCGGTGGACTATTTCTGGGCCCTGGATAGCCGCAACAAGGAGAGCCTGGCGCTGGACCTGAAGGAGCCGGCCGCCCGGGCGGTGCTGAACAAGCTGATCGCCAAGGCGGACGTGTTCATCACCAACTTCCCGTTCCCGATCCGCGAGCGCCTGGGCCTGCGCGCCGAGGACCTGATGCATCTCAACAAGCGGCTGATCTATGCGTCGCTGACGCCCTACGGCGAGCAGGGGCCCGAGCGCGACCGCACCGCCTATGACACCACCGCCTGGTGGGGCCGATCCGGGCTGATGGACATGGTGCGCGCGACCGGCGACACCGAGATGGCCCTCTCGATGCCGGGCATGGGCGACCACCCGACGGCCATGGCCATGTACGGGGCCATCGTCACGGCCCTTTACAAGCGCCAGCTCACCGGCGAAGGCGGGGTGGTAAGCACCTCGCTGATGGCCAACGGCATCTGGTCCAACTCCTGCCAGATCCAGGCGGCGCTCTGCGGCTATGAGCTGATGGGGCGTGGCGAACGCGGCCAGCGCAGCGCGCTCACCGAGGTCTACCAGACCCTGGACGAACGCTCCTTCATCCTGGCCATCGCCAATCCGGCGCGGGAGTGGCCCCTGCTGGCCCAGGCCCTGGGCCATACCGAATGGCTGGACGATCCGCTGTTCGCCACTCCCATGGCCCGGTTCGCCAACGCGGGGGTGCTGGTGGCGATGCTGGACGAGGTGTTCGGCTCCGAGGTCTGGGCCCATTGGCACGAGCGGCTCACCGAGGCGGGGATCACCTTCGGCATCGTCGGCCAGATCACCGATCACGCCGACGATCCGCAGGTGGAGGCCAACAACCTGCTGCCGGAGTTCACCGACGGCCTAGGCCTGCGCACGGTCGACAGCCCGTTCCAGATCGCCGGCGAGCCCAAGCAGGCGCCGCGCATGGCCCCGGAGATCGGCCAGCACAGCCTGCAGATTCTCGAGGAGCTGGGCTGCACCGAGGCGGAGATCGAGGCGCTGTTCGCCCAGGCCTGAGGCCTGAGCGAGGGGCGCAGGCGCGCGCCGATCTGGCGCCGGGCCGGACATTCAATCATCGTGTGACCGGGCGGGGACACGTCCGGCCCAACGGAGGAAAGTGACGATGGAGCTAAAGCCTGGATCGCGCTGGAAGAGCGCGGTGTGCGCCGCCGAGGTGGTGGTGGTCCGGCCGCCCAAGACGGCCGCCGACCTGGAGTGCGGCGGCCACGCCATGGTCGTCTTCAACGCCGAGCGGCCCTCGGGCCTGACGGCCGCCGCCGACCGCAAGGATGGCGTCGCCACCGGCAAGCGCTACACCGACGAGGAGACCGGCCTGGAAGTGCTGGTCAGCAAGGGCGGCGAGGGTTCGCTGTCGCTGGGCGGCCGTCCCCTGAAGCTCAAGGAAGCCAAGGCGCTTCCGTCGTCGGACTGA
>JAFEEA010000334.1 GCA_018241335.1 Pseudomonadota bacterium
TGATGAGCGGCTCGGTGGCCCTGCTGGCCTCGCTGGCCGACAGCGGCCTGGACCTGATCGCCTCGCTGGTGACCTTCTTCGCCGTGCGCTACGCCGCCGCCCCGCCGGACGCCGAGCACCGCTACGGCCACGGCAAGGCGGAGGCCTTCGCCAGCCTCCTGCAGGCCGGCCTGGTGTTCGCGTCGGCGGCCCTGATCGGCCAGGAGGCGCTGCGCCACCTCATGGAGCCCAGCCGCGTGCAGGCCACGGGCTGGGCGCTGGCGGTGATGGGCGCCTCCATCCTGCTCACGGGGGCGCTGATCACGGCCCAGGGCCAGGTGCTCAAGAAGACCGCCTCGGTGGCGGTGTCGGGCGACCGGGCCCACTATTTCAGCGACCTGGCCTCCAACGTCGTCGCCCTGGTCGGGATCGGCGTGACGGGCCTGACGGGTTGGCTGGGCGCCGACGCCTTCGCGGGCCTGGGGATCGCGGCGATCCTGCTGTGGGGGGCCATCCAGGTGTTCCTCGAAAGCGCCACCCAACTGATGGACAAGGAATTGCCCGACGCGGACCGTGCACGGATCGTGGAGCTGATGACCGCCGACCCACGGGTGACGGACGTGCACCAGCTGCGCACCCGCGCCTCCGGTCCCTATGTCCACATCCAGATGCACGCCGACCTCGATCCCGACGTCAGCCTGGCGGAGGCGCACGCCATCGTCGTGTCGGCCGAAAAGCGGGTGCTGGAAGCCTTCCCGGCCGCCGACATCCTGATCCATCCCGACCCCCACGGTCGGGCCGAGCCGCATGGCGGCGCCTTCGCCGAGATGCACGAGAAGCACGGGGCCACGGCCTGAAGCCTGCCAACCGCGGCTTTCCGGCGGGGATTTCGCCGCCGTAGCGCACGGTAAACGCGCCCTTAACGCCCTTGGGCGCGTTGTGGCCGCTCCGATTTGCTCTAGAACGCCCCACCGCCCCCCAAGAATCCCCCACCGATGAGCGTCGAACGCACTCTGCACCATTTCCCCCTGGACCCGGCCTCGCGCCAGGTGCGCCTGGCGCTGGGCGAGAAACGGCTGGCGTTCGCCGACAACGTCGTCCGCTACTGGGAGCAGCCCAAGGACTTCCTGGCGCTCAACCCCACCGGCGTGCCGCCGGTGCTGGTCGAGGTCCAGGGCGGCCAGACCCTGGTGATCTGCGAGGTCCGCGCGATCCTGGAGCACCTGGACGAGACGGTGACCCAGCCGCCCCTGCTGGGCCGCGAGCCGGCCGAGCGGGCCGAGGCGCGGCGGCTGATGCAATGGTTCGACCGCAAGTTCAACGACGAGGTCAACGCCTTCCTGCTGCACGAAAAGCTGGAAAAGCGGCTGCTCAAGATGGGCGCGCCGGACCTCTACTCCATGCGCCAGGGCCGCGACGCCCTGCGCGCGCACCTGAGCTACATGGAAAAGCTGCTGCAGGCGCGCGACTGGCTGGCGGGCAAGCGGCTGAGCTACGCCGACTTCGCCGCCGGGGCCAACATCTCGGTGCTGGACTATTTCGGCGACATCCCCTGGCGGGACTTCCCGGCCGTGAAGACCTGGTACATGACCATGAAGTCCCGCCCGGCCTTCCGTCCCATCCTGGCCGACCGCTGGCCGGGCCTGGCGCCGGCGGGCCACTATGACGACCTGGACTTCTGAAACCGCGCCGGACCTGATCCGCGAACGGGCCGCGCGCCTCGGCTTCGACCTCTGCCGCATCGCGGGCGTCACCGCGCCCTGGGACGCGGGCGACCATCTGCGCGCCTTCCTGGACGCCGGCCGCCAGGGGACGATGGACTGGCTGGCGGAAACCGTCGATCGGCGCGCCCATCCCAACGGCCTCTGGCCCGAGGCGCGGTCGGCGGTGGTGGTGGGAATGAACTACGGTCCCGGCCACGATCCCCTGGCGGTGCTGGCCCAGCGCTCGCGGGGCGCCATCTCGATCTACGCCCAGGGCCGCGACTACCACGAGGTGATCAAGGGCCGGCTGAAGGAGCTGGGCGGCCTGATCAAGAAACGCCTGGGCGGCGAGGTGAAGGTGTTCGTCGACACCGCCCCCCTGATGGAAAAGCCCCTGGCCGAGCGCGCGGGGATCGGCTGGCAGGGCAAGCACACCAACCTCGTGTCGCGCGGGTTCGGCTCGTGGCTGTTCCTGGGCAGCGTGCTGACCAGCGTCGAACTGCCCCCCGACGCGCCGGAGGAAGATCACTGCGGCGCCTGCAGCGCCTGCCTGGACGCCTGCCCGACGGCGGCCTTCCCGGCGCCCTACCAGCTCGACGCCCGCCGATGCATCTCCTACCTCACGATCGAGCACGCCGGGCCGGTGGACGAGGCCCTGCGACCGGCGCTCGGCAACCGCATCTACGGTTGCGACGACTGCCTGGCCGTCTGTCCCTGGAACAAGTTCGCCCAGGCGGGGCGCGAGGCCAAGCTGGCGGCGCGGGAGGCGCTGAAGGCCCCGGCCCTGGCCGAATTGGCGGCCCTGGACGAGGCGGAGTTCGCGGCCCTGTTCACGGCCAGTCCGGTCAAGCGCATCGGGCGCGACCGGCTGGTGCGCAACGTCCTCTACGCCATCGGCAATTCCGGCGATCCGGCCCTGGCGCCGGCGGCGCTGGCGTTGCTGGACGATCCCGACCCGGCGGTCCGGGACGCCGCCGAATGGGCTCTGGCGCGGCTGGAAGATCGATAGCCGTCGGCGGAGCCCCTCACCCTCCCACCGCGCCGCGGCGGGCCCCTCCCTCTCCCTTTGGGAGAGGTGTTCCCCGCACGGCCGGCGAGGCTCCATTCCCTTCTCCCAGAGGGAGAAGGAGGGGCCCGCGCCGCAGGCGTGGGAGGATGAG
>JAFEEA010000335.1 GCA_018241335.1 Pseudomonadota bacterium
CCGTCGCCCGTCTGGACGGCCGGCTCGGACTTGCCCTTCCAGCTCACGTCGAGGGACGAGGCCGGGACACCCAGGTTGACCAGGGCGTCGGCGGTCGCCTTCGCGCGGCGCTCGGAGAGGCGCATGTTGTAGGCCACCGAACCGGAGGTGTCGGTGTGGCCGACCACCACTTCCTTGGTGGCGTGGCCGTCGGTCGCGTACTTGGCCGCTTCCTGGACCACCGACTGCGCTTCCGGCGTCAGCACGTACTGATCGAACGGGAAGTACACGATGAAGTCCTTGGCCTCGTACACCGGCGGAGGCGGCGGCGGGGGCGGAGGAGGCGGCGGCGGCGGCGGGGGCGGCGGCGGCGGCGGGGGAGGCGGCGGGGGCGGAGGCGGCGGCGGCGGCGCGGAGAGCGCATACCGCAGGCCCACGGTGATCGACTGGTCCTTGTAGGCGCCGTCGATCACGCCCGGCTGAACCGAGCCGTTGCCGGTGACCGTGAAGTTGCTGCGCTGGCTGCCCAGGTAGCGGTAGGTCACATCGATGTTCAGGCGCTCGCTGGCCCGGACCGACACGCCGGCGATGCCTTGCCAAGCGAACTTGGTGTCGGCGTCGTTGGAGAGCAGGTTCTGGCTGGTGCCTTGCGGGCGGCCATTGAGGTCGAGCGAGGTGCGGGCGATGCCGAGACCGCCGCCGATGAACGGATCGATCTGACCGTCCGGCATCAGGTCGACGAGCAGGTTGCCCATCATCGTCCAGGCATGGAGGCTGCCGTTGGGCACGCCGCAGGCGGGGGACGTGGTCGAATTGTTGCAGATGGCGTTCACCGGGCGGGCCGCCGTGTCGTAGACGTTCGACAGGTTGCCCGGGCGATAGCCGCCTTCAAGCTCCAGGCGGAGGTTCGGGGACAGCTTGTAGCCGACCCGAGCAAACCCGGTCCAAGAATCGGTGTGGCCGAAGTGGAAGTTGTACGGCTGGCCGTCCGACTCCAGCGTCGAGGAGTGCGTGCGAAGCACTTCCGTCCGGTGGTAGCCGATGTCGAGGGCGCCATACCACCCCGTGTCTTGGGCCGCAGCGCCGCTCGCGGCCGCCACCGCGGCCAAGGCTGCTCCAGCCAGGAGTTTAAGTTTCATACCAGGTCCTTCCTTGCCCTCTGCGGCGATCAATCCGACCGAGCAGTGTTATATCAACCTGACGCCCTGCCGGAAGTGTCGCATGCGACACAGTGCCCGACAATTCGCCCCATCGGTGAGACAGCGAACAACGCTATACAATATCCCCTTCGCCGATCAACTTGGCTTTGCGGTGATTTCCCGTCTTTTCGGAGGATGCGCCGCCCGTGTGGGTTGCGGAATGCCTCGAAACGCTTACCCGGGGGTAAACGCCCCGGGCGGATCGCACCGTCAAGCCCGTCGTGGCAGGCAAAACTGCAAGTGATTCGGTCGCCCCTCTCCCCACGCTCGTCCCGCCCGAGCGGGCGCGATCAGGCCCCCAACGCGGTCTGGGCGATAACGGTTCCCGATTGCGGCGAATAAGCGTCAGCCGGCGGTTGGTTTGAAGATTTTCTGTGGCGCCGGCGCCACGGCGCCCGCGCGGCCCTTGGTCAGGGCTGGCTGCGCAGGGAGTCCCAGGATCGTTGCTGCGGCTGGGTTTGCGCGGCGTGCAGATAGGCCAGGTTGTTGTCGACCATGGCCGGCGGCAGGTCGCGGCGCGCCAGCTGCTCGGCTTCGGCCAGATGGCCGTCCAGCCCCAGGATCAGGGCGAGATTCTGACGAATTTGGGCGGTCGCGCCCGGCTGGGCCACGGCGCGGCGCAGCAGGGCCTCGGCCTGGGCCGATTGTCCGTGGGCGGCGTAGAACATCGCCAGGTTCGACAAGGCGGCCGGATTGTCGGGCGACAAGGCGAGCGCGCGCTGGTGCGCGGCCAGGGCCTCGTCGTCACGCTGGGACTGTTCGAGCGCGATGGCCAGCAGCGACTGCGGGCGCCAGTCCTTGGGCGCGGCGGCGGCGGCGCGCTGGGCCGGGTCGATGGCGAAGAAGCCCTGGCCCTGGGTGATCCGGGTGCGGGCCTCCTCGATCAGGGCTTCGACGTTGGCCGGATCGATGACCAGGATGTGCTCGGCCTGGGCCACGGCCTCGTCATAGCGGCCGAGTTCGCGCAGCGCCTTGACCAGCTTGACGCCGGCGACGGTGTCTCGAGGGTCGGCCTCGGTCTCGCGCGACCAGAAGGCGGCGCGGGCCAGGGGATCCATGCGGTCGGCCTCGGCGCGCTGCTCGGGCGTGGCCTTGGCGAGCGCCGGGGCCGGGGCGACGACGGGCGCGGCGGCCGGCGCGGCGGGCGCGGGAGCCTTGGCCGCCAGGGCCGGCGCGCCGATCAGGCTGAGGGCGGTTGCGGCGAGGGCCAGCTTGAGACACATGATTTGGACGGTCCGGCGGTGGAGTCGAGACAGCATCCACGGCCAGCCTTAAAGGAAGCGTTAAGCATAATTGTCGGCAAACACCGGTTTGCGACGACGGAGTCCTTGAATGCCAGAGTCCCTGATTGCGCACGCCGAGGCCCCGGTCCCGGTGACCCTGCTGAAGGCGGCCGAGTTCGAGGCCTGGGCCAAGACCGCCGAGCCGGCCCATCGCGCCGCCGCCGCCCTGGGCAAGTTCACCGCCAAGCCGGGCCAGCTGGCCCTGGTCCCGACCGCCGAGGGGGCGGTGGCCGCGGTGCTGTACGGGATCGGCGACGAGGCGCCCGCGCCAGCCATCCGCCCCTTGAGCGCGCGCCTGCCGCCCGGCGACTACGCCTTCGCCGCCCTGCCCGCGGGGATGGATCCGACCGC
>JAFEEA010000336.1 GCA_018241335.1 Pseudomonadota bacterium
CTTGCGGCGGCTGCGGCTTCATCAACACCGCCGCCCTGACCCTGACCACCGGCGCGCCCAACATCGACGCGTCCGGCAAGCTGCTGGGCTTCAATGTCGTCGGCGGGACCATCACCCTGAACGGCACGGGCCTCGACGCCCAGACCACCGACTACGCCGCCCTGCTGGGCCGCAAGATCGTCCTGGGCGGACCGGCCTACGGAACGACACTCGATGTGGTCGCCGGCGCCAACACCTGGGACTACGTGGCCCACAGCGCCACCCCGATCGCGGGCGCCGACGCCGCGCCGGACTACGCAATCGATTCCACCGCGGTGGGCGGCATGTATGCCAACCGCATCCGCCTGATCGCCACCGACGCGGGGGTGGGCGTGCGCCTTCTGGGCGATGCGGCGGCCTCGGGCGACGACCTGACGATCACGGCTGCGGGCGACCTGCTCCTCAAGGGCAATGTCTCGGCCAAGCGCGACCTGGCCATCGGCACGACCGCGACCGACACGGTCGCGATCACCCAGGCCGGGGTCAATCTGACGGCCGGGCGCGACCTGAGCCTCAGCGCGGGCGGCGGCGTCAACCTCACCGGCGGCTCGCTGGTGGCGGCGCGCAACCTGTCACTGACCGCCGGCGCCCTGACCGACACAGCGGACGGCGTCAGCACGGCGGCCAACGTCAACCAGCGCTACGCCGGCGGCGCGATGAGCCTGAAGGCCACGGGCGCGGTGATCCTGAACGGCGTCAGCTACGGCGCGTCCGGCGACCTGAACGGCCAGTTCGGCGGCCTCACCCTGAGCGGGACGGGCTATGTCTACAGCAACACCGGCAAGCTCGGCCTCACCGCCACGGCCGCCGACCTTTCGCTGGGCGCCTACACCCTGTCCAGCGCCGGCGACCTGACCCTCGCCGCCGCCAAGGGCGCCGTCTCCACAGCGGCGGGCGACAAGCAGGCCGTGGTCAGCGGCGCCGGTGCGGTCTCCATCACGGCGGCGAACGGCCTCTCGAACGCCGGCGCGATCACTGCCAACGGCGGAGACGTGACCCTGGCCCTGGGCGGGGCCAGCAGCAACGCGGGGACCATCACCGCCAGCGGCGACGTGACCCTGACCGACGCCGTCGGCGGCGCCAGCGGCAGCCTGACCAACACGGCCGGCGCCAAGCTGATCGCCGGCGGCAAGCTGGCCGCCCGGCTGGCCGCCCTGACCAACGCCGGCGCGATCCAGGCCGCCACGGGCGCACAGCTCACGGCCGGAAGCCTCAACAACAGCGGCCTGCTAATCACCTCCACCGATGCGGGCAGCGACGGCGTCCTGACGGTCGGAACCCTGACCAACAGCGGGACCTTGCAGTCTGCCCGCGACCTGACGCTTCACGACGCTTCAACGCTCGCCAACAGCGGGACCATCGTCGCGGTTGGAGCCCTCACCGTCGATGGCGGGGCTTCGGCCAGCAACACCGCCAGCGGCGTGATCTCGGCGGCCTCGACCACGGCGAGCCTGGCGAGCCTCGGCAACGCCGGCAGGGTGGTCAGCAGCGGCGACCTGACGCTGTCGGTCAAGGGCGACCTGGCCAATACCGGCTCGCTGGGCGCGGGCGGCGCGCTGACCGCCGGCGTCGCCAGCCTGGAGAACACCGGCGCGGCGGCCATGATCCAGTCACAGACCGGCGGCGCCGTGACCGTCACCGGCGCCTTGACCAACAGCGGCGCGATCTACTTGGCGAACGCCGGCGGCGACGCCACCGTCAGCGCGGCCACCCTGGCCAACCAGGCCGGCGCGGTGGTGGTCTCGCAGGGCGACCTGTCGCTGTCGCTGGGCGGCGCGACCCTCGACAACGCCGGCGAGATCATCGCGGTCCATAGCCTGGCCATCACCGGGACCGGCTCGGCCCTGACCATCGACAACGCCCCCGGCGCCTATCTGCAGGCGGGCGGAGCCGCGGGCGACACCCTGATCATCGGCGGCAAGGCGGTGACCCTGGATACGGCGGCCGGTTCGGTGACCACCGGCGGCGACGTCAGCCTGACCCTGGCGCGGCTGTCCAACACCGGCTCGCTCAGCGCCAACCGTGGCCTGACGTTCGCGGTCAGCGGCGCGGCCGACAACGCCGGCGCCCTGGTGGCCGGCGGCGCCTTGAAAGGCCAGGCCGCCAGCCTGACCAATGCGGCGGGCGGCGGCATCCAGGGAACCTCGGGCGTCAGCCTGTCCGCCACCGGCGCCCTGGAGAACGACGGGACCATCCTGACCCCGGCCGCCAGCGGCGCGGACATCAGCTTGACGGCTGGAACGTTGGTCAACGCCAAGGGCGCCTACCTGCAGGCAGACCATGCCCTCGCCGCCACCCTCAGTGGCGCCACGCTGGACAATGCCGGGGTGATGAGCAGCACGGCCAACCTGACCCTCCATGCGACCGGTGCGACGCTGGCCCTCACCAACGCGGGCACGGGGGTGATCTCGGGCACCGGGCCGTCTGGCGGGGCGGCCGCCATCCTCACCGTCAGCGGCGGCGCGGTGAGCCTGGTCAACCAGACCGGCGGCCAGATCGTCGGCGATCACCTGTCGCTGAGCCTCGCCAGCCTTCAGAACGACGGCGTGATGGGCGCCAATGTCGGCTCCAACAGCCTGGCCGTGACCGGCGCCCTGACCAACACGGGAACGCTGATCGTCACCGCCGACGGCGCCGGCGCGGGGACCATCACCGCCGCCAGCCTGGCCAACAGCGGGACCCTGGCGTCGAACGGCAGCCTGGCGTTGGCCCTGGCGACGGGGCTGAACAACACCGGCGTGGTGCAGTCGGTGGGCGCCATGACGGT
>JAFEEA010000337.1 GCA_018241335.1 Pseudomonadota bacterium
CAAGGCGCCGGTCTCCCCTAGCCCTTGGATCGTGGGATGGGACGCGAGGATCTGCTCGACTAGGGTCGATCCAGACCGCGGCATGCCGACGATGAAAATTGGCCTGAGGTCCGACCCGGACGCGCCCCAGGACTGCAGAAATTCACGCGTGAAGATCGACCTTACTTGCGCGAGGGCGGCGACCTGCTGGGTGACGTACTGTTCTCCATCCAGTCTTGCCCGCTTGATCCGGTTGGCTTCGGCGAACAACTCGAAGGCTTCGTCAAATCGACCCGCGGCTTCGTGCTGCATTGCGGCATTGAACAGCCCCGCTGCCGCCGCTTCCCAGCCTGACGCGTAAGGATTTTCGATTGAAGGCGCCGCCAATACGAAGTTCGCCATGAACACCTACAAGGCCCTGAAGGCATAACGTCCGGTTTCCACCCTTGTGAGACATCGGGAGAGTCCGCTTTCAGCGGCGCGCCAGCTAACTTGCTGATTTGAGTGGCACGACAGAACCGCCTGCGCGCAGCCGGTCAAGATAGTCGCTCCACCATTGCGCCATTTGCACACGCTCGTCCCAGTGCGCGCCTCGGTGATAGGCGGCCCGGATCGCGTCTTTGTCTTTGTGAGCCAGCGCCTTCTCGATTGCGTCAGGCGACCACTTGCCTGACTCGTTCAAGAGAGTGCTCGCCATGGCACGGAAACCGTGCGCGGTCATTTCGTTGCCAGCATAGCCCATCCGCCGGAGCGCGGCGTTGACGGTATTTTCCGACATCGGATCGGCGGCCGTCCGGATCGACGGGAAGACGAATTTGCCGTCGCCGGTCAGGCCGCGCGCTTCCTTCAGGATTGCGACCGCCTGTTTTGAGAGAGGAACGACGTGTTCAACCCGTCCCTTCATCTTTGCGGCGGGGATGCGCCAGACGGCGGCTTGAAGGTCGATCTCTGACCACTCTGCTCGGCGCAGCTCGCCAGGGCGCACGAACACGTGGGGGGAAAGCTTCAGCGCCAGCATGGTGAGAGGCTGCCCTTCGTAGCCATCAATGGCGCGCAAGAGTTCGCCAACAAGCTTCGGTTCCAGGATGGCCGCGTGGTGCTTTTGCTTGCGGCTGGAAAGGGCGCCGCGGAGATCGCGTGTCGGATCGCTCGCTGCGAGTTGGTTCGCGACCGCGAAGCGGAAAACCTGCCCGACGAATTGAAGTGTTCGGTGGGCCTTTTCGTCGTTCTTGGCGGCCTCGTAGGGCTTTACGGCGTCCAGCACCTCGTAAGGCTGGATTTCGGCGATCGCGCGACGCCCCAGCGGCTTCTCGACGAGCCGAAGGAACCACTCACGCTTGCTCACAGTGGCCTCCGCGAGGCCGTCCCGGCGGTTCTTTTCGATATAGGCCTTGGCGACTGCGCTGAAGGAGTTTTCGGCGGTGAGCTTGGCGCTGCGCCTTTCGCGGCGCTTCTTCTCTGCCGGATCGACACCCTTCGCGATCAGGGTGCGAGCCTGATCACGAAGTTCGCGGGCGTCCTTGAGGCTAATCGCCGGGTAGGCGCCCAGCGACAGCTTCTTCTCGGCCCCGCCCTGCGTGCGGTATTTCACCCGCCAGAGTCGGCCGCCAGAAGGCGTGACTTGGAGATAGAGTCCCTTCTCATCGGATACCTTGTAGTCCTTCTCGGCGGACTTGAGGGCGCGGATCGCTGAATCGGTCAGGGCCACTTTGGGGGCCTTTCATCGGGGCGTTTGCCAAAGGCCCCCGAGAAGGCCCCCAATTTCCGCCGAATGTCAGCGAACAATGGCGAACAGTCGCGATCAGCCGTTTCGCTAATATCCCAGATTCAAAGGAATTTTTCAATCATCGGCGCACGTTGGCGCTCAAGATGGTGGTGCCGCCTAGGTGACTCGAACACCTGACCTACGCATTACGAATGCGCCGCTCTACCGGCTGAGCTAAGGCGGCCCAGGGACAGGCGCCGGATCGGGCCTGCCGCGAGGAAGGGCCTCTTTAGCGGGACTTGGCGCGGGCGCCAAGGGTGCGGCGGCCTGGGACGCTCGGGACCGGGGGCGCGGGCGCCGCGTCGGGCTGCAGGTCGTCGGCGAAATCGCTGTCGTCGACGATCGGCGCGGGCAGGCCGCCGGCCTCCGCCTCGGCCAGGAACGGCGTGGGCTGGGCGTAGGCCGTGGGGATCGCCGGCAGGTCGTTGATGGAGCGCTCGTGGCGCTCGTGCCGCGGATGGATCAGCTCGCCGCGCTCGGCGTAGGTGGCGGCCAGGCGCGCCCAGTCGGCGGGGGCGTAGGCGAAAGCCGCACCCTCCGGGTCGAGGTCGGACCAGTCGGGCTCCAGCGGCGCGGCCTGGCCGCGGGCGATCCAGGCGCGGGCCTCGTCGCGCTCGCCCGCCGCCGCCGCCGCGCGGGCGAAAAGGGCGGCCAGGCGCGCGGTGAGGGGCTCAGGCTCCAGGGCCTTGGCGGCCGTGCGGGCGCCCAGGGCGTCGCCGCCGATCAGGGCCTGTTCCACCGCTAGGATACGGCTCTCGCGATGGTCGGGGTTGAGGCCGGCCAGGCCCGCCAGGCGCTGGGCGCGCTGGGTGGGGGTCTCGTCGGTGCGCAGGTCGCGGTAGGCCAGCCAGAGGGCCGGATGGGGGCGGACCTTCCAGGCGGTCTCGAGCACCTGGGCGGCGCGCTGGCCCTTGCCGTCGGCGGCCAGCAGGCGCGCGGCCATGACCACCCCGGGGGAGAAGTCGGGGCGCGTGCGGGCGGCGGCCTGGGCCAGGTCCAGCGCCTCGGCGCGGCGGCGCGGGTCGGGGGCGCCCTCCAGGCCGGCGGCC
>JAFEEA010000338.1 GCA_018241335.1 Pseudomonadota bacterium
TGGGCCTGGCAGAGGGCGACGAGGACGAAGTGCTCGTCCGGCGCCTGGGCGGCGGCGCGGCGGGCGTGGCCCAGGGCGCGCTCGGGGTCGAAGTGGGTGGCGAGCTGGGCCGCCAGGGCCTCGATCATAGGCGCGGCGCGCACCTCGGGCGGCGACTCGCCCAAGGTGGCGTAGGCCAGGCGCGGATTGCTGGCGTACTCGTTCAGCTGGGCGCGTTTGGCGACCAGGGCGATGTCGTTGGGGTTGGCGCGCAGGGCGCCGGACAGGGCCTCGCCGGCGGCGCGCGCGTCCTCGGTGCGCATCCAGATCAGCTGGGCGAGCTCGCCATGGGCGTCGGCATAGGCGGGGCGGCGGCGCAGGGCTTCGCGATAAGCCTGTTCGGCCTCCTCGAAGCGGCCCAGGCCCTGCAGCGAGCGCGCGCGGACCAGCCAGGTCTCCGGCGCGTCAAGGCCCTTGGCGAAGGCGCGCTGGGCGGCGTCCAGGCTTTCCGCGTAGCGCTGCATGTCGCCATAGACGCCGGCCAGGTTGTGCTCGGCCACGGCGCTGCGGGGCGCCGACTCGCGGGCGCGTTCATAGGCCCTGGCCGCCTCGTCGAAGCGGCGCAGCGACTTCAGGGCCACGGCCTCGGCGGTCAAGACGAAGATGTCGGCGTCGGGTCGCGCCACATGCGGGGCCAGGACGGCGCGGGCCTCGGCCGCGCGGTCGGTCTGGACCAGCAGTTCCGAGAGGGCGACGGCCGCCCCCGCCTCGGCCGGGGCCAGGCGGATCGCCTCGCGCAGGGCGGCTTCGGCGCGGTCCAGGTGGCCGAGCTTGCCCAGCGCCACGCCGAACACCCGGTGTCCTTCCACCAGGCCCGGCGCCTCGGCGAGCCGTTGAGCTCAGCCCACTGGTCCCACGGCGCCCCAGGTGGATAGTTGACATAGGGCTCCAGCTCACCGGCTTCACCGCAATTGCGGCGGCCTTTCGGTCGTCAGTTGCCGAAGAGCGTCGTGGCCGACTTCGGCGCCCGGAAGACGACCTGGCGGCGGCTGAAGTCCAGTTCCACGGAGTCGAAGTGGCGCAGAACGTCGATGCCGATGAGGATCGCCGGCCGATCGACCAGCCGCCAGATGTCGAAAGTGTGCAGGTCGGCGAAGACGGCGCCCAGATTGTCGATGCCCAGGCCACCTAGGCGGACGCCGGGCAGGACGCAGAGCTCTCCGCTCGCAACCTGCCCGGTGGCGCTCAGCAGTTCGACCTGCCGCATCTGCGCCGCCAGCAGCGGCCGCCGTCCCACAAGCGCGTTGCGCAGGGCCAGGTTGGCGACCGTGTTCTGGGACCCGGAGTCCAGGAAGGCCGTCACCGCAACACCGGCCACGTCCGCGTCGACGATGGTCAGCTGGCCGAAGCGATAGCGGGCCGGCACCCGAATCACGCCGCGCCGTTCGCCGAGAATCCGGGTCGGTTGCTCCCGGCTGCCGGATGTGTCCGCGTCGTGCCGCGGCGGTCCGATCAGCAGGGTGTTGGCGACGAAGTCCAGCACCACGCGCCGGTCCTTCATAATATCGACGCCCAGCAGGCCTTGGGCGCCCAGGTGTGTCTCGGGCAGGGCCGGCAGGATCAGGTCGGCGCTGCGGACGTCGCCGACGGACAGTGTGGAAACCTCGACGGTATCGGCCGGCTCGACGCCGGCGATGCCATGGACGGGCGTCGGCGGACCTGCGGGAAGGCCGAGCGAGCGCGCCGCCTCGATCGAGACCACGGAGCGGTTGGCGCCGGTATCCACCACGAATTCGAACGGCCCGCGGCTGTCGAGGCGCACCTGGGTGGTCATCCGTGACACAGCGTCCGCCCCCGCCCGGATCAGGGCGGGTTGGCCGTCGGGCCCGGCGGGCGGCGGCGCCGGCTGGCCGGCGAGGTTGATCTGGACGTCGGGCGCGCGGCCGGTCCCGCGAGGTCGGGCGAGGGCCGGCGGCGAGGCCAGGGTGGCTGCGCCAAACACGAGCAGTCCGCGCCGGTCGATGGGCCGTTCCGTCATTCAGGCGATCCTCTTGGGGGCCGGAGTCTAGGCCCTTCCCCTCGCCGGCGACAGTGAAGCCTCGTTCAGGAAGGCGGGCTGCTGACAGCAAACAGCCGCCCATGCGGGGCATGGACGGCTGCTGAACGCTTCGACTGCACGGGGCCCGCCGGAACGGGCCCCTACAGAAGGGATTTAGAAGCTCGTGGAAATCCGGCCGTAGAAGAACCGGCCCACGAAGTCGTAGGCGCCCGCCAGGCTGTTGCACTTACAGATCGAGTCGTTCTTCACGAACGGGGGATCCTGGTCGAACAGGTTGTCGATCCCCAGCGTGACCCGGGCGTTATTGGCCGGGCCAAGCTTGGCGAAGTTATAGCTGACGCTCAGGTCGTTGTACCAGATATCCGGCACAGCGTTGCCCACCGACCCGCCACGCTCCAGGCTGATCATGTGCTCGATGTACCGGGTATCCCAGTGCACGGTCCAGGCGCTCTTCTTGTAGTCGAGGTTCAGAACACCCTTCCAACGCGGATTGATACCCTCGTTGGCGTAGAGGAACGTGCCGGGGTAATTGGCGACCGTGCCGTCAGGCTGGGTCTGGCTGTTGTGGATCAGGTAGCTCAGTTGCAGGTCGGCGCGGAGCGAACCGCCAACCGCCGGCAGATCCCAATGCTGACGACCGGTGTCGAAGGTCCACTCGAAGTCGACGCCCTCGACCACCGCTTCACCGAAGTTGGCGTTGAGGCTGTCGATCTGGGTGATCGTGCCCGCACCATTGCGGTGGATCA
>JAFEEA010000339.1 GCA_018241335.1 Pseudomonadota bacterium
CTTTGTGGGCGTTAGGGAGGTCGGTGTCGATCCAACTGATGGCCGGTATGCCGACGTAAGTATTTTGCAGTGCCGTTTCTGTGGCACGCTCTGGGTTCGGTACCATGTGGAATACGAGGCCCGGGCGGGTTCAGGGCGCTGGGCCCGCGGCGCGATCGACGAGACTAGTGCAGCGGCCATCGAGCCTGCCGATGTCATAGCACACCTGAATGCGCTGCCGTCCTATGCCTTTGGAGGCTCTCATTTTGGGCACGCCGGAGCCATCCGTTCTCGGCCGATGAACTGGAGCTAGCTGTGCTTGGTTGAAAATCCGAGTCGGGGTGGCTTCGTGTCCACCGAGGTTCGCCAAGGACCCGTGACGTCGAATTTATATGTTGGGGTATTTGCTAGGGTCCGCCGGCCGCCTGACCGCGCAACGCCTTAGCCAATAAGGTGTTGCGGCGCTTCAGTGGCTCCACGGCAGACGCTATGGCCAGCCGGGATGAGGTTGTGGAGGCTGGTGTGGACCGAGCTGAACTTCTGAAGGCCTTCAGCCTCCGAAATCGCTCTATGACCCGTTCTCGTCGTCGGAAGGGCAGGTGCTGTCTTCCGCCGATTGTCGGTCAATCGGCCGACTTTCCGACGACCGGGGTTTGCGATCCCCTACATGGCCGCCTTGTCGGAGCGCGGACCACAGTGCAGTCTATGCCCCTGACCGCAGCGGATTAGGCGCCGGCAATTCGGCCTGACAACCGAGTGAGGCATGCCTTCGTGGCAGTGTCGATCCTGGCCCAATCTAGGAGGGGCGCGGCATCGCCGGGGCGGGAGCCGTTGGTGAGGCGTGGAGAATGAGCATGTCGCTTGGAGACGGTCAGCCGTTCGCACCCGACCTCTACGACTACGATTTCGAGAACGATCCGAGCGAGACTCTCTCCAGATTGCGCCGCAGCGATCCCGTCCACTGGTCGCGTCATGGGTTCTGGTTCCTCACCCGGTATGACGACTGCGCCATGGTGCTCAAGGATCCGGAACGGTTCTCCAGCGCCGCGGCGGGGTGGGGCGGCGACAATCCCCTGGCCCGTAAGGGCTCGGACGCCGCTGCGGATGTGTCTAGGACCGAGCGTGGGCTGTCGCGCTCACTGGCCCAGTCGTTCAACCAGATGGACGCGCCGGATCACACCCGCATCCGCGCCCTGGTGGTATCGGCCTTCTCCCGACGCGCCGTCGAAACGCGGCGCGAGCGTATCCTGGAGGTGATCCACGGCCTTCTCGACGCCGCGGCTGACAAGGGCCGGTTCGACCTGATCACCGACTTCGCCTTCCATGTCCCCATCATCGTCGCCAGCGAGATTATCGGCATCGCCTCCGAGGATCGCGAGGCCTTCCGCGCCGCCTTCGAGCTGACCGGTCGCCTGATGGCGCCCAAGCGCTCGGAGTCCGAGTGGACCGAAGCCCTCGAGGCCGGCCGCTGGGTCGGCCGCTATATCCGCGATCTCATCGCCCGGCGACGCGCGGACGGAGGGGGAGACGATCTGATCAGCGCCCTGGTCGCCGCCGAGGATGAGCGCGGCGCGCTCTCGGACGCCGAACTCTCTTCCGCCGTGAGCACCATCTACACGGCCGCTGGCACGACCACGGAGCGGATGATCTCGTCAGGCCTCTATCTCCTCCTGTCGCACCCACAGCAGTGGCGTGACCTGGTCGCCGATCGCAGCCTGATCGGGGGCGCGATCGAGGAAATCCTGCGGTTTCACCATCCGACGCAGTCGACGTCGACCAATCGCCGTTGCACCCGCGACATCGAATTGCGCGGCAAGACCTTGAAGGCCGGCGACACGGTGCGCGTCGGTCTCGGCGCGGCAAACCGAGATCCCGAGGCCTTCCCTGATCCCGAGACGTTCGACATCCGTCGACAGATGGCCGTTCCGCCCCTTTCGTTCGGCGCCGGCCCTCACTTTTGCATCGGCGCGGCGCTCGCCCGGTTCGAGGCCCGGCTGGCGATCGAAGCGATCGCCGACCGTTGGCCGGATATCGAACTGGTCACGACCGCGCCGGTAAAGGACCCGCGCCGCCATGACCGTTATCGCGAGCTCATCGTACGTCCGTCGACGCGCGAGTGAACCTTGGACGGCCTGTCGGACCTTGGACTGCCCAGGTCGCGACAAATGCCGACCGGCCCTAGTCGGATGGTGCGTGAGGGTCGATGTCGTGGATCGGCAGGTCCCCGTGATCGAGGGTCAGTTCCCAGCGACGCTGCTCGTCATGGGCCAGGGCTTGCCGGCTTCTCGAAGATCTGGGGCGAGCGGCGGCTCGGCCCGGGCAACCATGTCATTTTCGGCGAGCAGGCGTTCGGCATACCGGGCATGGACGGCAGTCTCGCCTTCGCGCGCGGGGCACTGGACCCGCGCGTCCTGAACCTCGCGCGATGAACGCCGGTCTCGACTCGCCACCGGCCCCCGCCCAAGCCTTGGAAATTGCGGGCGCCCGATCGAAGGCGTCGCCGGCCGGAGCTACAATCGGCGTGAAAAGGCGTTAGCGTCAGGGGCATGAGAAGGACCGCCTCATCACCGTCCGACGGCTTCGCCGGCTTTTCGGCCCAGGACCTGGACTTCCTGGCCAGGTTGGCCGCCAACAACGACAAGACCTGGTTCACCGAGCATCGCGCCGCCTACGACGAGGGGCTGAAGCCCGCGATGGGCGCCTTGATCGCCGCGCTCAACACCGCCTTCGCGGCGCGCGGCCTGCCTTTCGAGGGAGAGGCGAAG
>JAFEEA010000033.1 GCA_018241335.1 Pseudomonadota bacterium
TCACCCAGATCATCGGCGTCATCGACGAGATCGCCTTCCAGACCAACCTGCTGGCCCTGAACGCGGGCGTCGAGGCGGCCCGCGCGGGCGACGCCGGTCGGGGCTTCGCGGTGGTGGCCTCTGAAGTCCGCGCCCTCGCCCAGCGCTCGGCCGAGGCCGCCAAGGAGATCAAGGCCCTGATCTCCGCCTCCTCCAGCCAGGTCGGCCAGGGCGTGGAGCTGGTCGGCGAGACCGGCAAGGCGCTTCAGTCCATCGTCGCCCGTGTGGCCGAGATCGACACCCTGGTGACCCAGATCGCCTCGTCGGCCGCCGAGCAGGCCACCGGCCTCAGCCAGGTCAACAGCGCCGTCAATCAGATGGACCAGGTGGTGCAGCAGAACGCCGCTATGGTCGAGGAGGCCACCGCCGCCACCCACTCGCTCAAGGGCGACACCAACGAGCTGGTCCAGTTGGTCGGCCGCTTCCGCGTCACCGGCGGCGAGGACAGGGCCGCCGCGCCCGCGTCGCGCCGCGCGCCTGCCGCACCGGCTTCCCCCCAACCCCGCAAGATGGTCGCGGCGGGCGGCGGCGGATGGGAAGAGTTCTGATCCTTTTCAGGAAAAATTCCCGAACGGCGTGGCAAGGTGCGCCGAGCCGCCCCACGCTGACCCTGACGAGCGATATGCAACCATGACCATCTTGAGGCGGCGCCCCGCCGCCCCGAACGGCCGCAGGGCCGCGCCCCTGGCCGGGCTTGCGCTCGTCGCCTGTGTCGTGGCCACGGCCGCGCGGGCCGACGACGGACCGCCTGCCCGCGCCTTGACCCTGTCGGGGGTCTACAAGCTCGACGTCATGGGCACGGTCTCGGGCGGCCTGTCGCACCGCGCGACGGTGCTCGACAACCTCAGCATCTACGCCGACCTCGACCTGGAAAAGGCCGTCCACTGGCGTGGCGGCGCCGTCCACGTCAGCTTCCTCAGCAACCAGGGCGGCCAGCCCGGCGTCGACGCCGGTTCGCTGCAGGGCGTCAACAACATCGAGGTCGTCCACCAACGCGCCAAGGTCTACGAGGCCTGGATCGACCAGGCTTTCGCCGGCGGCGCCGCAGACATCAAGGCCGGCCTCCTCGACACCAACAGCGAGTTCAACGTCACCGACTCCGCGGGCCTGTTCCTGGCGCCGACCTACGGCATCTCGTCCGAGATCGCGTCCACGGGTCCCAACGGGCCGTCGATCTTCCCGTCCCTGGCGCTCGCCGCGCGGATCAACGTCCAGCCGGCGAAGGATGTCTATCTGCGCTTCGCCGCCGTCAACGCCCTGGCCAACGACCTCGGCGATCCCGGCGGCGTCGACACCAGCTTCCGCCAGGGCCTGCTGCTGTGGGGCGAGGCGGGATGGACCGGCGATGGCAAGATCGCCGTCGGCGCCTGGGGCTACACCAAGGACCGGCCCGACCTCGTCGACACCTTGCCCGGCGGCGCCCCCAAGCCCAGCCCCACCCAAGGGGTCTATGTCATGGTCGACCATCCCGTGGCCAAGAATGCCGACGGGTCGGCGCGCACCTCGATCTTCCTGCGCTTCGGGGTCTCGCAGGGCGACACCAGCCCCTACCGCGCCGCGGGGTCGGTGGGCCTCAACGCCAACCACGTCTTCGCCCGGCGCCCCGACGACGTGTTCGGCGTCGGCTTCAGCTGGGGGACCCTGTCGCCCAAGTTCCGGACCGCCAGCGCCGCCGACGGCGCGCCGCTGGACACGGCCGAGACCGCCATCGAGATCACCTACGCCGCCAAGTTCGGCCAGCACTTCACCCTGCAGCCGGACCTCCAGTACATCCACCGCCCTTCCGGCGATCCGACGATCAAGGACGCCCTGGTGCTGGGGGTGCGGGGCCAGGTGAACTTCTGAGGTCCGCCAGGCCGCTTTAGGGCTCAGGCCCGGCGCGTCGGCAGCACCGGCGCGTCGCCCCACTGGTCGGGGTCGTGGCCGAACACCATCACGGTGTCGGGTTCCATCAGGCCCAGCAGCCCATCCAGAGCCTGGTTCATCGCCGCCTTGTCGGCGAAGGCGGGGAATGAACGGCTGCGCACCACGTCGCAGAAGTAGCAGGCGTCGCTGGTCAGGATGTGGTCGCTGTCCTCGGTCCGCACCCGCAGCGACTGATGGCCGGGCGTGTGGCCATAACTCGGCAGGCAGGTCACCGACCCATCGCCGAACAGGTCATGCTCCCCGTCGATGGTCTTCACCTTGTGGCCCAGGTCGAAGTAGGCCTTGGGCAGGCCGTAGCGGGCGGCGACCTCGTCGTCGAAGCCGGCTTCCCACTCGCGCTTCTGCACCACCACCGTGGCGTTGGGGAACCGGTGCAGCCCGCCGGCGTGGTCGAAGTGCAGGTGAGACAGCACCACCTGCTTCACCGCCGCCGGATCGAAGTCCAACGCCTCCATCCGCGCCGCCGGCGTCTCGTCCGGCGGCAGTTCGACGTTCATGTCCTGCTTGGCCAACAGGCGCCGATAGCGCTCGTCCGGGTCCGTCATGCCCTCGTGCAGTCCACAGTCGAACAGGGTCAGGCCCTTGGGATGGTCGATGACATAGAAGGGCATCGGCGCACGCACGCGCTCGCCCGCGACCCCCATGCTGGCCGCTGCGCTGTCCAGGTGTCCGCAGACGCAGCCATAGAGTTTCAGGGCCATCGTTCGTCCTCCTCGGGGGGCGACAATGTCCGTGCGGGCGCAACCTTGTCCAGCCCGCCATCCGCGCGATTGCGGGCGAGATTTCCCCCAAATTGGCCACCTTGACGGCATTTTCCACGCGCCTTGAAATTCTCCCCGCGACGTTTCCGCTCTCGACTTCGCCCGTTCCCTGTGCATTTGACGGTTTCCAGCGCCGCTTGCGGGTCCGGACCTTCATGCGTCGCGAGAACGAGGGTATCTGGCGACGTCATCGGACGGGGTGCGGCGATCCTGCTGGGCGCGCATCGTTCTTGGGGGCGAGAATGAGTTCGTACGCTGAGGAGGATCAGGCGCCCGCTCTGGAGTCGCCGGCCCAGACCCTGCGCGGCGCAAAGCACTGGGCCGCGCACCTCGGCCTCGATCGCGTTCCCGCCTGGATCCGCTATCCCGCCTTCCTGCTGCTGGCCGTCGCCCTGGCTAGGGTCGACTGGGCCAAGGCCGCCTACATCCTGCATATCCAGCCGTTCGCCATCGACTACCTGCCCCTGTGGACCGCCGGCCGCATGGCGTTGCACCACCCCGGCCACCTCTATGACTTCGCCGCCATCACCGACGGCCAGCGCTGGCTGATCGGACACCTGAACCGCCTGCGCCCGTGGATCTATCCGCCCAGCGCCCTGCTGATGTTCACGCCCCTCAGCCGACTGCCTTTCTGGATCAGCACGGCCGCCTGGGTCGCGGCCACCGTGGCCGCCCTGGTCGGGGCGGCGCTGAAGTTCATTCCCCGCGACCGGCTGCTGGGCCTCGTCCTGATCGCCGCCCTCCCGGCCACATCCCTGACCGTGGTCGCCGCCCAGACCACCTTCCTGACCGTCTGCGCGACCACCCTCGGCGTGCTGCTGCTCGAGCGGCGGCCGGTCCTGGCCGGCGTGCTGCTGGGCTTGGCGGCCTGCCTGAAGCCAACGGCCCTGGTCTTCCTGCCGCTGGCCTATTTCGCCGCCGGCTCGTGGAAGCCCTTCGTCGCCACCGCCGTCACCGGCGTCGCGGTCGCCCTCCTCACCACCCTGTGGCTGGGCCCCATGGTCTGGTTCGACTGGCTGGCCGCCCTGCCCCGGTTCGAGCGCATCGTCCTCTACGACCGCGCCTTCATCCCCAGCATGATCTCGCCGGCCAGCGCCGGCGTGCATCACCACCTGACCGCCAGCGCCCTGCTGGTGCTGCGCGGCGTCTTCGCCGTGGCTGGCGGGGGCCTGGTCTGGTGGGTCTGGCGCCGACGGATGGATCCGGCGTTCCGGCTGATCGCCCTGATGGCGGCCGGCCTCTTCGCCTCGCCCTACGCCATGCGCTACGACGCGGCCCTCTTCGTCGTGCCCGCCGTGGCCCTGATCTGCCGGGCGACGTCCTGGGGCGGGGTGCTGACGGCGACGGGCGCCTATCTACTGCTCTGCCTGTCGATCCAGCCCTACGCCGGGCCCTACGCCATGGTGGCCTTCGTCGCCCTGACAACGGCCATGGCCGTGTTCGGCCCCGACCGCGCCCGCGCCCACCTGGCCCTGGCGCCCAAGGCCAAGCCCCTGTGGCGCCCTGTCGCCGCCAACGCCGAGGGCGAGCGCGCCGCCGCCTAACCGTCGCGCGCCGGCGCCCGGGCCTGGATGGCCTCGATCACCGTCTGGATGCTGGTGTCCAGGCCGGTCATCCGCACCGCGAACTCCGTCCCCGACAGGCGCGCGGACAGGCGATTGGCGACCCACAAGGGATTGGCCGGCAACTCACTGCGCCCGACGACGCCCATGACCAGCATCAGCTGACCGCCCTTCATCAGCGGCATCAGGCCGTTGATGTCGGACCAGGCGATAGGGCGGCGGCTCAAACGCCGGTCATGGACGCCCCCGTGGTCGACGATCACCACCGGCGAGGCGTCGAAGGTGGCCAGCAGGTAGGTCACCGCCACCGCCGCGAAGAGCAGGGCGAAGGCCGCGAACATCGCCGTCAGCAACACCCGGCTGAACGATGACACGGAGCCAAAGGACTCGAACGCCAGCGCGTGCACGAACCAGGCGCTCAACAGGGAGAAGCCGACGCCGCCCAGGGCGGCCAGGGGCGTCCACCGCCGGTTCCAGCCGGCGTTGAACGGCGTCACCGCCGCCGCGAGCCCCGGTCGATCCGGTTCCCCTTCGCCGCTCATCATGCTCGCCCCCGGCCCATCGCAAGCTCGTTAGGTCAGCTGTGTGCAATCGACATCCCCGGAAAGAGGGGCACCGCCGACCCCGGCCGGGCTTGCTTTGTGCGCCCGGGCGCCCGACTGAACGCGCGCATTCGACCTCGTCCGGACCCTGATCCCATGAGCCGCTTCTGGAGCGACCTGGCGCACGACCTTCAGCCCTATGTCCCTGGCGAGCAGCCGCGCATCGAGGGGCTGGTCAAGCTGAACACCAACGAGAGCCCCTTTGGCCCCTCGCCCAAGGTCTTCGACGCCATCCGCGCCGAGGCCGCCGACAGCTTGCGCCTCTATCCCGATCCCCAGGCGACCGCCCTGCGCGAGTCGCTGGCCGCCTACCACGGCCTCACGCCCGACCAGGTGTTCGTGGGCAACGGCTCGGACGAGGTCCTCGCCCACGCCTTCGCCGGCCTGCTCAAGCACGAGCGTCCGCTGCTGTTCCCCGACATCACCTACAGCTTCTACCCGGTCTATTGCCGGCTTTTCGGCGTCGTCCACGAGACGGTCCCGCTGGACGGCGACATGCGGATCCGGCTGACCGACTATGACCGGGACGCCGGCGCGATCATCCTGGCCAACCCCAACGCCCCGACCGGCATCGCCCTGGGCCGTGGCGACATCGCCGCCCTGCTGGCCCGCCACGCCGATATCCCGGTGGTGATCGACGAGGCCTATGTGGACTTCGGCGGCGAGAGCGCCATCCCACTGATCGCGGACCATCCCAACCTGCTGGTCGTCCAGACCATGTCCAAGTCCCGGGCCCTCGCGGGCCTGCGGGTCGGCTACGCCCTGGGCCAGGCGCCGCTGGTCGAGGGGCTGACGCGGGTCAAGGACAGTTTCAATTCCTACCCGCTCGGACGGCCGGCCCAAGCGGGCGCTATCGCCTCGATCGCCGACGAGCCCTGGTTCCAGCGCAGCCGCGACGCCGTCATCGCCGGGCGCGAGCGGATGAGCCGCGGGCTCGAGGCGCTGGGCTTCGAGGTCCTGCCCTCGGCCGCCAACTTCGTCTTCGCCCGCCACCCAAGCCGCGGGGGCGTTGACCTGGCCAAATCCCTGCGTGAGCGCGCCGTGCTGGTGCGCCACTTCAACGCCCCTCGCATCGCCGACTTCCTGCGCATCACCGTCGGAACCGACACCCAGGTCGACCGCCTGCTGGAGGCGCTTCAGGCGGTCCTGTAGGGGCTCGCGCAAAAAAACGCCCGCCCCCTGTGCCGAGGGCGGGCGCCGGCCGAGCGAATGGCGCGCGGCTAGAGCATGGGTCTAGAACTTGTGGTCGATGCCGATCTTGACGACCCGGCCCAGGGCGCTGGCCGAGAACGGGTCGTAGTTCAGGTCCAGCCGCGCGAACGGCGGGTCCTGGTCGAGCAGGTTGGTCGCCGCCAGGGTCACCGTGGTGTTCCATGGCAGCACGGCGCGGTAGGCCAGGTCGACCGTGGTGAACGAGCCGATGGACTTGCCGCCCGACACAGTCACAGCGTTGTGGTTGCTGTCGAAGAAGGCGCCGGTCGCGAACACGTCCGTGCGCTGGTCGGTATAGCCCTGGATGTAGTGCACCGTGGCGCGCAGATTGTGGATGCCGTGGTTGTACTCGATGAAGGCGCTGCCCTTCCATTGCGGCAGGGGATAGGCCGTCGTCTGGTAGTTCAGGTAGCCGACCGCGTTGAAGGGATCCTGAACCTGTTTGCCCGCCACCGACAGGGCGCCGGTCTCGTACTTGTTCACATAGGTGGCGTCGAAGCCCAGCTTCATCGTGCCGCCCATAACGTCGTCGAACCGATACTCGGCGTTGAAGTCGATGCCGTCGGTGCGGATCGTCGCGCCGTTGATGTAGTTGGTGTCCAGGCGCGTCACGTTGCCAAGGCCGCAGCCGCTCGTGGTGAACACGAAGCGGGACTGCAGGGCGGCGTAGGCGGGGTCGTCGCAATGGCCGCCGCCGGTGATGAACATCGCCTGGACGATGCCGGCCACGGGTTCGGTGACGATCGGCGACGTGAACTTGAAGTTCCAGTAGTCGATGGTCGCCGTGAAGTGGCCCATCTCCAGGATGCCGCCGACACTGAACGTGGTGGCCTTTTCGGGCTTCAAGCTCGGGTTGCCGAAGATTCTGACCGCCCGGAACGTGCCGCCGATGTTCTGCAGCGAGGTGACGCTGCCCGGGTCGACCTGGGTGGGCGGCGGCGCACGGAAGGTGGTGCCAACCGAGGCGCGAAGGGCGAAGTTCGAAACCACCTGCCACTTGCCGCGGAACTGCGGGTTGAAGGTGGAGCCCACGCCGCCGCCGTAGTCCTCATATCGGGCCGAGAACTGGCCGTTGAGGGTGTCGGTCACCGGCACCTGCAGTTCGCCGAACACCGCCCAGACCTTGTTGGTCACGTTCAGCGGCTTGGCGCCGCCCAGGAAGGCGAACGGGCTGGTGGCCCCGGCCGCCGTGTTCAGGCAGCTGTTGTCGTTGAAGTCCGGCGAGTCGATACACGGATTGACCGTCAGGTCCGCCAGCGGATCGAGGACCGATGTGTAGTAGTTCTGGCGATACTGGCCGCCGACCGCCCAGCCCACTTCGCCGCCGGGCAGGTGAATACCAAGCTTGCCGCTCAACACGCCGTCCACGACCAGAATCTTGGTCGTCACCGCGTTGGACACAAACGGGAAGAACCAGTCGATCAGGGCCGGATTGTTGTTGTTCACCGAGCTGACGTAGCCGGGGTTTACCGCCCCTGTGATGGCGTTGCTTTGGATGGCGTTGCCGAACGGGTTGTAGAACATGCACGGGCCGACGCCGGCTGTGCCGCCCGTAATCGGGCAGTTCGGCCCGCCGAGCCCTCTGAGGGCGCGCTGGAAGCGCTCGACGATGGTGTCTCGCCCGCCCTGTTCGCTGCGTTCGCGGCTGTACGTCACCGCCACGTCGTAGTTCAGCCCCGAGACGATCTCGCCGTTCAGGCCGGCGGAAATGCGGAACGCCTCGAAGCTGCGGTTGCCGCGCGAGGAGTCGAAGCCGAACAGCGGGTTACCGCCCAGGCCAAAGGGCCGGGCCGCGGCGAGAAGAGCCCCGCTGCCCAGGGCCGTATTCTGGATCGTCACCGGCGCGCCCGTGACCGAACTATAGGCCTGAATAGTGGGGTTGGCCGCCTGGAAGGCGATCAGGCCGGGGTTGTTCGCCGGGATGAAGTAGTTGCCGGCCACGCCGCCGTCCTTGGTCGTCGGGACCTGCAGGAAGGCGTAGGACGGCGAGGTGCGCCAGTTGGGCACGTCCGTCTTGGCGTACATGGTCTCGACATGGAGCTTGTGCTTGTCGCTCAGCCGGAAGTCGACCTGGCCATAGAACTGGTAGTGGCTCTCGTCCTCTACGAGGTTGTCGTAGTTCGTGTATTGCCAGTTGCAGGTTGGGGTATTGCCCGAGAAGCCCGGATAGCCGCCGAGCGCGGCGCAGTTGGGATCACGGAACCGCGTCGTGAGGGACGCCAAGGGGATGAAGGTCCCCGGGTCGGAAGCCTGGGACCAGCCGCCCTGCGGGTTGGTCAGGTAGTCCTGGTGCGCCCAGGCGCGGTCGATGACCCGCAGTTCGGACCGGTGCTGGTACCCGCCGGTCAGGAGCAGATCCATCGCGTCATTCTGCCAGCCGAACACCGCGCCGACGGTATAGTCGCCCTTCGAACCGGTGACGTGGCTGTAGGTGCCGTTCACGTCCAGGCCGTGCTGGTTCTTCTTGGTGATGAAGTTCACCACCCCGCCGATGGCGTCCGAACCGTAGGTGGCCGCGGCGCCGTCTTTCAGCACCTCGACCCGCTGGATCGCCGCGACGGGCAGGACGTTGGTGTCGACCCCGGTGCCGCGGGGATTCAGGGTCAGGCGCCGGCCGTTCAAAAGCACCAGGGTCCGCGCCGGGCCAAGGCCGCGCAGATTGATGCTGCCCGACCCTTCCGAGCCCTGGGCCCGGCTGTCGAACTGGTTGGTGTCGCCCAGCACCCCGTTCGAGGCCGGCAGATTCTTGATCAGCTCGAGCGTCGACGGTGAGCCCTGCTTCAGCAGATCCTCCGAGGTGATGACCGCGACCGGCAGGGCGGCGTTCTTGGGCGTGCCTTGGATATAGGACCCGGTGACGACGACCTCCGAGACCTCCGCCGGCTCGTTGGTGGCGGCGCCGGCGGCGGCCGCGGCGGCAAAGGCGTGGGTTGTCCAGGTGGTGGCGACCAGGGCGACGGCCACAGCCGACGCCTCGCAGAAGTAGCTGCGACGCATTCAATTCCTCCCATGTGCGGGCCGCACCGCTCTCTGTGGCGGCGTCGACCTGAAGGGAGACTGCTCCGTTCACGACCGATGTGACAGAGGATATTTCAAGTAAGCAACGTTAATGCGCAAATGTCGCAACCTCGGCAGGGGTCAGACACAACGTGCGCGACTGGACTCACGGCCGACGCCCACCCCAGGCTGAGGTCTCTCCGGCGGCTACGACGAATCCGGCGCCACCTCGCCCGCGCTCCGCCGGTCTAACGGCCGCTGGGCGACGGGCATGCAGAAGCGGCGTCATGCGGCATGCGGACTCCCTGAACTGAGCGGCCTGAGGTCGATATTTCCAAATATTTCTTGCGGATGAGCCAGCTTGACCCCATTATCGTACGGTCAAATTACGTTTCGGCTCGCCCTCCATCCGCGCGGAAGATTTCATCTTCAGCTTTGGATTCGTCATCGATCCTATCCGAAAATTTGAACTCATCCTCCTTCTTGAGGCTGAGACCTCATGTCCGGAAAGGGACAATCCAATGAAAACCGGTACTGTTAAGTGGTTCAACGCCCAGAAGGGCTTCGGCTTCATCCAACCCGACGACGGTGGCGCCGACGTGTTCGTGCACATTTCCGCCGTCGAGCGCGCCGGCCTCGGCTCGCTGCATGAGGGCCAGAAGCTGAGCTTCGAACTGGAGCGCGACCAGCGTAGCGGAAAGTTCTCCGCCGGCCAGCTGGCCGCCGCCTGAGCGGCATGACGGCGAGGGAAGGCCCGCTTCGGCGGGCCGACCCGGCCTCGCGCGAGCGCTTCGGCGCAGCCTAGCGCAACAATCAGGCTTTGCGGGCGTTTCCCTCTTCAGGGAGGCCCCATGCCCAACGAAACTCTCATCGAACGCGCCTTCACCCTCGCCAAGTCCGGCAAGTACCAGGGCTTGAGCGACATCCGCCGCCGCCTCGGCCAGGAAGGCTACACTGGCGTTTCCGCCGCCCTGTTCGGCAAGGCCACCAAGACGACCCTTCAGCGCCTTTGCCGCGAAGCCCGCCAGCCCGCGACCTAGTGAGGCCTGGGCGCACCCGCCGCCCTCGTGACGGCAGGGCGTCTTGACGCCGGCCTGGGCAGCGCCAAGGACTCCACAGTCACTCATGCTCGACACGGCGGAGACCGTCATGACCGATCCTCGCCCGTCGCAGATCCCGACCGCCGACACCGATCGGCGCACAGGGCTCGCGGCGGACCGCACGGTGCTGGCGGCCGAACGGACCTATGCGGCCTGGGTTCGCACCGGGCTCGCCTCCCTGGCCAGCGGGGTCGGGGCGCGGGCCCTGTTCGCGCATCGGCTGCCGGACTGGTTCGGGGCGCTGACCGGGTCGGTCCTGATCCTGTTCAGCGCCTTCTGCTTCTGCGCGGCCGTCTGGCGGGAACTCGCCACCGCGCAGGTGCCGCCGCAGCCGGACACCCATAGGCTGCCGCAGGCGTTGTTGCTGGGCATGAACGGCTTCCTGGTCTTCGTCAGCGCCGCCGCCCTGGTCGGGGTCTGGGTCGCCAGGGCCTGAGCCCCGGTGGAAGCGGGAGCGGGTTCGATGCTCAGCCGCCTGCGCCGACCTTGGCCGCGAAATCCCGCAGCGAAGCCTCGCCGAACCCTGGAAACTTGCCGTGACAGTTTGGCGTCGGCGCCTTCCCCTGGCGGAGCGGCTTGCTAGAAGATGCCAATGCCCACCCCCAATCGCAGAGTCGCCGCGTGCTGAGCTGGATCTCCACCGCCTTTGGCGAAACCTGGGGACCGCTCAGGCTACTGAACTCGTTCTTCTTCCTGGCGGCGATCGGCTTCGCTGCCAGCGCCCTGGTCACCTGGCTGGCGCTGCCGAGACTGTGGCCCCTACTCCCCAAGGACCGGGGCCGCGCCTTCGCGGTGAACGCCGAGATGAGTGTCGGCAAGCCACTCAGCGCCGGCCTCATCTTCGTGTCGATCTTCTGCCTGGCCGCGCTGGTCTTCGTTCCCTGGGACGCCCGCTGCGTCTGGACGATCCCGTTCATGCTGTCGGCCATGATCGTCGGCTACTTCGACGACAAGCGCGGCGGCTTTTCAGAGTACGCCCTGGCGGTGATGGACCTTGGCATCGCCCTGGGGGTCGCGGCGGTGATCTATCGCATGGACCCGGCGGTGATCTGGCTGCCCGGCTGGAAAGGGGCGATCACCTTGCCCTGGTGGCTGTCGATCCCCTTGGCCACCGGCGTCATCTGGCTCTCGATCAACGCCACCAACTGCTCGGACGGCGTCGACGGGGTGTCGGGCAGCCTGACCGCCACAGCGATCATGATCCTGGGCGGACTGCTCTATGCGGTGATCGGCAACGACGTCGTGGCGCGCCACTTCGATATCCCGTTCAACCGCGAGGGGGCGTCCTGGGCGATCATGGCCTTCGTCATGGTCGGCTGCGTGGCCGGCTACCTCTGGTACAACGCCGCGCCCAGCCTGGTGCTGATGGGCGACTCAGGCTCGCGGCCCCTGGGCCTCTTGATCGGCATGCTGGTGGTGGCCACCAACAACCCGCTCTTCCTGCTGCTGGTCGGGTCGGTGATCGTGCTGAACGGCGCCACCGGCCTGGTCAAGGTGGCCCTGGCCCGCTTCTTCGGCCTGCGCATCCTGGGCAAGATCCGCTTTCCCTTGCATGACCATTGCCGCAAGGAGCTGGGCTGGTCCAACACCCAGGTTCTGGTGCGCTTCATGCTGCTGCACCTTGGAGTCTCGGCCCTGCTGGTGATCCTGGTGTTGAAGGTACGCTAGCGGCCACGCCCCTTGGTCAGGACCACCACGAAGGTTCCCAGGCCCGCGCGCGCGTCTTGCCGGCGCAGCGCGGGCGCCCAGAGGCTAGCGACGTGGCCGTCCAGATAGAGCACGTCCCGGCAACCGAGATCATCGCGCATGAAGCGCGCCAACCGTCCAAAGGAAACGGGCGCGTCGCTGAGCACGAAGTACGCCCCGCGCCCGGCCACGCCCACCGCGTCTCGCACCGTCAGCGAGGCGCCGTTCTCGGCGATGGCGGGATGCAGAACGCCGGCGCGCACGATCAGCGGGCCGGACTGAGTGGCCCATGCCGCCTGCGGCGCCCTCTCGGCGAAGGCTTCCGTCTCGTCCACATGCGGCGCGCCGGCCGCGTCGGTCCAGAAGACTCCGTTGGGCTTCAGGAAGAAGTTGCCCTGGCCGTCGGCCGGGTTCAGCGGCGTAACGGTGCGGCCGTTGGCGACGAACAGGCCCACGGGTGCGCGATCGGGCCGGTACATCCCCGCGTTCAGGGCGAAGTCGACCCGACGCGCCGACGCGCCGAGGGACACCTGCAAGACCGGCAGGCTGTCCGGGCCGCCTGTGACGAGGCTGAGCCGCTGACTGGCCGGGTCGTACCGGCAGACCGTGAAGCCCGAGCCTTCGAAGGTTTCGGCTCGGCAGGCAGGCGCGCCGCGCGGGCGCGCCTGGGCCGCGCCGGTCAGCAGCAGGGCCAGGCTCAGGACCAGGATCGAGGTCGGCTTCATGCGCCCAGCTTGCCCTGCCCGATACGGGTTCGCGAGCCTCCTCGAAATCGCCCTCGGCGCGCGCCACAATTCCAATGTCGGATCATCCGCCAGCCTCGCGTCCTGGGTTCGGTCAACGCCGGCCAGGAGGAGACAAGCGATGCGGTACATGCTGATCATTCATGTGGACGAGGCTGGTTGGCCACGCCTGACGCCGGAGCAGCAGCGTGACGGGATGGCCGCCTATGCCGCCTTCACCGAGGCCCTGGTCCAGGCGGGCGCCCTGGTCGGGTCCGGCCGGTTGCAGCCCAGCGAAGGCGGACGCACCGTCCGCGTCAAGGACGGCCGCCGCCAGATTCTCGACGGACCCTTCGCAGAGACCAAGGAGGTGATCGGCGGCTACTTCCTGATCGAGGCGAGCGACATGAACGCCGCCGTGGACTGGGCGGCCCGCTGCCCCGCCGCCGGTCACGGCGCCGTCGAAGTGCGCGCCCTGCGCCCGGCCTAGGGAATCCGCTCGATGAGCCGAGACATCCACGCCTACAGCGTCGGGACCTTCGCGCCCATGCTGCGCGCCCTGGATCACTGCCTGGACAAGGCCGCCGCCAGCGTCGCCGACACCGCGGCCCTGCCGGGCGCCCGACTTGCGCCGGACATGTACGACCTGACCCGGCAGGTGGAACTCAGCTGTCGGCACGCCGCCGAGACCCTGGCCCGCCTGACCGGGCGCACGCCCGTCCCGACGGACGCCGCCGAGCCTTCGCTGAAGGGCCTGAAGGCCCTGATCGGGCGAACGGTCCTGGCGCTCGAGAATGCGCCGCCGTCCGGTTTCGCCGGCGCCGAGGACCGCGACATTCGGTTTTCCGTCAACGACCAGCTGGAATTCCGCTTCACCGGCGACCGGCTGTTGAGGGACTGGGCCCTGCCGCACTTCTATTTTCACCTGGTGACGGCTTACGGCATCCTGCGGGCCGAGGGGGCCGACATCGGCAAGCTCGACTACCTGCGCCATGTCGCCGACGCCATCCGTCCGAAGGGCGCGCCGCCCTAAGGCGGGCGTGCGCTTTCGCGCGCTAGCTGTCCGTCACGCCCAGGCGCGCCGCCGCGGCGGCCATCATCGCCTCGAAGCGGGGATGGCCGCGCAGGCGATCCAGGTCGACGTCGCAGCGAACATAACGCAGCTTGGTCGCCGACACCTCCGCCAGCACCGGACCGATGAGCTCGAGTGCCCCCTCCACGTCGCCCAGGTAGGCGGCCATGGCGCAGGCGAAGTTGTAGCGCATGGTCAGGTTGTCGGGCCCGATCAGCAGGGCCCGCTCGATCCAGCTTCGCATCCGTTCGGCCTCGCCCAGGGCCGCCAGCGCAAGGACACCGGAACTTAGGCCGACGCCATGACTGTCGTGGCGGGCCAGCAGCCGCTCCGACCGGGCCAGGGCCATGCGGGCCGCCCGGCGCATGGCCTCGGTGTCGCCCATGGCGGCGTAGGCGCTCATCATCATCGCCGGGTCGTTCACCGACGGATCGCCCAGCACCGAGGCCCGCTCATAGTGGCGCGCGGCGTCCTCGAAGCGATGCTGTAGATAGGCGATCCGCCCGGCTTCGGCGTTGGCCTCCCAGGAGTCCGGCTCCAGCTCCAGGGCCAGTTCGACCCAGGCCTTGGCTTCTTCGTTGCGACCGTCCTGCCACAGGTAGCGCGCCAGGATGGCGTGCGCCGCCGCGAGATTGGGGTCCAGCTCCAGCGCCCGCTGGGCGGCTTTCAACCCGCCTTCGCCAGGCCGGCTATGGATGAAGTGCAGGGCGTTCTGGCCCCAGGCCAGCAGGGCCCAGGCACGGGCGAAGCTGGGGTCGATCTCCGTCGCCCGCACGCACAGGCGCACGATCCGCTCCAGCTCCGGCGCCTCGCCGTCGCGGCCGTTCACATAGTAGCGGCGCGCCATCAGATAGAGGTTGTAGGCCTCCAGGTTGGCGGTGCCGCGCTGCTCGATGGCCTGCTTCTCCTCGGGCAGCAGCTGCAGCTTCAGGGCCGCGACGATGGCCTCGGAGATCTCGTCCTGCAGGGCGAAGATGCCGGTCAGCTCGCGATCGTAGCGCTCGGCCCAGATCTGGCCGCCGCTGGCTGCGTCGATCAGCTCGGCGGTGATCCGCACCCGGCCACCCTCGCGCCGGACGCTGCCGGCCAGGACGTGGCTGACGTTCAGCTGCCGCGCCGCTTCGCGCGCATCGAGGCCTGCGTCGCGGAAGGCGAAGGCGGTGGTGCGCGCGACCACGAACAGAGCCGAGACCTTGTTCAGGTCGGTGATGATGTCTTCGCTGATCCCGTCGCTGAAGTAGGCCTGCTGGGGATCATCGCTCATGTTGGCGAACGGCATGACGCAGATGGAAAGCCGCGGCCGTTCCGGCGCGGCGACTTGCGGTGGCGCGGCCTGTTCGGCGCATGCGGTGGTCAGCCGGTAGCCGACCTTGGTCACCGTCTCCACGTCGAAGGCGCCGGCGCCGATCTCGCCTGCGAGGCGTCGCAGCCGGCTCACGGCCCGGTTCAGGGCGTCCTCGCCGACAACAACGCCCGGCCAGCAGGCGGCGAATATCTGGTCGCGCGACAGCACCTGCCCGCCGGCGCGGATCAGGGCCGCCAGCAACTGCATGACCCGCGGCTCAAGAAACACCTCGCGCCCGTCGTCATGGGCGATGCGCCGCAGCGCCGGCTCGATGCGCAGGGGTCCCAGCCGCGCGGACGGCTCGCGCGCCAGCACAACCGGCGTCAGCGCGATCGGGGCCAGCGCGCCGGTCGGCGCGCCTTGAGCCGCGGGAAGGGCGCCTGCCGGCTCGGACGCCGCTGTCGCCGCCGACGGCAGGGTGTAGTCCCGGCCGTCGGTCATCCCGTCACGCAAGTCCATCTGACAAAGCCGCCACTGGTTAGCATTCGCGAGACTTAGGTATCCGAGGCCCGGGCCGCCATGCAGCGCCCTGGCCCAGGGGCCTAGGATTTCGCGAATGCTGACAAGATCCTGACCGACGGGCCCGTGCGGCGCCGATCCGGTCAGGGCGGCCGGGTCAGGGGTCTTCATGGGCGCCGCCAAGGCTCAACGGCGGGCCACGCGCAGGTAGGCCTGGCCGTGGGTGGTGTTGAGGGCGGTCAGAAGGGGCCGGTCCAGGCTGGCCACGGCCTGGTCGACGTCCGACTTCATGCAGGCGTTGTAGATGCTCAGGCGTTCGATCTGAACCGGGCTGGGTGTCGGGCCGCAGATCAGCTGCGCGGCCACGTGAATGCGGCCCAGCGCGGCGCGCGCGCCTTCGCGCGAGTTAAGGTCCAGATCACCGACCCGGACCTTGACCGACACGGTGTCGCCCTGTTCCACCAGGGGGCCGATGGCGCCGGCATGGCCGGGGGCGGCGCTGAGCAGGCCCAGCGCAACCAGGACGGAAGAGAAAAGGGGCCGGAAGGCCATGGGAGCATCCTTTCAGAGGCGCCGGAAGCCCGTGCTCCCGACAGGCTCCCAATGGACGTCGAACCGCGTTCGCCCGACAGGACGGCGACCTGATCATCCGCCGATCATCGGCTGATGATTGTGATCCGGCCGAGCGGCTATCCCGCCTGGGCCTGGGCCTTCAGCACCGCTTCGGTGCGGTTGCGCGCCTCGGCCGCCCGCAGGATGGCGTGCACATGCAGCTTGATGGTCGCCACCGAAACGCCCAGCTCGGTGGCGATGTCCCGATTGCTGCGCCCACGCATCATCAGGGCCAGGACCTGAGTCTGGCGACGCGACAGCGACTGCACCCAGCCGATCGGATCTTCGACAGCCTCGTCGCTCGGAGTCTGGGGAAAATAGACGCCGCCGGCCAGCACGACACCGATCGCCGCGTCGATCAGTTCGCGCGTCGACGTCTTGGTGATATAGGCCTTCGCCCCCGCCCCCATGGCCCGCTTGAGGTGGGCGCCGACGACACGGCGATCGAGCGCTATGACCGGCGCTGCGCCGGCGTTGGAGACGATTTCCTCGAAGCGACCGGCGTCGCAGACGTCGCCGGTCGAGAAATCCGCGAAGATCAGATCCGACCCGTGCACGCCAAGGCATCGAACTGCCTCGTCGACACCTTCGGCGATACAGGAGTCTATTTCGCCGACGCGCGCCTTGAGCAGGCTGCACAACACGTCACGGGAAATTGGCTGATCTTCTACCAGAAGGGTGCGCATCTTCACCTTAGGTTAGACTGTCCCTCTTACCGAGAATGGGCAGCACCTGACAGGTGTCTAGAACGCCCGTTCGGCGCCCGCAACCCTCATCATCCGCACCTATTTTGCGTTGCGAACGCCTCGCAATGCCCCCGGTGGCAAACAATCCCCACGCGATATTCGCATAGATCGAAAGTATAGGTACGGTTCTCGTTCACATAGCCATCTCAAACACAATGGATGTACGCGATAATATATTGCATGCAACACACCTCTACCTGAATGCCACTATGGGATTGATTGCCATTCTCGGAAAAATGCCGGCACGATGGTGGACAGTTGATTCGGCTGGTCATCGCCAAGGGGTTTGGCCTTGACCGTCCTTCGGTGTCCGGGCTGGCAGATTTCCGCGGCAGCCTAGACTTCCGTTTGCAAGTAATCGCCGACCGACTTTCCGGGGGGAAAGGTGGAATTCGCCGATTCGGACATCGAGGCCCTGTTCAGGGGCGCGTTGGGGACGGGGTTTCGGCCGGCCAGGATGCTGGTCGCGGTCGTCGACCCGAGCCAGCGCGTCATCTGCAGCACCTGCCTGTGCGACGAGGCGCGCTCGCGCCGCGTTCTGCCGTCCGGGATAGGCTTCGAGGCCCTGTTTGCGCGCGAGCCCTTGAAAGGCCTCGCCCTGGCGGCGGCGAAGGCGGCCGAGGCGGGGGAGACCCGCCGGCTGGATTTCGAGGTGACGCGCGGCGAGGTCGCCGTACGGGTCCAGGCCTGGCTGGTCCCCCGCTTCCAGGCGCCTGAACTCCAGCGCGGCTTCTATCTCCTGGCGCGCGACACGCTCGACGAGGACGCCGCGGCGGCCCGGGACGATGCCCTGCGCGACCGCATGGCGGCCATCCTGGATCACGCCGCGGACGCCATCATCCTGATCGCCGAGGACGGCCGCATCGAAGAGGTCAATCTCTCCGCCGAGAGCCTGTTCGGCTGGGCGCCCGGTGAGCTGGTGGGACGGCCCGTGACAGTGCTGATGGGCGAGCCGTACGTCAGCACCCATCAAGGCGGCATCGACCGCTACATGGCCACCGGCCTCAGCGGCATCCTCAATGTCGGGCCTCGCGTCCTGCCCGCCCGCACCCGCGACGGCGCCCCGCTGTCCATCGAGCTTTCGGTGGGCGAGACCCGCATCGGCGGGGCCCGCAAGTTCATCGGCGTCTGCCGCGACGTGGCGGCGCGCCTGCGCCAGGAAGAAGCCCTGAGGGAGGCCAACCGCGCCCTGCAGGCCCAGGTCACCGAGCTTCGCCGCCTGCGCGCCGAAGTGGTCGTCGAAAAGGAACGATCCGACCAGCTGGCGCAGGCGGCGGAAGCCGCGCGCGCGGCCGCCGAGCGCGCCAACCTCGGCAAGTCACGCCTGCTGGCGACGGTCAGCCATGAACTGCGCACCCCCCTGAATGGCGTCCTGGCCGTAGCCGACCTGCTGGCGGCGGCGTCCCTGTCCGAGCCGGCGCGCGAACTCGTCGAGATCATCCGCCGGTCGGGCCGCGACCTCATGAGCCTGGTCAACGATGTCCTCGACCTCAGCCGCGTCGAGGCGGGCGCCATGGAGCTGGCCAGCGAGCCCTTCGCCCCCGCCGAACTGGTCGATGGCGTCGCCAGCGTCTGGGAGGTGGCGGCGCGCGCAAAGGGGCTGACGCTGTCTGTCCGGGCCGAGGCCTTGCCGCCCTGGCTTCTGGGCGACGCGGCGCGCCTGCGCCAGGTGCTGGCGAACCTGGTCAGCAACGCCATCAAATACACCGCCCGGGGCGGCGTCACCCTGGCAGCGCAGGCCGCGCCGCTGGACGAAGGATGGAGGCTGACCTTCCTGGTCAGCGACACCGGACCTGGCATCGAGCCGGAACTGGTGGATCACCTCTTCGAACCCTATGCGCGCGGCGTGTCGGAGGCGTCGCGGCGCGAGACGGGCACCGGCCTTGGCCTGGCCATATGTCGGCAGCTCACGGATTTGATGGGCGGCCAGATCCGCGCCGAGAACCAGGACGGCGGCGGCGCGCGCTTCGTGTTCATCGTCGATCTCGCCGCCGCAGAGGCGCCCGCCGAGGGGCGGGCCTCCACAACCGAAGACGCCCAGGCTCTGGCGCGTCCGCTCAAGGTCCTGGTGGCCGAGGACCACGAGGTCAACCAGAGGATCATCGGCCTGCTGCTCGACCAGCTCGGCTGCGAGCATGTCATGGTCGGCGACGGCGTCGCCGCCGTCGAGGCCGCCGGCGAGGGTGACTACGACGTGGTGCTGATGGACGTGCGCATGCCGCGCATGGACGGGCTGGAAGCGGCCCGCACCATCCGCGCGGGCCTTGGCCGTTCGTCCGCGGTCCCGATCATCGCCGTCACGGCCGACGCCATGCCCGCCGAGGATCCGGAGATCCTCGCCGCCGGCATCGACGCCGTCCTGGGCAAGCCCATCACCCTGGCCAGCCTGGCCCGGGCCCTTCAGTCCATCCCCCCTCGTTCAGCTAGCGTCCCCGACCGCCCCGCGCCCTTCGCCGGCGCACACGCCAAGGAAAGTGAGACATGGCCAACAAGACCGATCTCGACGGCAGACTGAGGTTCATGAAACTGGGAGAGGCCGAACGCGGCGATCTCCGGGCCTTGAGACCAACGATCCAACGCACGCTGCCCCCGGCGCTGGACGCCTTCTACGACCAGGTGCGGACGTTCCCTGAGACACGGGCCTTCTTCGCCGACGAGGGCCGCATCACGGCCGCCCGCGAGCGCCAGCTCGGGCACTGGGACCATCTGTCGTCCGCCCGGTTGGGAGACGACTACGTCGAGGCCGTTCGCGTGGTCGGCCTGACCCACGCCCGCATCGGCCTGGAGCCGCGCTGGTACATTGGCGGCTACGCCCTCTTGCTCGAGCATCTGATGCGGGCCGTGGTCCGTGACCACTGGCCCCGGGGCCTCGGCCGGGGCGACGGCGGCGCGGCCGCGGCCGCCTCGCTGGGCGCCCTCATCAAGGCCGCCCTGCTGGACATGGACTTCGCCATCTCGGTCTACATCGAC
This sequence comes from Pseudomonadota bacterium, assembly GCA_018241335.1. Lineage (GTDB taxonomy): Bacteria > Pseudomonadota > Alphaproteobacteria > Caulobacterales > Caulobacteraceae > Acaudatibacter. The sequence goes on from JAFEEA010000033.1 coordinate 19,812, forward strand.
GCGGCCGAAGAGGCCCGCCGTCAGGCGGAGGAAACGGCCCTGGCCCGCATGCACGAGCTGGTCGTCGGCCGGTTCGGCGAGGCGATCACCGCCCTCGCGGCCGGCGACCTGACCGCCCGCATCGACGGCGACATGCCGGAGGCCTATCGCCGGCTCAAGGACGACTTCAACGCCGCCCTCGGCCAGATCCGGGAAGTCATGCAGGCGATCGCCGGAGCGACAGGCTCGCTGCGCGGCAGCGCCGACGAGATCGCCACCGCCTCCGACGACCTGTCCCGCCGCACAGAGCAGCAGGCCGCCGCCCTGGAAGAGACCGCCGCCGCCCTCGACCAGATCACCGCCACCGTCCGGCGCACCGCCGCCGGGGCCGTTCAGGCCGCCGAACTGGTCCAGACCACCCGGGGGGACGCCGATCACTCGGGCCAGGTGGTGCGCGAGGCGATCGCCGCCATGGGCGAGATCGACGGCTCCTCGCGCCAGATCGGCCAGATCATCGGCGTTATTGACGAGATCGCCTTCCAGACCAACCTTCTGGCCCTCAACGCCGGGGTCGAGGCGGCGCGGGCCGGCGACGCCGGACGCGGCTTCGCGGTGGTGGCCTCCGAGGTCCGCGCCCTGGCCCAACGCTCCGCCGAGGCGGCGCACGAGATCAAGGCCCTGATCTCGTCCAGCACCGCCCAGGTGGCCGCCGGCGTCGACCTCGTCAGCCGGACGGGCGAGGCCCTGAACGGCATCGTCGGCCGCGTCGCCCAGATCGAGGGGCTGGTCACCGAGATTTCCGCCTCGGCCCAGGAGCAGGCGTCGGGCCTCGCCCAGGTGAACACAGCCATCAACCAGATGGATCAGGTCACCCAGCAGAACGCCGCCATGGTCGAACAGTCCACCGCCGCCGGCCATGCGCTGAAGGCCGAGGCCGCCGACCTGTTGGCGCGGGTCGGGCGTTTCCAGGTGGGCGCCGCGCCCGTGGCGGCGAGGGCCGGACGGGCCGCCTGACACAACAAAGGGCCGGCGCGCCTGGCGGCGGCCGGCCCCTTGGACTTCAAGACTGCTTCGCCCTTACGGGTCGATCCGCGCTTCCGCGTAGCCGCTGACTACGACGACGCCATCCTGGTTCTTGGTCTCGACGTCCAGCTCCACCAGCTTGACGCCGTCCTTCTCGGTGATCGCCTTGACGGTCGCCGTGGAGTCCAGGGTGTCGCCCGGCCAGACCTGGCTGGTGAAGCGCACGCCGTACTTGGTCAGGCGCGCGTCGCCGACATAGTCGGTCAGCATCTTGCCGGTCATGCCCATGGTCAGCATGCCGTGGGCGAAGACCGACGGATAGCCGGCCACCTTGGTGGTGAAGATCTCGTCCGTGTGCAACGGGTTGTAGTCGCCCGACGCGCCCGCGTACTGGACGATCTGGGTGCGCTTCAGGTCCTCGACCAGGCGCGCGGTGTGGGTGTCGCCCACCTTCAGCTTGCTGGCGCTAAGAGCCATCACGCATTCTCCTTGGACTGATCGACCGGGCGTTCGGTGCGCACGCCCACGCCGCGGGCGGTGATCACCAGTTCGCCGTTCTGGTCGCGGTATTCGGTGACGCTCTCCGAGAACACCAGCTTGCCGGACCGCTTGCCTTCCTTCTCCCAGGTCTTGCCGGGCAGGGTGGTGGCCGTCAGGACGTCGCCGGCCTTGAGCGTGCGGTGATATTCGAAATGCTGTTCGGCGTGGAGGCCGCCGCCCCCACCGCCGCCGCCACCGCCACCGCCGGCCCGCGGGACCGCGCCGGTAGGGTTCTTGCCCGAACCGAACCAAGGCTGGCCGATCTTGGGCCGCAGGAAATAGTCGGGATCGAACTGCGCGCTCGACTGGGCGAAGGTCGGCGGGGCGATGATGCCCCCCGCTTCCGTCGTCTTGGCGTAGTCGGGGTCGGAATAGACCTTGTTATCGTCGCCCACCGAGCGGGCGAACATCAGGATATGCCCCGCCTCGACGGGAAATCTCTTGGCTGCCATGGCGCTTCCTCTGAAATCTTGGCCTTGCCCCCGGACTGGAAGGAAAAAGGGGACGCCGCCTTCCTAACTGGCGGAGTTGCCGCGACGGCGTCAACCGCCCTTCGGCGTCCGGACCGGCATAGGGGGCATGCATCGTTCGAGACCGCCGCGCGTTACCCGCCCAGGTCTGCAACGGAGATGCATGATGTTGAGGCTCTTGCTCGCCCTCGGCGCCCTGTCGGCCGCCGCCCTGCCCGCCGCCGTCCTGGCCCAGGATTACAGCCCCTACGGTGAGGGGAATTCCAACGAGAGAGGCTATTCCGGGTGGGGCGACGACTCCTACCGCCACGTCGACGGCGACCAGGATCGTGACGTCGACGACCAGGCGCCTAGCGCGGGCGCCTATGGCCGCGACAGCGCCTACCAGGGAGACGACACCGGCTACGCCTCGGGCAGGGACCATTTCACCGGCCGCGTCGGGGCCGCCTGGCGGGACCCGGCCGGACGCTACTGCCGCTGGCGCGAAGTCGCGCACCGCGACGCCGATGGCTACGAAGCCTACAAGTGGGTGACCCTCTGCCGGGACTAGGCCTCATTCCGTCTCGCGCCGTCGTCCCGAGCGGCGTTCGGTGACCTCGCCGGTGTAGCCCTGGATCAGGATTTCCACCTCGTCGCCCGCCGCTTCGGCCCGAAAGGCGAGCATCTCGGCCAGCTCGATCGCCGCTGACCGCGAGAGGCCGCGTCGGATGGGCGCGCCGTCTCTGAACAGGGTCCACTCGGCATCCTTCTGTGCCACGGCGTATTGCACCATCGCGGCGCTCCCGAAGCAGGCCGCGGCGGCTGACACGGCCCATGACGCCTTGCGAAACGGCCAAGCTGGCGTCGGGTTCACAGCCAAGCTTGAAGTCGGCGCGGTTGTCGCGGCGGAGGGCCGCTGGTAGCTGTCGTGGAAAACCAGGGAGGACAGCGATGTTCAAGGGCGTGGACCATGTGGTGGTGGCGGTGAAGGATCTCGACGCCGCGGTCAGCAACTACGAAGCCATCTTCGGCGCGCCGGTCAGCGAGCGCACCGAGGCGCCGGCCGCCGGCATGAAGATGGCCTTCTTCCGCTTCCCGGATTCCTACGTCGAGCTGGTCTCGAACATCGACGACCAGGGCCCTATCGCCAAGCGCCTCACCGAGCGCGGCGAGGGCGTGCACCTGATCGCGATGAAGGTGGACGACATCGACAAGACGCTGGCCGAACTGCGGGCCAAGGGCGTTCGGCTGGTGGGCGACCCCGGCCCCGGCAATCCCGTCAAGGGCCAGGTCTTCGTGCATCCGTCCGCCACCGGCGGCGTGCTGACCCAGATCGTCCAGCGCTGACCCCCCGACGCGCCGACCTGCCCGCCCATGGTGAAGCGCCATGGAGGCGCTGAGAGACCGCATGGCGGCGAACCTCGCCGCCTTCCCGCGGCGAGCCCTCGAGGACGCCAGCCTGCGCCGCGCGGCCGTGGCCATCCTCGTGTCGCCGACCGAAGCCGGGCCGAGCTTCGCCCTGACCCGGCGGGCCCTGACCATGCGCCGCGGCGCGGGGAACTACGCCCTGCCCGGCGGCAACTTCGAGCCGGGCGAGGACGCCGTCGCCGCGGCGGTGCGCGAAACGGCCGAGGAGCTTGGGGTTCTGGTCGGCCGCGAGGCGGCGCTCGGCCTGCTGGACGACTTCGTCACCCTGGGCGGCCACCTCGTCACTCCGGTGGTGCTGTGGTCCGGCGAGCCGGTGACCTTGGCGCCCGATCCCACCGAGGTGGGGCATGCCTGGCTGCTGCCCCTTTCCGACCTCGATCATCCGGAGGCGCCGCGCCGCGAACCGCACCCCGAAGGGGGCAATCCGATCCTGCGCATGTTCGCCAACGGCCAGTGGATCAACCCGCCCACAGCCGCCTGGCTCTATCAGTTCCGCGAGGTCGCCCTGCACGGGCGCGCGACGCGCATCCATGATGTCGGCCAGCCGCCCTGGACCGCCCGCTGACATCGCTCGCCCAAAATGGGCGCCACGACCCGCCAACGGATTCGGAACGACGTTCTGCGTTGTCGGTTAGGGTCGCATGAGCGAGCAAAGCGTGCTGATCGTGGAAGACGATGTGCTGGTGGCGATGGACATCGAGGCCGTCCTGACCCGCGCCGGCTATCAGGTCTGTGGCGTGGCCGTTTCCCAGGCCGAGGCCCTCGCCATGGCGGACCGCGCGCCACCGGACTTCGCCGTGGTCGACATCAGCCTCAGCCCCGGCGACGGGCGCGTCGTCGCCCGTGAGCTCTGGCGGCGCCATCGCACCAGCGTCCTCTTCGCCAGCGGACAGTGCGAAGAAGTCCGTGGCCTCGAGCATTCCGGCGCGATGGCCTGCCTGCCCAAGCCCTATCAGGCCGAGAGCGTGCCCGCCGCCCTTCGCGCCGTGGCCGACATACGCGCGGGCCATCCGCCGCCGCGCTTGCCCGACAACATGTTCCCCCTTCGCGCCGCCTGATCCTCGGCGGCGACTTCCCGGGACCGGGTTGCGACTCCATGCCGCCGACTATTGGCGCGACGCGTGCTGCGTGTCTCGCGAACGGCGTTATGCTGGGTCGCCGCAGTCAGCGCCGGCCGCTGCTGAAACGCCACCGGAAGGGGGGGAAGTCATGTTCACGTCAGAGCCCGTCCCGCGCGGTCCTGCCCAGGACGTCGACCCTGCCGCCGACAACCTGCGGGTCACCACCCGCCTCTCGATCGACTATTTGCTTCGCAGCCTGCAGCTCGTGCAGTCGTATACGGGCCTGGACTACCTGACCTGCCTGCTGCTCCTGGCGATCATCTCGGCCAACACGGCCGGGTTCGACCAGAACCTGGAGCGGCAGGCGCGCTACGCTCACCAGGGCGACTTGCCGCCAACCGAGGCGCGCCGCCCCGTCAGCATCCTGAGCCTCTCCAACGCCTTTGGCCTGCCCTACGAGACGACCCGCCGCCACGTGAACCAACTGGTCAAGGCCGGTATCGCCTCCAAGATGCGCAAGGGGATCGTCATCGCGGAATCCCCCGAGCTGAGCGGAAGCCTTGCCGAGCTGCGCCGCAGCAACTTCGCGAACCTGCAGCGCTTGCTCCGCAATCTGCGCAAGGCGGGGGTCACGATCTGACGGCGCCGCACGTTCATCCAAGCGCCGCGCGCGCCGGCTGACCTAACGTTCACACCGGCTGACGCCCGCATCCTCCGGGCGTAGGCTCGTCGGACAAGAGCCGGCGGGCTCCGGGTGTCGCCGGCGTGCAACGGGCGGAGGGACGCGATGGTGAGCGTGACGGTCAACGGCCAGGCGCACGAGGTCGACGCGCCGCCCGACATGCCGCTGTTGTGGGTCCTGCGCGACCTGTTGCACCTGACGGGGACCAAGTTCGGCTGCGGCATCGCCCAGTGCGGCGCTTGCACCGTTCACGTGGACGGCGCTCCGTTGCGTTCCTGCCTGCTGCCCATCGGCTCGGTCGCCGGCAAGCAGGTCACCACCATCGAGGCGGTGGGCCAGACGCCCGCCGGCGCCAGGGTCCAGAAGGCCTGGCTGGACCTGGAAGTGATCCAGTGCGGCTATTGCCAGTCCGGTCAGATCATGTCGGCCGCGGCGCTGCTCAACACCATCCCGAACCCCGACGACGCCGACATCGACGCCGCCATGGCGGGGAACATCTGCCGGTGCGGCACCTATGTTCGCATCCGCGAGGCCATCAAGGCCGCGGCCAAGTCGGTTTGAGGGAGGCGCCGCCATGAGGATGTTTCCCGATAGCCCGTCCGATCCCGGTTTCCAGCCTTCGCGCCGCGCCCTGCTCAAGGTGGGCGCGGTCGCGGGCGGCGGACTGCTGGTCGGATTCCTGACGCCGCTCGGCCGCGCCGCCGGCCCCGACGGGGCCTTCGCGCCCAACGCCTTCATCCGCATCGATCCGGCCGGCAAGGTCACCCTGGTCATGCCGCAGGTGGAGATGGGCCAGGGCGTCTACACCTCGATCTCGATGATCCTGGCCGAGGAGTTGGACGCCGACTGGGCTCAGGTGACCTTCGAGCACGCCCCGCCCAATGACGCGCTCTACGCCAATCCCATCTTCGGGCTGCAGGTGACGGGCAATTCCAATTCCATCCGAGCCTTCTGGACGCCGCTGAGAAAGGCCGGCGCCGCCACTCGCGCCATGCTGGTCGAGGCCGCCGCCTCGGGCTGGGGCGTCGATCCCGCCGCCTGCCGCACCGAGGCCGGCCAGGTGATCCACGACGCCAGCGCCCGCAAGATCGCCTATGGCCCCCTCACTGGACGCGCCGCCGCGCTGAAGCCGCCGGCCGACCCGCCGCTCAAGGATCCCAAGGCCTTCCGCCTGATCGGCAAGCCGCTCAAGCGGCTCGACACCCCGGCCAAGGTCGACGGCTCCGCCCAGTACGGCATCGACGCCCTGCCGCCGGGGGTCAAGATCGCCACCCTGGCCCATGCGCCGGTGTTCGGCGCCAAGGTCGCGCACGTCGACGACAGCCAGGCCAAGACTGTGCCCGGCTACCGCCAGACGGTGGTGCTCGACGACTTCGTCGCCGTCGTGGGCGATCATATGTGGGCCGCCAAGCAAGCCTTGGCCGCCTGCGCGATCACCTGGACCGATGCGCCCAACGCCAAGGTCGGCATGGCCGACGTCGAGGCCGGCCTGGTCAAGGCCTCGACCACCCGCAAGGGCGTCATCCCCAAGACGGCGGGCGACGCCGACAAGGCCCTCGGCGACGGCGCGATCTCGGTGACTTACCAGGTGCCCTTCCTGGCCCACGCCACCATGGAGCCGATGAACGCCACGGCGCACGTCACCCCGACCAGCTGCGAGGTGTGGACCGGCACCCAGGTGATCAGCCGCGCCCAGGCCACGGCCGCCCAGGTCACCGGCCTGCCGCTGGACAAGGTCACCGTCCACAACGCCCTGCTGGGCGGAGGCTTCGGCCGGCGGCTGGAGTTCGACCCGGTCACCAAGGCGGTGCAGGTGGCCCAGCACGTCGACGGCCCGGTCAAGCTGGTCTGGACGCGCGAGGAAGACATCCAGCACGACGTCTATCGGCCCGCCTGGTACGACCGCATGAGCGCGCGCCTGAAGGACGGCAAGATCGACGCCTGGAAGCACGTCATCACCGGCTCTTCGGTGCTGTCGCGCTGGCTGCCGCCCGCGGTCAAGGACGGCATGGACTTCGACGCCTACGACAGCGCCGCGGACATGCCCTACGACATTCCCAACATGCACGTGGAGTACATCCGCGAAGAACCGCCGGCCGTGCCGACAGGCTTCTGGCGCGGCGTCGGCCCGTCGCACAACGTCTTCGTCGTCGAGAGCTTCGTCGACGAACTGGCCCACAAGGCGAACAAGGACCCGGTCGCGTTCCGCCGCAGCATGCTCGGCAAGTCGCCCCGGCTGATGGCGGCCCTGGACCTGGCGGCGCAGAAGTCCGGCTGGGGCGATCCCCTGCCCAGCCGCGTGGGTCGCGGCGTCGCCGTACAGCCCTCCTTCGCCTCGTGGATCGCGGCCGTTTGCGAGGCCGAGGTGGACCATGACGGCGAGGTCAAGCTGCGCCGCATCGTCTGCGCCGTGGACACCGGCGCGCCGGTCAACCCGGACACGATCGTGGCCCAGCTTCAGGGCGGCATCGTCTTCGGCCTCACCGCGGCCCTCTACGGCCAGATCACAGTAGAGGGCGGCCGGGTGCAGCAGAGCAACTTCCACGACTACCGCATGCTGCGCATGGACCAGTGCCCGCCCATCGAGGTGCACGTCATCGCCAGCGGCGAGGCGCCGGGCGGCATCGGCGAGACCGGGACGGTGATCGCCCAGCCGGCGCTGGCCAACGCGCTCTTCGCGGCGACCGGCAAGCGCTTGAGGCGGCTGCCCATCGACCGCGACGTGCTGGCGGGGAGGAAGGAGGCATGAAAACCCTCGGCCGCGTTCTGCTGATCGCGCTTGTCGTCGTCCTGGTCGTCGGCGGCGGGGTCTACGCCTGGTTCGCCACCAGCCCCAAGGCGCTGGATTTCGCCGGCCCAGGGATCGAGTTGGCCGCCTACAAGGGCCCTTCGCCTACCGGCGCGCCCGCCGATTTCACGGCGACCGATCCGATCGCCCGCGGCCGCTACCTGGCCCAGGCCGCCGATTGCGCCGCCTGCCACACGGCCCGAGGCGGCCAGCCTTTCGCGGGTGGGCTGGCCTTCAACCTGCCGTTCGGCTCGCTCTACTCGCCCAACATCACCGCCGACAAGGAGACCGGTATCGGCTCCTGGACCGACGCCCAGTTCCTGGGCGCCCTGCACCGGGGCGTCGACGACCAGGGACAGCCGCTCTACCCGGCCATGCCGTATGCGGCCTACACCTACATGACCGACGCCGACGCCCTGGCGATCAAGGCCTACATCTTCAGCCTGCCGCCGGTGAAGAACACCCCGCCGGACAACACCCTGAAGTTCCCCTTCAATCAGCGCTGGGCGATGGCGATCTGGAGCCGACTGTTCAACGCCGACCAGCGCTTCCGCCCGCATCCCGATCGCAGCCCCGAATGGAACCGCGGCGCCTACCTGGCGGAGGCCATGGCCCATTGCGGCGACTGCCACACCCCGCGCACGCTGGTTCAGTCGCTGGACAACCGGCGCAAGTTCGCCGGCGCCGTGGCGGCCGGCTGGATG
>JAFEEA010000340.1 GCA_018241335.1 Pseudomonadota bacterium
AGGCGCGGTCGTCGCCGCAGCCGGCGTCGCGCGCCTTCAGCCAGGCGCGCTGCTCCTGCTTCAGCCCCGGTTCGCGCGCCAGGCGGGCGGCGTAGGCCTGGCCCAGGGCGCGGTCGAGGTCAGCCAGGCGCGCGTCGCGGCAGATCGCCTTTTCCGCCGGGCTGGCCGCGCGCGCGCAGTCGAAGGAGGCGGCGATCGGCGCCGGGGCGGCGGCCCGGCCGCCCGCGCTCGGCAAAGCCAGGGTCAGGGCCAGGGTCAGGGCCAGCAGGGCGGCGGCGGCCACGGGCGCGACAGCGCGGCGCGGTGCGGGCGGCAGGATCATGGGTGCGTCCCTCCAGGGCGGGCGCATGTTTCCGCGGCCGGGCGGCGGCTTGCAAGGCCAGGGTAAGCAGGACGGCGGCGTATGTCGGGCGCCCGACCGACAGGCGCGCCGGAACCTGCTACGAGGCCCGCGCCTCGTTCAGACATGAGCCGGCTCCGGCGGGCGGCCCGCCTCCACAGCAGGGCCGTCCGCCCCCTTTTTCCGACAGCGACGTCTTCCGACAGCGACAGGCTGGCGCCGCGTGGAGCGGCGGATCAGGCCTCGCCGCGGGCCGGCTCGATCTCCAGGGCCTTGTCGTCCAGATTGGCCGCGCCCTCGCGCAGGATGCCGGCCTGCAGCTTCAGGAGCCGCCGCTGGAACGAGCGCGGCAGGGCGTCGGCCCGGTCCTTGAGGGCGTCCGCCGCGCTGCGCACCCGCGCCGCGCCCGCGCGCAGTTCGGCGGCTTTCCGGGCGTCTTCCTTGACCATCGCATCCTCGTTTCGAAGCGCCTGCATGATCCCCCCGCCCGGGGCGGCCCGCAAGCGGGCGCGACAGCCTGCTGACACCGATGGGCGGGAATGAGGCGCCATCGTGCGCGCCGGCCAGGGCGGCGGACGTCCACTGTGGCCGTCGGCGAACAGCGTCGTCTTGAACAACAGACCCATCGGGGCTGGGGGGCCCGTCATCCATGATCGCCGACACCCTGGCCGGCCCGCGACGCCGTGTGCGCGCGGCCGCCGAGCCCTGCCCCCCGGGCCAGGGGCTGGACGCCGTGGTCAGCCTGCTGTCCAGCGCGACGCCGGCGGCCCGCCGCCGCCTGCTGGGTGTGCTGCTGCGCGCCGCGGCGGAGGGAATCTAGCGGGCGCGCCGCTCGCCAGGATCGGGCGGCGGTGATCTAATGGCGGGCCACAAGCGCCAAGACCGGACGCCGCCATGCGCCAGCCCGCCGAAACCCGCCGCCGCGCCAGATCGGCCCCGGGCAGCACCCTGACCCGGCTCGCGATCCAGGCCGCCCTGCTGACCCTCTCCGCGGGCCTTGCCAGCGGCGCGCGGGCCGAGGCCGGCCTCTCCCTGGCGCCGGCCGGTATCGTCCGCCCCGCCGGCCAGGCCCCGGCCCTGAAGCTTCCGCGCCCGGGCGGCGAGCTGGCCCTGTCCTATGTCCCGAAGGCCGGCGACAAGCCCGGCCCGGGCCGCACCGCCCTGGATCGCCGCGTGGGCGACGGCCTCAACGCCTCTGTGGGCTATCTCTGCGGCATCGACCGCTACGCCCCCGATTCCTACCAGCGCGGCGGCGGCCCCGACACGGCCTACGGCCACAAGGGCACCTTCCTGGGCGCCAGCCTGGGCTATGTGTTCCGGTAGGGGGAAGGGTCCCTGGTGGAGCCGAGGGGAGTCGAACCCCTGACCTCCTCATTGCGAACGAGGCGCTCTACCAACTGAGCTACGGCCCCCCTGCCCAGGGTCGGGAGGAGCGGCGCACATAAAGGCCCCGCCCGGGGGGTGTCAAGGCGGGCTGGAGGCCGCGGCGGCGGCCGGGCGCTTGCAGGGGGCGGCGGGGGCGGATACCAAGCGCTGCCTGGTCCCTGACCCGCCGTTCAAGGCGGCGCACCCAGGGCCGCGCGCAAAAGGACGTCCATGCACGCCATTCTCGACTTCGCCGAATACGTGGTGCAGGCGATCCTGCAGCTGCTGCTGTGGATCGTGATCCTGTATGCGCTGGCCTCGACCCTGATCTCGTTCGAGATCATCAACCTGCGCAACCGCTTCGCCTATTCCATCTGGCGGGCGCTGGAGGCGGTGGCCCTGCCGATGCTGCGGCCGATCCGGCGGATCATGCCGCGCACCGGGCCGGTGGACTTCACCCCCTTCGTGTTCGTGATCCTGGTGATCGGGGTCAGCAACTTCCTGATCCCGGCCCTGTTCCGGTGGCTGCACGCCCTGGCCGGGCCGATTGCGTATTAGCGTTCGCCTGACGCCCCGGGGTGGGCGGGACGCGCTGGAGGGCTGGGCCCGGGACGACGCCGGGCGCGCCTATCTGAAGGCCCGGGTGCGGGCCGCCCCCACCGAGGGGGAGGCCAACGCGGCCCTGGAGGCGCTGGTCGCCAAGGCCGCCGGGCGCCCGCGATCGGCCGTGCGGGTGGTGGCGGGCCAGACGGCGCGGCTGAAAATCCTGGACATCGAAGGGCTGGACGAGGCCGAGGGGGCGCGGATCTTCGGGTCGCCAGAGGACTGAAGGCGGCGCGCAAGACGCCGATTTCGGAACAGTCTGGCGGGGTTGGCGCGTTCAAGAGGCCTATCCGAAAGGCCCGCCGATGCCGACGAAGCCGATTCATCGCTATGCAGAACCCGCCGGGCCAAGGCCCCGGCACGGCGACCAGCGGCCGGCGCAGGGCCGCCCCGGCCGCCCCACGGCGCGGCCCGACGCCGGCGCGCGCAC
>JAFEEA010000341.1 GCA_018241335.1 Pseudomonadota bacterium
TGGCCCGCTGGACGGTGTCGAACACCTGCCCGATCGGGGTCTCGTGGGCGTAGTAGACCAGGGGCTGGCAGCGGAAGCGCGGGTTCTGGGCCTGGGCGCCGTGCAGGGTGGTGCCGTGGGCCAGCATGTGCACCTCGCCGCCCAGGCCCGCGTGCCACGCACGGGATTCCCGGATGACGCCGAAGAACCCGCGCCAGTTCTGCAGCACGTCGGTGCGGTCGGCGGCCCGGTCCGAGGCGATGATCAGCACCAGCACCATGGGCATGAAGGCCCAGATGCGGCCCCGCTGGGTGAAGGCCATGGCGGCGGTGACGGCCAGCAGGGGCGAGGTCACCGACAACAGGTCCATGCTGTGCGTCAGGGGTCGGATCAGGGCCCAGAACGGCGCCGGCGGGTGGGCGATCAGGAAGGCCAGCACGGCGAAGAGCGTGCCCACGGCGATGGCCGCCCAGGTCCGCCAGCCCGGCGCCGGCGCGTCGAGGCCCCAGGGCCGCGCCAGGCACGAGAGCACCAGGGCGGCGGGGTACTCGATCACGGTGTTGAAGATCACAGGGGCCAGGAAGGCGTTGAACGACCCGCCGATCACCCCGCCCAGAGACATGCAGATGTAGAAGTCCGTCAGGTGCGCGGGCGCCGGCCGCCGGGCGACCAGGGCCTGGTGGCAGATCAGGGCAGTCAGGAAGAAAGTGGTCAGGTGCAGCAGCACTTCCTGCACGAAGCCGCCGGTGCGGAAGTGGATGAAGATGGCGCAGACCGCCAGGGCCGCGGCCTGCAGCATCAGGGCCAGGGACGGCTTGATCCAGGGCCGGGTGGCGAAGGCGACGATGAAGGTCAGCAGGTAGAGCGCCAGAGGCGCCACCCACAGGAAGGGCGCCGAGCCGAGGTCGGTGGTGATGTAGCTGGTGACCCCCAGCATCAGGCTGGACGGCAGGGCCGCCAGGGCGATCCAGATCGCCCGCTCGCGCCAGGTGACGGCCGGACCGGCCGCCTGCCCGTCCGCAGCATGGACCGGAGGGGCCGAGGCCGCGCCGCGCCAAAGCGCCAGGCCAAGGCCCGCCAGGAGGACGAAGAAGATGCCGTAACCCATCGTCCAGCCTAGGGTTTGACCGACCAGGATGATGTTCGGTTCGACCAGTGCGGGATAGGCCAGCAGGGCCAGCAGGCTGCCGAGGTTGCTGGCGGCGTAGAGGGCGTAGGGCTCGCGCGCATCCTCTTCACGGAAAACCCGGGCGTGCCAGGCCTGCACCAGGGGCGCCGTGGCCGAGAGCGCCGCGAAGGGCGCGCCGACCGAAAGCCCCAGGACGCCGATCAGCCACAGCGCCGGCTGGTCCGGCGGCGGATCGCCGAGCGCGCCGGTGACCTTGAGCGGCAGGACGACGGCCGCCGCCAGCAGCACGATCAGGTGCAGGCCGATCTGGACGCGCATCGACGGCAGGCGCTGCAGCAGGTGCGCATAGACATAGCCGGCCAGCAGGGCGGCCTGGAAGAAGGCCAGGCTGGCGTTCCACACGGCCGCCGAGCCGCCCAGCAGGGGCAGCACCAGCTTGGCCATCATCGGCTCGACCATGAACACCAGGGCGGCGCTGGCGAAGACGGCGGCGACGAACAGCGCGGGCACGAGGCCGCCGGCGTGCGGACGCGGCGCGGGGACTGCGGTCATGCCTCGGCTCGTCCCTCGTTCTGCGCTGTCGGGGCTGGACGGGGCGATGTTGGTCCCCCACAACCCGAGTCGGCTAGTTGAAAGAAGAAACGGGAACGGGCGGATGTTTTCCTTGGAGATCGAGACCCTGGCGCGGCTGGTGATCGACGACGCGCGGGAAAAGAACCTGCGCCTGGTCACCGCCGAGAGCTGCACCGGCGGGCTGGTGGCGGCGGCGATCTGCTCGATCCCCGGGGCGTCGGACGTCTTCGAACGCGGCTTCGTCAGCTACACCAACCGCGCCAAGGCCGAGATGCTGGGCGTCTCCGGCGACCTGATCGCCGACCTGGGCGCCGTGTCCGAGCCGATCGCGCGGATGATGGCCGAAGGGGCGCTGGAGAACTCCCACGCCCACGTCTCGGTGGCGATCACCGGCATCGCCGGCCCCGGCGGCGGCACGCCGCTGAAGCCGGTGGGCACGGTCCACCTCGCCACCGCGCGCTCGAACCAGTCCGTGCACCACCGCATGGAGGTCTTCGAATTCGAGACCCGCTGGGAAGTGCAGATGGCGGCGGTGCAGACGGCGCTGGAGATGATGCGCGACCGGCTGCGCTAGGAACCGGGCGGAATGGGCAAGGTCCTGGGCGGGTTGCTGATCGGCGCAGGGGCTTTCGCCCTGGCCTATGGCCTCTTCAACACCGTGATCTTCGCATCCTCGCTCCGGGAGATAGGCTGCGGCCACAACCCCCTCATTCTGAGGATAACCGCCGTGGTCATGGCGGGCGGGGTCAGCGGCGTGCTCGGCGGCGCGGTGCTGGTCCGGGGCGGCGGGACACCCTCGACGCCCTGGGTCGGCCGGATCATGCTCATCACCTGGCTCGCGACCGGCGCGGTGCTCGCCGCCAGTGTCCTGGCGCTGCCGCCCTGCAGCTTTCCCGCCCGCTAGGCGGCGGCGTAACCCCTCACCCTCCCAATCGCTTCGCGATCGGGCCCCTCCCTCTCCCTATGGGAGAGGTGTTTCCTGCGAGACGCCGCTCTTCAATCCCTTCTCCCAGAGGGAGAAGGAGGGGCCCGCGCCGCAGGCGTGGGAGGATG
>JAFEEA010000342.1 GCA_018241335.1 Pseudomonadota bacterium
CAGGATCACCGCCCCCGCCGCCTTCAGCCGCGCCGCCACCACCGCGTCCTCGCCCACCGGGATCGCCCCCGTTCCGGGCAGGCCCCAGGTGGTGGGAAGGCCCGCGAGGTTGAACGCCTCCTTGATCGTCATCGGCAGGCCGAGCAGGGCGCGCGCATCGCCGGCCGCGCGCGCCGCGTCCGCCGCCCTGGCCATGGCCCGGGCGCGCTCGAAGTCTCGCACCACCACGGCGTTGATCGCCCCGTCGCCCGTCTCGATGGCGGCTATGGCCGCGTCGGTCAGCTCCAGGCTCGACACCTCGCGCCGGTCCAGGGCCGCCAGAAGCGCGCGCGCCGTTCGATGCTCCATGGGTCGCCCTCCGTGATCCTTGGCGATCATGGCGCCGCCGGCGCCGGCCCGCTTGATCGCCGTTGCGGTGTGTCCGACCTTTCGCGGACCATGTCGCTGACCGACCGCGCCCTCTGGGTGATCGACCGCAATCTCGGCCCGGACCTCGACCTGGCGGCGATCGCCCGCGCCTGCGGCGTCTCGCGTCACCATCTGGCGCACGCCTTCGGCGAGGCGACCGGAACGCCTGTGATGGCCTATGTGCGGGCGCGGCGGCTGGGCGAGGCGGCCCGCGCCCTGGCGGACGGCGCGCGCGACATCCTCGCCCTCGCCCTGGCGGCGGGCTACGGCTCGCACGAGGCCTTCACGCGGGCGTTCCGGCGCGCCTTCGGCCGCACGCCGGAGGCGGTTCGCCGTTCAGGAGCCGTCGACGGGCTGGCGCTGGCCGAGCTTTCGGTGGCCGCCGCGCCCGGCCCCGTCGATCTCGCCCCACCGGTGGTGCGCCGCGCCGGCCCGATCCTCGCAGCCGGCCTGTCGCGCCGCCACGCCTTCGGGGCGCTGGAGGGCATACCGGGCCAGTGGCGAGCGTTCATGCCGGGCTTCGGTGAGCTGGCGGGCGCGCGGCCGATCCCCATCGGAGTGCTCGGCCCCGCCGACGCTGAGGGCCGGTTCGACTATCTCTGCGCGGCCGAGGAACCCGATCCCGCCGGCCTGCCCGCGGGCCTTCGCCGCCTGCGTCTGCCCGCGCGCGACTACGCGGTGTTCGACCATGCCGGCCACGTCTCGACGGTCCGGGCGACCTATGCGGCGATCTGGAACAACGCCCTGGCGGACGCGGGCCTGACCCCCGCCGCCGCGCCAAGCCTGGAGCGCCACAACGCGTCCTTCGACCCGGCGACCGGGCTTGGCGGCCTGACCCTCTGGATCCCGCTGGAACGGGGTTGACCGGAACCTAGCGGCCCGGCGCGCGCGGCTTGCCGGCCCAGACCAGGTAGCCCTGGCTGTCGCGGCCGGCGGCGCCATAGACCTCGTAGCCGCCGCCGGTGTTGGTGCGCCAGGCCGGCTGGCCATCCTGCCCGTAGCCATCCTGCCCGTAGCCGTCCTGGCCCCAGCCGTCCTGGCCATAGCCATCTTGGCCCCAGGCCTGCTGACCATAGGCGCCCTGGCCATAGTAGCCCTGGCCGTAATAGCCCTGGCCCCCATACCCTTGCTGGCCGTAGCCATGGGCCCCTTGTCCGGCGTAGCCGCCCTGGCCGTAGGCCCAGGATCCACCCCGATCACCAAAGGATTGGCCACCCCAGGCTTGGCCGCCGACATCGCCGCCCTGCCAGCCGGTGTCGCCGCCTTCTTCCGAATAGGAATAGCCGCCGCCGCTGTGGTGGGCGTAGCCCTGGGCGTCGACGCCCGACTGACTGTAGCGGTCCGACCAGCCCTGGCGGTACTGGCCCGGGCCCTCGTCGCCGCGGCCGTGCCAGGCGCCGGCGCCGGCGTCGCCCCAGTCACGGGCCTCGATCTGGCCGTCGTGATCACGCTGCACCGAGGCGCCGCCGTTGTCGTACTGGCGATGCTCGTAGGTGTAGCTCTGGCGGGCCTGGCGCTCGCGGGCCTCGGCCTCCTCGTGCTCGCGCCGCGCCTGGTCGCGCCGATCCTGGGCCAGGCGATCTTGCTCGCGGCGATCCTCCGCCACGCGGGCCTCGTGTTCACGCATCTCGCGCTCGCGGGCGTAGCTGTCCTGGGCGAACGCCTGCTGCGCCTGGCTTGCCTCGACATGGCGTTCGAAGGTTTCGCCCTGGCGCACATACCCGTGCTGCTCGTAGCCGCCCTGGTCATGTTGCTGTTCGCGGTACTGCTGCTGCCCGTACTGCCGCCCGGCGTCATCCTGCTGGGCGTAGCCGTGCTCGCCATGATCGGCGCCGTCGTCGTGGTGGTGGTCGTCGTGGTGGTGATGGTGGTGATGGCCGTCCATCATCCCCTCATCCATCATGCCGCCCTCCATCATGCCTCCATGATGGGCATGCTCGTCCGCACGGGGCGGCGGCGGAGCGGGCGGCGGCGGGGCGGCGCCCTGCCAGGCGTAGTCGCGCCCGCCGCCCTCGTCCGGGCCGCGGCCGGCCCACTCCGGATGGCGCTTGACGCCCCAGCGGCCGTCGACCTCCCACGGATAGAGGCCGTGGCGCGACAGCTCGTAGCGATAGACCCAGGCCTGGCTGGCGGAGACGCCGTCGTCTTCCGGGTTGTAGGGCCGCTCGGCGCCGGCGACGCGGATCTCGAAGCCCTTGCGGACCCGGTGGATGTGGCGGACGCGGAAGCCGCGGGCGCGCGTGGGCGGGCAGGCCAGGGCGCGGCTGGCGGCGCCCTTGGCCCGGGCCGGGCCGGCGGGAGCGGCCGGCGCCGCGGCGGCCG
>JAFEEA010000343.1 GCA_018241335.1 Pseudomonadota bacterium
GTCTTGACGGCGTTGTAGGCATGGGCCGCGGACAGCTCGGCGGCGCGGTCGTCCCAGGCCGACTTCTTGCCCGCGCCCACCAGAACCAGGCGCGCGGCGTCAAGGCCCACGGGGGCGACGATGTCCAGCGTCTGGCCCATCGAGCCCTTGAACCGGCTACCGGCGACGGCGCGCCGCAAGAGCCCGCCCAGCGCCTTGTCGAGCGCTTCGGCGGGCGGAGACATCAGGCCATCCTCGAACGCCAGGACGGCCAGGGCGCCCGCGGCGCCAGCCGGCGCGTCGGCGGCAACGAAATCGATCTTCATAAAGACCTCCAGAAGGGGATCAGGCGGCATAGTCCAATGCCGCCGCCGGGGAAAGGACGGCGTGCGTGCGTCGGCCCGTCAAGCCGGCGCGGCGGGGCTGGGGCCAAAGCGGTTGGCGCCCTGTTCGCCGGCCATGACGCCGAGCTCGACCAGGGTCCACAGCAGGATCGGCATGGCCACCACCGCCGCCACCGGCCGGGCCTGGGGCCAGACTGCGGCGAAGGCCAGCAGCACCATGGTCGCCCACCAGCCGGACCGGCCGCGATCGTGGAGCCGCTTGGCGTTCACGCAGACGGCCGAATAGATCAGGGCCGGATAGACGAACCAGAACGTCGCGAGCCGCAGCGGCGCGCCGGCCAGGCCCTCGTAGAGCGCCGACGCTGACGCCAGCACCCCCACCGCCACCCACCAGGGGCCGCGGGATACGCGCCCGGACGCCGACCAGAACAGCGTCCGCCAGTCGTTGTAGCCAGAGTTCATCGACCCCTGTTCCCGCTCGGATGAGCGAGCCTAAGCGTCGCCGGCGCCGCGCGGAAGCCTCGCTGTCAGGCGGATGCCGGCGCCTGGCCGATGGGGGCTAGTCCAGCTCAGCCAGGACGTCGTCGGCGGCGACGCTGTCGCCGGCCTTGGCGCCGATCATCGAGATCACGCCGTCCTTTTCGGCCCGGATGATGTTCTGCATCTTCATCGCCTCGATGACGCAGACCACCTGGCCTTCCTTGACCTCCTCGCCTAGCTCCACGTCCATGGACACCACCAGGCCCGGCATCGGCGAGATCACGAGGCGAGAGGTGTCGGGCGGAGTCTTTTCCGGCAGGCGCTGATGCAGCTCCGCCGAGACCGGCGTCAGCACCAGGACCAGCGCCTTGGCCGCGCGGTGGCGCAGCAAGAAGCCCTCGGGCGCCGCCGAGGCGGTCAGCGAGAATTCCTTTCCATCCAACCGCGCCTTGAACAGCGCCCTGCCCGGGCGCCAGTCGACGTCGCCGAGCGCCAGGGTGCGCTTCTCCTCGGTCAGCTCGACGGTCATCGCCTCGCCGGTCTGAACCAGGCGCACCGGGCGGCGGCGCTTGCCGACCACGATCACCCAGTCCTCGCGGTCCAGGGGCGAGGTCAGGCCATTGCCGATCCGCCGCGCGCGCTTGGCCAGGGTCAGGTGCATCCAGGCCGCCGCCGCCGTCAGCAAGTCCGCCTGGGCCGAGCTGGGCTCCAGGCCGTGGAAGCCGTCGGGGAATTCGTCGGCGATGTAGTTGGTCGAAAGCTGGCCCGAGGCGAACCTCGGCTGGTCCATCACCGCCGACAGGAAGGGGATGTTCTGGCCCAGGCCCTCGACGTGGAAGTCCTCCAGCGCCCGGGCCATGCCGGCCACCGCCCCCGCCCGATCCGGCGCCCAGGCGCACAGCTTGGCGATCATGGGGTCGTAGAACATCGAGATCTCGTCGCCCTCGCGCACCCCGGTGTCGTTGCGCACCACATAGCCGTCGTGCTCGCCCTCGGCGGGCGGCTCGTAGCGGACCAGGCGGCCAATGGACGGCAGGAACTTGCGATAGGGGTCCTCGGCGTAGATGCGGCTCTCGACGGCCCAGCCCTTGATGGTCAGGTCGTCCTGGCCGAAGGCCAGCGGCTCGCCCGCGGCCGAGCGGATCATCTGCTCCACCAGGTCGACGCCGGTGATCAGCTCGGTGACCGGGTGCTCCACCTGCAGGCGGGTGTTCATCTCCAGGAAATAGAAGGACTTGTCCTGGCCGGCGACGAACTCGACGGTGCCGGCGCTGTCGTAGCCGACAGCCTTGGCCAGGGCGACGGCCTGGGCGCCCATGGCCATGCGCGTGGCGTGGTCCAGCAGCGGCGACGGCGCCTCCTCGATGACCTTCTGGTTGCGCCGCTGGATAGAGCACTCCCGCTCGAACAGGTGCACGACGTTGCCGTGCTTGTCGCCCAGGACCTGGATCTCGACGTGGCGCGGGTTCTCGATGAACTTCTCGATGAAGATGCGGTCGTCGCCAAAGGCGCCCTTGGCCTCGGCCCGCACGGCCGGGAAGCCTTCCTCGATGTCGCGGCGATTCCAGGCGACCCGTATGCCCTTGCCCCCACCGCCGGCGGAGGCCTTGATCATCACCGGATAGCCGATCTCTTCGGAGATCTTGATGGCGTGCTCGACCCCGTCAATCTCGCCCACGTGGCCTGGCACCACCGAAACCTTGGCGGCGGCGGCGAACTTCTTGCTCTCGATCTTGTCGCCCATCGCCTCGATGGCGTGGGAGTTGGGGCCGATGAAGACGATGCCGGCGGCGGCGCAGGCCTGGGCGAAGGAGGCCTTTTCCGACAGGAAGCCGAAACCCGGGTGAACGGCCTGGGCGCCGGTGTCGAGGCACGCCTGGATGATCTTGTCGGCCAGCAGGTACGACTGGGCCGCGGG
>JAFEEA010000344.1 GCA_018241335.1 Pseudomonadota bacterium
CCGCGAAGGCGCTGTCGGCGGTGATGCGCGGGTCGACATAGACCACGCTGCCCGACAGGTTCAGCCCCTTGACCAGAACGTCGTCCTGCTCGGCCACGGCCTCGACGCCCAGGCTGCGGACCGCGTCGATGTTCTGGACATAGCTGAACAGCTGGGTCGATCCGGCCACCAGCGGCGCGGTCTGGGAGATCAGGGCGTCGTTCAGCCACTCGCCGAACAGCGACACCCGCGCGCGCCCTCCAGGCCAGCTCCGCTCGGCCGACAGCTCGCCGGAACGGGCGTGTTCGGCGCGCAGGTTCGGATTGGGCACGGTCAGGGTCACGCCGGTGGTGACGGTCTGGTAGAGCTCCTGCACCGTCGGGAACCGGTAGGCCTCGCCATAGGAGGCGGTCAGGCGCCAGCCCGGGGCGGGGACGAAGGCCAGCGAGGCCTTGGGCGAGACATGGCTGGCCGACAGTTCCGGCTGCGCCACGTTGAGCACCGGGCTGGCCGAAGCGTTCAGGCCGTCATAGGCGCGCCAGTGCTCGAACCGCGCGCCGAGGGTCAGGGTCCAGGCGCTGGAGAGGGCCCAGGCATCCTGGCCCCACACCGCCGCCGTCCCGGTCTTGCCGAGCGCCGAGGATTGCAGGGCGCCGTCCGGGCCGGCGCGCCAGTCCGTGGTCGCGTACCTGTTGCTGACCAGCTTGTAGCGGTCGCCGTGGAACCCGAAGCTGAGTTCGTGGCCCGGCGCCCGCCAGACGCCCTTCAGGTCGAAGGTCGCCCAACCCGTGCCGCCCAGGTCGGTGACCGAACCCGCGCCGCCCGTCGTGGCCGCCGGCAGGGCGACGCCCGGGATGCGCTGGCGGTCGGTCGCGTAGTCGTAGACGCTGGCGATGGCCTCCCAGTCGAAGGCGCCGCCGCCGTGCGAGGCCAGCTTCAGGCTCTGCAGCCAGTGGGTCTCGTCATAGCGGTAGACGCCGTTGGAAAAGGCGCTGGCGGCCACGGAATAGGCGCGGCCGGCGATGTTCAGCGAGCCCGAATAGACCGGCGCGCCGGCGGCGTCCCGCAGGTAGGTCTGGGCGGTGGCGTCGACGCGATTGCTGAACAGGCCGGCGGAGTAGGTGGCCGTGACCGTCGGCGAGAGGTCCAGGGCCACCTTGACCTTGGCGTTGTCCTGCAGCTGGTGCTCGATGGAGCCCGCGCCCAGCACCTGGATCGCCGCGCCCGTCCGGTTGATGTCGGCGAACGCGCCGGTCACCGGGACCCCGGCGGCGCTGGTCCCCGACGGCTGGATCGCCGTGACGAAGCTTACCGGCTGGCCGGTGGTGTCCAGGTGGTTGGCGCTGACCCAGAAGGCCAGGGGACCGATCTTGTCGCCGGCGTAGGCGCTGACCTGCCCGCTGCCCAGGTCCCGGCGCGTGCCGTAGCGGGCGAAACGCTGCCAGGCGCCGGTGATGTCGACGCCGGCTTCCAGGCCCCTGGGCATGCGCGTGGTGATCTCGACCACCGAGCCCACCGAATTGCCCGGCAGGGCCGCCGCGAACGGGCCGTAGGCGACGTCGATGCGGGCGATCTCCTGCGGCGCCACCATGCCCCAGCGGGGCGAGGCGGTGGTGTTGTTGTTGCCGATCAGGGCCGACAGCAGCACTCCGTCGGCATAGACCAGGCTGCGGGCCGACGAGCCGACCCCGGACGTTCGGGTGGCGATCGGCGCCTGGGTGTCGCCGATGTGTCGTTTGCGGACCAGGACGCCGGGCAGGTATTTCAGGGCGTCCTCGGTGTTCACGGCGTTGACCTGGGCGGTGATGGCCTCGGCGGTGACGCTCTCGGTCTTGGTCGGCCGTTGGGCCTTGTCGGCGGGCGGGACGCCGGTCACCTCCACGGCGGAGACCGCATTGTCGGCGTTCAGGTCGGCGGCGGCGTCGGCGGCCAGCGCCGGGGCGGCAAGGGCCGCGCCCAGGGCCATGGCCCCGGCGGCGGCGAATACTCTCGAATGCATGATGGCCCCTCAGGTGGCGGCCCCGTTCGAGCGCCGCCCAGGCGAACTGAAATGGCGCATCCCAGGCGGGCGCGCCGGCTCAAGTCGTCAGGCGAGGGAAGGGGGGCCGCGGGCGTTGGGCGGCCGGTCTGGGGGGCCGCGCGGGCCGAGGGTCGAGCGGGCGGCGGAAAGGTTGACGCGGGCTTCGGCGGGCCAGGTCATGGCCACCGCCGTGTCGGACAAGGGCGGCGCCGTCGCGAACGCCGCCGCACAGGCCGCCGCGCAACAGTCGTGGCCCTGATGCTGGCCAGGCGCCTGCTTCTTGCCGGGTTGTGAGGAAACGCCGTCGCCGGTGCAGATCGGCTGGCCGAAGGCGTCGCGCGCCATGGTCGACGCCTGCGCGGGGGCCAGCCCCTGCAGCGCCATGACCAGGATCAGCAATGGCAGGGCGATCAGCCGCCCGAGCCGTTCCATCGATTCCGCGAAGCCCCTCGTCGAACGCGCGCCCTATAGGCCCGAAGGCGCCGCCTGCAAAGCCCGGGAAGTTCCCTTGACG
Source organism: Pseudomonadota bacterium (assembly GCA_018241335.1). Lineage (GTDB taxonomy): Bacteria > Pseudomonadota > Alphaproteobacteria > Caulobacterales > Caulobacteraceae > Acaudatibacter. The sequence goes on from JAFEEA010000344.1 coordinate 2,514, forward strand.
TCCGCGCCGCCGGCGCAGGTGCGGGCAAGGCTCCGTCGCGCCTCGACATTCCGCTAAATGTTCTTTATTTGTTCTAAATCGAGGCAAGGCATACGGCCCCGGAGCGCAAGAATCTTCCAAACCAAGATGAACCGTTCACCGTTAATTACGGAGATTCAGGGGGGTCCAAACCGGGCGAAG
>JAFEEA010000345.1 GCA_018241335.1 Pseudomonadota bacterium
TACCGGATCATCGACGCCCTGGTGAAGGACCTGGTCAAGGACCCGGCCACCTACGAGCACGACGAGAAGCAGCGCCAGGCCCTGCTGACCGAGTACGGGGCCGAGAAGATCGAGGAGATCCTCGAGGAAGCCGGCCACCTGGCCGAGGATTCCGCCGGCCTCTACGACCCGGCCAACATCTCGGTGGTGCACCACGTCAACCAGGCCCTGCGGGCCAACGTGCTCTACCTGCGCGACAAGGACTATATCGTCCGCGATGGCGAGGTGATGCTGATCGACGAGTTCACCGGCCGCATGATGCATGGCCGGCGCCTGTCGGAAGGCCTGCACCAGGCCATCGAGGCCAAGGAAGGCGTCGACATCCAGCCCGAGAACCAGACCCTGGCCTCGGTGACGATCCAGAACTACTTCCGCCTCTACACCAAGCTGTCGGGGATGACCGGCACCGCGGCCACCGAGGCCCAGGAATTCGCCGACATCTACAAGATGGACATCGCCGAGATCCCCACCAATCGCCCGGTGGCGCGGATCGACGTGGACGACGAGGTCTATCGCACCGCCGACGAGAAGAACGCGGCCATCGTCGCCCAGATCGAGGACTGCTATCGCCGCGGCCAGCCGATCCTGGTCGGCACGGTGTCCATCGAGAAGTCCGAACACCTGTCGGAGCTGCTCAAGGCCCACAACTTCGAGGTCGACGGCAAGACCATCAAGGGCATTCCGCACAACGTCCTCAACGCCCGCTATCACGAGCAGGAAGCCTTCATCGTCGCCGAGGCCGGCGTGCCCGGCGCGGTGACCATCGCCACCAACATGGCCGGCCGCGGCACCGACATCCAGCTGGGCGGCAACATCGACATGCGCCTGGCCCGCTGGCGCCAGGAACAGCAGGGCCTGGGCATCGAGCCCACCCGCGAGGCCGAGGAAGAGCAGACCGAGGAAATCGCCGCCGAGATCGAGAGCAAGAAGGCCAAGGCGCTGGCCGCCGGCGGCCTCTACGTCCTCGGCACCGAGCGCCACGAGAGCCGGCGCATCGACAACCAGCTGCGCGGCCGCACCGGCCGCCAGGGCGACCCCGGCAAGTCCAAGTTCTTCCTCTCCTGCGAGGACGACCTCCTGCGCATCTTCGCCGGCGACCGGCTGGACGCGATCATGCGCACCTTCGGCGTCCAGGAAGGCGAGGCGATCACCCACAAGTGGCTGAACAGCGCCATCGCCACCGCCCAGAAGCGCGTCGAGCAGCGCAACTACGAGATCCGCAAGAACCTGCTGAAGTACGACGACGTCGCCAACGACCAGCGCAAGGCGGTGTTCGAGCAGCGCCGCGAGTTCATGGAATCGGCGGACCTCTCCGAAGTCATCGTCGAGATGCGGGCCGACACTGTCGCCGACCTGGTGGCCCGCCACCTGCCGCCCAAGGCCTACGCCGACCAGTGGGACGTCGAGGGCCTGGACGAGCGCGTGCAGTCCATCCTGGGCCTGACCCTGCCGATCAAGGACTGGGCGGCCGAGGAAGGCATCGCCAACGAAGAGATCGAGGAGCGCATCCTCAAGGCCGCCAATGAGCGGGCCGAGGAACGCGAGAAGCTGCTGGGCGCCGAGCAGCTGCGCCAGGTGGAAAAGAACTTCCTGCTGCAGATGGTCGACCTTCAGTGGCGCGAGCACCTGATGCACCTGGACCACCTGCGCAACGTCATCGGCCTGCGCGGCTACGGCCAGCGCGACCCGCTGAACGAGTACAAGACCGAGGCCTTCTCCCTGTTCGAGAAGCTGATCGGCGACCTGCGCCAGAACGTGACCCGCTGGATCATGACGGTGGAGATCCAGTTCACCGAACCGCCGCCGGAACCCAATCCGTCACAGTTCACCGAGATCCACGTCGATCCCAACACCGGCGAGAACGAGCGGGCGCTCGAACTGGCGGGCATCGGCTCGGGCCTGAACTTCAAGGATCATTCCGCCGAGGCGCGCGCCAACCTGCCGCTGAGCGCCTTGCCCGAGGGCTTCGAGCGCACCGGGCGCAACGCCCCGTGTCCTTGCGGGTCAGGCAAGAAGTTCAAGCACTGCCACGGCGTCCTGGTCTAGCCGCCGGCCCCGCCGTAGGCAGGGCCGGGAACCTCAGCTAGAACTCTTCCCAGCCGCCGGCCGAGCCGCCGCCCGCCACCGCGAGCTTCGGCGCCGGCCGAACCTGGGCCTGCGCCCTCGGCGCCGCGGCGCGGGCCGGGGCGGATGACAGCTTGAAGCGCGACACCAGGGCCATCAGCGCCGCCGTCTCGCCCTTCAGCCCGTGGGTGGCGGCTGTCGACTCTTCCACCATGGCGGCGTTCTGCTGAACCACCTGGTCCATCTGGTTGACGGCGCTGTTCACCTGGCTGAGGCCCAGGGCCTGTTCCTGGGCCGATGCGGCGATCTCGCCCACCAGGGCGTCGATCTGGGCGACGCGCGAGACGATGGATCGCAGCGCCTTGCCGGTCTCGGCCACCAGCTCGACCCCCTGGCCGACCCGGATGCTGGAGTCCGAGATCAGGGCCTTGATCTCCTTGGCCGCGTCGGCCGAGCGCTGGGCCAGGGCCCGCACCTCGGACGCCACAACCGCGAAGCCGCGGCCGGCGTCCCCGGCCCGGGCCGCCTCGACCCCGGCGTTCAGGGCCAGCAGGTTGGTCTGGAAGGCGATCTCGTCGATCACCCCGA
>JAFEEA010000346.1 GCA_018241335.1 Pseudomonadota bacterium
TGGGACCGCTTCAACATCGTCGGCATGGGCCAGAACCTGTTCGTCTTCATCCTGCAGGCGGGCCTGACCGGCATGCTGGTCTACCAGTGGGACCAGGGACGGGCGACGCCGGGGGACGTGGCCTTCGCCATCACCTCGTTCATCGTCATGGCCGGCTACATGCGCAATTTCAGCGAGATCACGCGCATGCTGCAAAAGGGCCTGGACGACACCATGGACGTGGCCGCCTACATGAAGACGCCGCCGCAACTGGCCGACCGGCCGGACGCCCAGCCCTTCCGCGGGCAGCTGGGCCAGATCGTGTTCGACCGGGTCACCTTCGGCTACGAGAACCAGGCCGGCGCCCTCTACCAGGACTTCTCCTTGGCCATCGCGCCGGGCGAGCGCGTCGCCCTGGTCGGCCCCACGGGGTCGGGCAAGTCGACCTTCGTCAAGCTGGTCCAGCGGCTCTACGACCTGCAGGGCGGGCGCATCCTGATCGACGGCCAGGACATCGCCCACGTCCAGCAGGGCGACCTGCGGCGCAACATCGCCGTGGTGCCCCAGGACCCGGCCCTGTTCCACCGCTCCATCGCCGAGAACATCGCCTACGCCCGGCCGGACGCGACGCCGGAGGAGGTGGCCCTGGCCGCCCGCCGGGCCCGCGCCCACGAGTTCATCTCGCGCCTGCCGAACGGCTATGAGACGCCAGTGGGCGAGCGGGGGGTGAAGCTGTCGGGCGGCGAGCGCCAGAGGGTGGCCATCGCCCGGGCGTTCCTGGCCGATGCGCCGATCCTGGTGCTGGACGAGGCCACCTCGTCCCTGGACGTGGAGACCGAGCTGCAGGTGCAGGCGGCGATGGAGGAGCTGATGGTGGGCCGCACCACCATCGTCATCGCCCACCGCCTGTCCACCATCCGCGGCGCGGACCGGATCCTGGTGTTCGACCGCGGCCGGATCGTCGAGGAAGGGCGGCACGGCGATCTGGTGGGCCGCGGCGGCGCCTACGCGCGCCTGCACGCGGTGACGGAAGGGACGGCCGGGCCGCTAAGGGCCTAACCCCCCGGTCGCGGCCGACACCACGTCCCCTCTTCGCCGATCCGCCTCGGCGAAGAGGGGCCGACTGCAGGGCACGACTCGCGGCTGCGAAGCGCCGCCGCTGCACGCATCGCGACGGCCTGCTGATACCTAAATTGGGTACTGGCGCAGATTACGGATAATATAACAACGTTCGCGTTAATCTTTCTAAACCTGCGAATACGAACCTAACGGGAAACTAGACCTGAAAGGACCGATCCTTTCGGGTCGATTTCGTTGGGGGACGGAACTTGAAATTTCTCGACAACATGAAGCTGGCGCACAAGTCGCTCTTCCCGATGGTCGTCATGGCCGTGGCGTTCGCCGGCGTGCTGGCCCTCGGCGCGATGCAGCTCAAGACCACCGCCCAGCGCTATCAGCAGATCGTGTCGAAGACGGATCCGGCGATTGTCCGCATGGTCCGGCTGAACCGGACCACCACCGCCCTGGGCTACGCCTTCTATCGCAGCACGGCGCACGAGTGCCTGGGCGCGGACGCCGCCACCTGCACCGAGGCGCGGCATGACTTCGACGCCATCGCGGCGTCGGCCGACCAACAGTTCAAGGAAGCCACGGCCCTCGACCCCGGGCACACCGCCGACTACCAGGGCTTCCGCGCCCGCTTCGACGCGGCCTTCCAGGCCGCTCGGCCCGCCTTCGACCTCTCCCTGCAGGACAAGGACGTCGAGGCGCGCGCGGCTTTCGATTCCGTGGACGACCAGATCGCCGCGCTCTCCAAGGACCTGATCGCCTACAACGAAGCCCGCATCGCCGAGAACACCCGGTACGGCCAGAGCCTCGATGCGGCCTCCCAGGCCTCGATCGTCACCATGATCGTCGCCGGCGGGATCACGGTGGCCGCGGTGTTCGCCCTGGCGCTGTGGGTCTCGATGATGAAGGTGGCCGCGCCGCTTCAGCGCCTGGGCGAGCGCATGCGCCGCCTGGCTGGCGGCGACCTGGCGGTGGAGGTCGAGGGCCAGGACCGCCGCGACGAGGTCGGCGTCATGGCCAAGGCCGTGCAGATCTTCAAGGACAACGGCCTGGAGAAGGTCCGCCTGGAGGCCGAGGCCGCCGCCAGCCGCGAGGCCGCCGAGGCCGAGCGGCGCCGCAACGCCCTGTCCAGCCAGGAAGCTTCCGAACGCCAGGCCGCCGTGGTCGAGGCCCTGGCCGGCGGGCTGGAGCGCCTGTCGTCCGGCCAGCTGACCGCGCGCCTGACCGAGGCGTTCCCGCCCGAGTACGAGCGGCTGCGCGCCGACTTCAACAAGGCCATGGATCAGCTGCAGACGGCGATGGCCGAGGTGGCCGCGGCCGCCCGCGGCATCGATTCCGGCGCCGGCGAGATCAGCCAGGCTTCCGAGGACCTGTCCCGGCGCACCGAACAACAGGCCGCCAGCCTGGAGGAAACGGCCGCCGCCCTCGACCAGATCACCGCCACGGTCCAGCGCAGCGCCCAGGGCGCGGGCGAGGCCGCCCGGATCGTCCGCGACGCCCGAGGCGACGCCGAACGCTCCGGCGAGGTGGTGCGTGACGCGGTCGCCGCCATGCGCGAGATCGAGGCCTCGTCGCGCGAGATCACCCAGATCATCGGCGTCATCGACGAGATCGCCTTCCAGACCAACCTGCT
>JAFEEA010000347.1 GCA_018241335.1 Pseudomonadota bacterium
GCGGCTCGTGGCAGGAATGGCAGGAGGGCAAGAACCGGAAGGGCGGAAGCGGCTAGAGACAGCTGAACGGTGTAGCTTGAGATGTCTTGGCTGAATGACATCAGGGCGCGCATCAAGACGAACTGGGAGAGCGCCTGACCGAAGAGAAAGGCCCCGGTCCAAGCACCCATGCGCGACGTTCGCGCGATGGCGCCGGCGGCGAGGCCTACGAGCACCCCTGCGCCGGCGCCCGCGATCAGTCTGGCCAGAAACAACAGGCCCCATTGTCCGGTTTGCGGATGAACCGCATTGCCCGCCACAAGCAGGAGGATGGCCGCCACGGCGAGGATCTGGGCGCGTAGGCGGCTGAGCAGATGGATCGCCAGGGCGCTCCCGCCGGCGATCCCGGCGAGTTCCACGGCCCCAAGCAGCCCCAAGCGCGGGGCCGACACCACCCCCTCGGCGACATAGGCGCCGTAGAGCAACGGCTGGAGACCCAGAACCAGCAGGGCCAGCGTGCCACCCATGACAGCGGCGGCCACTTGCCTGGGGGCATATCCCTTGGCGACGGGAGGCATGAGCCTGACTAGGCCAGAAGCCGCAGCGGATCCGCCATTTCCCCGTCGATCTCGACCCAGCCCATGTGAGTCTCATCGGTATACGACCAGCCGAGGAGGCGTTGGATCTCGACCGGGTAGCTCTTCACAACCTCGGGCGACAGGGCGAGGTACATGTTCTCTTCCTGGCGGACGGTTGCGGCGTCGATCGCCACAGTCAGGCCGGTCCTGTACTCGCCATTGGTCTTGTTCAATCCGCCCCCGTGATAGGTCGAGCCGATGAACAGGAGGGCCGAACCCGCCTTCATGACGGTAGAAATCGCCTCATCCATCTTCGGGACCCGTGTGTCAGGCCAGGTGTGGCTGCCCGGGATCACCAGGGTGCCGCCGTTCTCGGCTGTGAAGTCGCTGACGGCCAACATGATCTGCAGGCGGACGTGGCGCTCATACTGCGGCGTCCGCCAGAGCACCGCCCAGTGGTCACGATGAAGATTCTGAGGCGTCTCGCCCGGTGCGATCTGAATGAGCTGGGTCGCGCCGATGCGTATGCCGGGCTTCAGTCCGATCTCCCGCTCGCCGGACCAGTACTTTACAGGCACATTGATCAGCCTGTCGGCCGCGCCAAGGAAGAGCGGGTGGGTCACCACCTCGACCATGCGGCGCGACTTGGCGAACAGGGCGCTCATTCGGCGGGTCTTGAAACCGCTGAAATCGTCCCCACCCGGGCTGTTCTGCGCGATCTTGGGCAGAAGGTCGGCCTTCAGCTCCTCGATGATCTCAGGCGAGAGGTAGTTCTCTACAATCACGCCGCCGTCGCGTTCGATGATCTCGACCACCTCATCGACGGTGTTCTGGTTGGAAAGTCGCACTAGGTCGGTCATCAGGTCGCTCCCAGTGAGGTCCGAGCTGCTGGCCCGCCTCTCTACTAATCCCGCTGCCTAAGGCCCCGCTGTTGGCGTCCCCGCGCCGGAACGGGCGTTCCAAGGTCCCTGCGTCGCTGCGAAGGAGCGGCGGCGCGGCGAGCCAGATGGCCTTGCCCCGACGAGGTGGTCGCGTCCCGGAAGCCCAGGATGTGGGGTGAGGCTACCCGCAGTGAAATCGATGTCAATCTAATAGAATGCGCATATCGAGCCGGATTGTGTCGGGAATGGCCCAATTAGGTCAATCTCGATAGATTTTTATCAAAAAAAAGTTGAGGACGCGCCTGGGATGGGTCACCCTCACTTCGCACCCTGCCATTGCGGCGTTCGTCAGCACGGCGATCGCCGGGGCGGTGCGCCGGCGATCCGGCTGACTGATCGCCAACTCTTGATGGATCTCAGGGAGCTGACCGATGGTGCTGATAAATTCCAAGGAACTGGAGCTCCGCGAGCGGGCGAAGCGGGTGATCCCCAACGGCATGTACGGTCATGAATCGACGCTGCTGCTGCCGGCGTCCTTCCCGCAATTCTTCGAGCGGGCGGAGGGGACCTATCTCTGGGACGCAGACGGCAACAAGTACCTGGACCTAATGTGCGCCTTCGGCCCCAACCTGCTGGGCTATGGCCGTAAGGAGGTGAACGACGTCATTCACCGCCAGTTGGACAAGGCCGACACGACCACGGGCCCGTCGCCGCTGATCGTGGAACTGGCCGAGGCCCTGACTTCGATGATCAGCCACGCCGACTGGGCCATGTTCTGCAAGAACGGCACGGATGCGACGACCATGGCGATGACCTGCGCCCGCGCGGCGACGGGCAAGCGCATCATTCTGGTGGCTCAGGGCGCCTATCACGGCGCTGCGCCCTGGTGCACGCCCCGACCGGCGGGTGTCGTCCCTGAGGAGAAGACCTTCATCCGCACCTATGTCTACAATGACGTTGCAAGTCTTGAGAAGGCGGTGGCGGAGGCCGGCGATGACCTCGCGGGCGTCTTCGCCACGCCTTTCCGGCACGAGGCGTTCGAGGACCAGTACGAGGTCACGCGCGAATATGCCCAGAAGGCGCGCGAGCTCTGCGACAAGTCGGGTGCGCTTCTGATTGTCGATGAGGTTCGGGCCGGTTTCCGCCTATCGCGCGACTGCAGTTGGGAAGTCTTCGGCGTGCGCCCCGAACTCAGCTGCTGGGGCAAGTGCTTCGCCAACGGCCTGCCGATCTCGGC
>JAFEEA010000348.1 GCA_018241335.1 Pseudomonadota bacterium
CGAGCACGTGCCGGTGAAGGCGGTGGCCGCCTTCATGCAGAAGGACCCGCAGGTGCTGATCGCCCACCCGGACGCCGGCATCCACTCGCTGGCCGACATGAAAGGCCACCCGATCCTGCTGTCGGACGCCTCGGTGACGGCGTTCTGGGTTTGGCTGCGCTCCAAGTACGGGTTCACCGACGACCAGATCCGCAAGTACAACTTCAACAACGCGCCGTTCCTGGCCGACAAGCGGATCGTGCAGCAGGGCTACCTGACCTCCGAGCCCTATACGATCGAGAAGGAAGGCCACATCAAGCCGGCGGTGTTCCTGCTGGCCGACGAGGGTTACCCCGGCTACGCGGGGATGGTCCTGGCCTCGGACGCGATGATCAAGTCGAACCCGGCGGCGGTGAAGGCCTTCAACGAGGCCACGGCGGCCGGCTGGCAGGCCTATCTGCACGGCGATCCCAGCCCGGCCGACAAGCTGATCCTGAAGGACAATCCGGAGATGACCGAGGATGTCCTGGCCCAGGCGCGCGACAAGATGAAAGCCAGCGGCATCGTCGATTCCGGCGACGGGATCGGGGCCATGACGGACGCGCGATGGGCCCAGTTCTTCCAGGTCGCCTCGCAGCAGGGCGTCTATCCCAAGACCCTGGACTACAAGGCCGCCTACACCCTGAGCCTGCTGCCCAAGCCGCCCGCCGGAAAGTGACGGGGGCGGTCGCAGAGCTGGAGGCCGTCGAGGTCGATTACCCCGGGCGCGGGCGCGCCCTGGGGCCGGTCAGCCTGGCGGTGGGCGAGGGCGAGATCGTCGCCCTGGTCGGGCCGTCGGGCTGCGGCAAGTCCACGGCGCTGCGCCTGCTGGCCGGCCTGGAGGGGCCGACGCGCGGGACGGTGCGGCGGGCCGCCGGTCGGGGCGAGACCTCGGTGGTCTTCCAGGCGCCGACCCTGGCCCCCTGGCTGACCGCCGCCGCCAATGTGGCCCTGCCGCTGGAGCTGGCCGGGGTCGACAAGGGCGAGGCGAGGGCGCGGGCCGGCGAAGCCTTGAAGGCGGTGGGCCTGGCCGGCGCGACGAACGCCAAGCCGGCGCAGCTTTCCGGCGGCATGGCCATGCGCGTCAGCCTGGCCCGGGCCCTGGTGACGCGGCCCAAGGTGCTGCTGCTGGACGAGCCCTTCGCCGCCCTGGACGAAATCACCCGCCGGGCCCTGGCCGACGACCTGCTGACCCTCTGGGCGGAGCTGCGGCCCGCCATCGTGTTCGTGACGCACAACGTGGAGGAGGCCATCTACATGGCCTCGCGGGTGATTGTGATGACCTCCGGCCCGGGCCGGCTGGGCGGGGAGACGGCCATTGACGCCCCGACGCCGCGCCCGGCGGGTTTTCGCGCCACCGAACCCTTCCGCCAGGCGGCCGAGGCGGTGTCGAACCAGCTGACCGTGGCGATGCGGGGGGCGGCGTGAGCCGGGCCGTCGCCATCCTCGCGCCCCTGGCGCTGATCGCCCTGCTGCTGGCGGCGTGGGAGGCGGCCTGCCGCTGGACGGGCGTGCCGGTCTACCGGCTGCCGCCGCCGTCGCTGGTCATCCTGGCGCTGGGCAAGAACACCGGCCTCCTGGCCCAGTCGGCCTGGAACACCTTCGCCATGGCCCTGATCTCCCTGGCGGTCGCCAGCCTGACGGCCTGCACGATCGCCCTGGTCGCGGCGCTGAACGGCGTGTTCGAGCGGGCGGTGCGGCCGCTGGCGGTGGCCCTGCAGGTGACGCCGGTGATCGCCCTGGCGCCGCTGTTCCAGATCTGGGCCGGCATCGACCATCCCAAGGTGGCGGTCGTGGCCCTGACCGTGGTGGTGGCCTTTTTCCCGATCTATTCCGGCGCGGTCAGCGGCCTGCGCTCCGCCGACCCGGACCTGCAGCGGCTGTTCGACCTCTATGGGGCGACGCGCTGGCAGAGATTGACGCGCCTGCTGATCCCGTCGGCCGTGCCGTTCCTGCTGGAAGGACATAAGGTCGCAGTGGGCCTGTCCCTGGTCGGGGCGGTGGTGGCGGAGTTCGCGGCCGGGTCGGGCGGGTCCCAGGGGCTGGCCTGGCGCATCCTGGAGGCCGGAAACCATCTGCAGACCGACAAGATGATGGCGGCGCTGCTGGTCCTGGCGCTGATGGGCGGGGCCCTGCACACGCTGTTCCAGCTCCTGGAGCGACGGGCGCTGATCTGGTGGCGGGGTCGTTAGCGGCAGATTAAGCCGCGCCGGGTATTCCGGTGGCTGGAGCTTCGTCACTCGGAACCTGGCATGCGTATCGCCCTGGCGCTCGTCCTCGCCGCAATGCCCGCCCTCGGACTGCCGATGGCCGCGCGGGCGGCCGACACGGCCCAGGATCGCTATGGCCCGCCGCCGCCCCTGCGCATGCCAGCGCCGGCCGCCGCGACGGTGAGCTATCCCACTCCGGATTCGGTCGCCCGTGAAGAGGCCAGCGTCGCGGCCGAGGCCTCCGGCTACCATGGGCGCATGCTGACCTGGGCGGGCAAGGGCGGCGCCCGCCGCGCCCCGGCCGCGTCCGCCCAGGCGGCCGCCGTCCAACAGGCCGCCGCGGCGCCGCTTCGCCGCGAGGCCCTTCCAATCCAACCGCCCGGTGCGCCGCCGCCCCGGTCCGCGCCCCTGCCGCGGAGCCTCTATGGCGACGCCCCGGCCACG